>VBAL01000065.1:28077-42269 GCA_005888595.1 Candidatus Segetimicrobium genomatis
TGCTTGCCAGCGCCGACGAGCGCGACACGCGCGGGTTGACCTCGATCACAAAATAGGCGTCGCTGGCGGGATCCAGTGCGAACTGGATGTTGCACCCCCCGGCAATGCCCAACCCGTCGATGATGCGCAGCGCCGCGGTCCGCAGGCATTGATAGTCGGTATCGGAAAGGGTCTGCGAGGGCGCGACCACAACGCTGTCACCGGTGTGGATCCCCATCGGATCGACATTTTCCATATTGCAGATGGTGATCGCCGTGCCCGCGTCATCGCGGAGCACTTCGTATTCGATCTCCTTCCATCCTCGCACGCTGCGCTCAACCAGCACCTGGCCGATAGGGCTGGCCAGCAAACCTTCCGCGGCTACCGCGGTCAGCGCATGTGGATCTGCGGCGATGCCACCGCCCGTTCCCCCAAGCGTGAACGCCGGCCGTACCACCACCGGATAGCCGAGGGTCGCGCCGGCCTGGAGCGCCTCCCCGACCGTGTGCGCCGGCCTGCTCTCCAGCACGGGTTGCCCGAGACGCACCATGGTAGTTCGAAATCGCTCCCGGTCCTCGGCGTTCTGGATGGCCAGCAGCGGCGTTCCGAGCAGCGACACGCCATACCGATCCGGGATCCCGGCCTGGGCCAGAGCCAGCGCGAGGTTCAGACCGGTCTGACCTCCCAGGGTGGCCAGCAGTCCGTCAGGGCGCTCCGCCGCGATGACCGCCGCCACAAACTCAGGGGTCAACGGCTCGATGTAGACGCGGTCGGCCACCTCGACATCGGTCATGATGGTGGCCGGGTTGCTGTTGACAAGGACGACCTCAATGCCCTCCTCGCTGAGGGCGCGGCAGGCCTGGGTGCCGGAGTAGTCAAACTCAGCAGCCTGGCCGATGATAATCGGTCCAGAGCCGATGACAAGGACCTTCCTGATGTCGGCCCGCTTAGGCATCGGTGGTCCCGCCTCGACGGAGTTGGAGAGTTGGAAAGTTGAAGAGTCGGAAAGTCAACCGCACGACAGGGCTCTGGCGCTCATCGTTCCAACGCTCCAACTTTCCAACTTTTCAACTACCGTGGTGCGCTCGCTCCCGGACAAGACCAAGAAATCTGTCGTAGAGGAACTCGGCATCCGTTGGCCCTGGACGCCCCTCGGGGTGAAACTGTACGGAGAAGGCCGGAAGATCACGATGCCGGATCCCCTCCACGGTCCCATCGTTGAGGTTCAGGTGCGTGACCTCAAGGGAAGTGGGGAGGTGAGGGTCCACCGCGAACCCATGGTTCTGCGTGGTGATCATCACCCGGCCTGGCCTGAGCCCCGTCGAAAGCCCCGCAGGCATCTCGATCACCGGCTGGTTGGTCCCGCGATGACCGAACTTCATCTTATAGGTACGGCCCCCACAGGCCAGCGCCAGGAGTTGATGCCCCAGGCACACCCCCATCACCGGATATGTCTCCATGAGGGACTGAACAGTCCCGATCACATCTCCGAGGATGGCAGGATCCCCTGGGCCGTTGGACAGCAACACGCCATCCGGGGCAAAGACCCGTATCTCCTCCGCCGACGTCGTGTGGGGTACCAGGACGACTTCGCACCCTCTGCGCCGGAGCGCCTCAACGATCCCCGCCTTCACGCCGCAGTCGAGGATCATGATGCGCGGTCCCTGGCCCGGCAGCACGAGTGGCGAGGCGCGGGAGACCTGACCGACCAGATCTTGCTGAGACAGCGACGGGATCGCCGCTGCCCGCGCCTCCGTCTCTACACTTGCATCGTCGGCGATGACTCCACGTTGGAGGCCATGCATCCTGAGATGGCGCACCAGCGCCCGCGTGTCGACGCCGGAGAGCCCGGCGACCTCGTGCCGATGCAGGAAACGGTGAAGGGTCTCTCGCGAGAGGTGGTGAGAGGCGACCGATGTCGCTTCGCGCACGATGAATCCGGCGACGTGCGGACCCGGCGCCTCCCAGGCTTCGGGGCTGAAACCGTAGTTGCCGATCAAGGGGTAGGCCATCACCACGATCTGCCCGCGGTAGGAGGGATCGCTCACCACCTCCTGATACCCGGTCATGCTCGTGGTAAAGACCACTTCGCCTCCCGCCTCGCGGGACGCTCCGATGCGCACGCCCTGAAACGCCACGCCGTCCTCGAGAACAAGCCAGGCCGGATCGGCGGGCACAAAAGAAGAGCCCTCGGATACGGGCTCCTGACGGACGTATGTTGACTGGGCAACCATGGTCCCTCCCGGGGTACCGTTAATGGTCGCGCGCGTTGAGATGAGTATTATCGAGAACCGGCCTGACTCCTTCCGGCACCCGATTGGCGATGCGCAACCTACCAGCGACCGGGCTGTTCAGCCACCGGGTCTGCGATCATCATGGTTTTTCCCATTCCTGAGACATGGGCATGCGGGGACATGAATTAAGGATGCGTCCTACTGGGAGCCCGCCGCCGGCCGCAGGATCAACTCGTACGACACCATCGCCAGAGCCGCCACACCGCCGGTCTCGGTCCGCAGGATGAGCGGCCCCATCGTGACCGGCACAGCGCCCCTCGCGGTCGCCTGCGCGACCTCCTCTGGTGCAAAACCTCCCTCCGGACCGATCACGATGGCGACACGCTTGGCCCGGCCGTTCGCGACCAGCGCCTGCGCGATCGTACGGCTCTCCTCTCCTTCCCAGAGCAGGAGCACCAGATCGTAGCCGGCCACCCGGTCCAGCGCCGCCGGAAGCGGGGCGGGCGTATGCACCGCGGGCACATCGCGACGGCGGCATTGCTTCGCCGCTTCCACCGCAATGCGAAGCCAGCGCCCCACGCGTCCTCGCCCTACGGCGACCGTGCGGGCGGAGATGAACGGAATGAACTCGCTCACACCTAGCTCGGTCCCCATCCGCACAATGTCATCCATCTTCGCAGCCTTGGGCACCCCCTGCAGGAGCGCGAGGTGCAGCGCCGGGCTCACGCCGCGATGCGTCTCGATGATTCGCGCGGCCGTCCGTGTGGGCGTCACGGTCTCCAACTCGGCGAGGTATTCGGTGCCCGTGCCGTCAAATACGACCACACGGTCGCCCGGTCGCAATCGCAACACGGTGGCGACGTGCCGGGCCTGATCGGGCGGAAACGAAACCTGCGCACCGACGATGGAGCCCAGAGGCACGAAGAAGCGTCTGATCGCTATGGCTCCGCCTGGGGGTGCCTGGTCCCCGGTCCCTGGTCCCCGGTCCCTCGCAGTACGAGGCATCGCCACTCCGCGTCACGGCGGACTTCCTCGACGTGCAGACCGCAGGCCCGTGCCACCGCTTCCACCTCGATCTGCCGGTCGGAGACGATCCCCGAAGCTACGATGAGCCCTCCGCGGATAGTGTGGGCTGGGACTGCAGGGAGGAAATCCAGATGGATGTCGGCAGTCAGATTCGCCAGGATCACGTCGGCCTGGCTTGCGATCCCACTGAGCAGATCGCCCTCCCGCACCTCCACACGGTCCGCCACACCGTTGTAGGCAACGTTCTGGCGCGCGACGTCGACCGCAACCGGATCGAGATCGACGGCGAGGACCGCGCCGGCACCGAGTTTGGCTGCGGCGATCGACAAGATCCCGGAGCCGGTGCCGATATCGAAGACCCGCGCGCCGCGTTGCAGACGGTCCTCAAGCACCGTCAGGCATAACTGCGTCGACGCGTGCAGTCCGCTGCCGAATGCCATGCCGGGATCGAGTTCGATCACGATCCGCGGGGAGGGAGGAGGCGCATTATGCCAGGTCGGAGTCACCCAGAGCCGGCGACCGACGGCAAACGGCTTGAAGTGGTTCTTCCAGGCGTGAGCCCAACCGGAGTCTTCGACGACGGTTGTCTCGATGCGGCCGGGTTCGATTTCCAGGCCGAAGCCCGGCAATGCCCGGATGCGCTGCTCGATCGCGGCGAGGATCACCTCGGCGGCAGGCCCGACGGGTAGGTACCCGCGCAGTCGCACAAGGCCCGGCGAAGGATAGGCCTCTTCGACGCCTCCGGTGCGGCACTCCAGCAGGATATTGGCGACGGCCTCGACCGCCTGCGGAGCCGTCGTCACGGTGATCTCGACCCATTTCATAGGAACAGAACGCGGAACGCAGAAGGCAGAACGCAGACTGTCGGGATCGGGCGATCCGCTTCCTGCGCTCTGCGTTCTGCGCTCTGCGTTCTACTTCCAGGACCGCGCATCATTGGAGGATGTCTTTGACTTTGTCCGCGATCTTCTTCCTGCGCTGCGGTTTCATGCTGAGTCCGCGCAGCGTCGCCAGCTGGCGGAGCAGGGTCCGTTCCTCGTCCGTGAGGTCGGTGGGCACGCGCACATCCAGCCGTACGTGAAGATCGCCGCGGTTGCCGCGCGCATCCGGCATCCCCTTCCCCTTCACCGTGATGACCGTCCCGGGTTGCGCCCCCGCGGAGACCGTGCGCGTGATGGGACCCTCCAGGGTCGGCACCTCGATGTCATCACCTAACGCCGCCTGATAGATCGTGATGGGGACGGTGCAATAGAGATCCTTGCCCTGCCGCTGAAAGACTGGATGCGGCCGCAGATGGATGAAGACGTACAGGTCGCCGCGCGGACCACTGCGGAGCCCGGCTTCGCCCTCGCCGGCGATGCGCAGCCGCATGCCGCTGTCAACTCCCGGCGGGATGCTCACCGTGACTGTGCGCTTCGCCGCGGCCCGGCCGCTCCCGCGGCACTGGGTGCAGGGATCGCGGAGGACCGTCCCGGTCCCGCCGCAGGTACGGCAGGTGGAGATCTGCATGAAGGATCCAAACACGGTGCGCTGTGAGCGCCGAACTTCGCCACGTCCCCCGCAGGTAGGACACTGCTCAGGCGCTGATCCACGCTCCGCTCCGGTCCCAAAACACCTGGGACAGGTCTCCAGCCGCTCGATCTCGATGGTCTTCTCGACTCCGGTCGACGTTTCTTCCAGCGATAGTTCAAGGTCGTAACGTAGATCGGCGCCCGCTTCGGGTGCGTCGCGGTCCACTCCCGCGGCCCGCCGGCCAAAAAAAATGTCGAAGATGTCATCGAACGGGCCGAACCCCCCACCCGGCACATCGTCAGCGGGAACGTGCTGTACCGTCCCGAAGCGATCGTACTGCGCCCGGCGCTGCGGGTCGCTGAGGACCTGGTAGGCTTCGTTGATCTCCTTGAAGCGTTCGTTGGCCTTGGGGTCGTCCTTGCGCACATCGGGGTGGTGCTCCCGGGCGAGCCGGCGGAACGCGCCCTTGATCTCATCCTGCGTCGCGTTCCGATCCACTCCCAGGATCTGATAGAAGTCGGCCATGGAAACCTACGAAAGCTCGGCCAGCACGTCGTTGAGGCTCTCGGCCAGGTAGCGGACGAGCGAGATGACCCTCGCATAGGGCATGCGGGTGGGACCCACAATGCCCAAGGCTCCCACGGACCGGCCTCCAATCCGGTAGACGGAGGCTACCACACTGCAGCCCCGGAGGTTCTCGACGCGCTGCTCGCTACCAATCGTGATCGAGACCCGCTGTTCAGGTGTGTCTTCCAGCAGGTCGGCGATGACCTCTTCGCGCTCCAGCGCTTCGAGTACAGGCCGCGCCGTTCGGGCATCGCGGAATTCTGGCTGGGTGAGAATGTTCGCCGCGCCCTCCAGGTGGAAGTAGCGGTGCAATTGAGACACAACCGATGCATAGTTTGTTTCGGTGGCAAGCGTCCGGGCGATCTCTTCTGGAACTCGCGTCCGTTCCCGCAGCGCCGTAACAAGGCGCCGGCGGAGCCGCAGCCGCTCCCCCGCCGACAGGGGTTCTTCCTGGTCCGCTAGCGAGTTCACATAGACCCGGTAGCCGTGATCGGTGGGGATGCGCCCGGCCGAAGTGTGCGGTTGGACGAGATACCCCCGTTCCTCCAGCGTCGCCATTTCATTGCGGATGGTTGCCGAACTGACACCCAGGCGGCCCCGCTGCGCGACGACCTCCGACCCTACAGGCTCGGCGGTCTCGATATACGAACGGATCACCGTCCGCAAGATCTCTTGTTTGCGCGTGTCCAGCTCAGGCAGCACGGCATCGCTCCCCGGTGGGGACATCCCGGCAGGTGCGGCCCGTACCGACTTGGCGCGACAGGTGCTCGGAACCGGCCGCCTAGCTCGCGAAGTCCGGTACTGACTGCGTCGCCTGACGCGTACGGTCGCTGCCGGAGCGCTGAGGTGCCCGTTGTCGACAGTTAGCACTCAACACGAGTGAGTGCTAAAGTCTCCCTAACGATAGCACCGTGCAAAAACCAGTGTCAACGCACCAGCGGCACAGGGCAGCCGGTACCACTTCGCGGCGCTCTGCGCCTGGGACCACCGTCTACCCTTGCGAAGTTGGTACGGGCCGACGCAGCAGTTCGAGAGCGACGCGGAGTTCTTCCACGCTCAAGAGGCGGCACATTCCTACGTACGCCAGGGCACCGGCCAGGGCTGCCCCGCCGACCTGAACGCTCTGCCCGGCCAGCCCCACCGGACGGACCACTTCCGCCACTGCGGCCATGAGCAGACCGGCTGCGACGGCGGCGGTCCCAGTGCGCAGGGACGTCGACGCTATGCGCCGGCCGTCCACGCGGCCCAGCCGGCGGCGGAGATGCCACAGGAGTAGCACGACGTTGGCCGCCGACACGATGGACGTGGCCAGGGCAATTCCCACCACGCCCCATATCTGCATCAAGAGGTAGTCGAGTACAGCGTTCGCGATCACCATCGTCACCCCGATGCGCACGGGTGTCGCCATGTCCTGCAGCGCGTAGTACGTTCGGGTCACGACATAATAGGCGGCGATGGCCGGGAGCCCTACGGCGTAGCCTGCCAGCGTTGCCGCCACCGCGTGTGTGGCCAGAGGTCCGAACTCGCCGCGCTGGAAGATCAGCCGGACCAACGGCTCGCGCAGGGCGAGCGCCAGCGCCGTCACCGGCAAGATGACAGCTAAGAGCGTGCGCAGCGCCAGCGAAGACGTGCCCCGGAGATCATCACGGCTGTCGGTGGCCGCGTGGCGGGACAGCAGCGGGAAGACGGCGGTGGCGATGGAGATGGCAAAGATGCCGACGGGAGCCTGCACGATCTCGTATGCATAGTCGAGCACAGCGACGGGGTTAGCAGTGGGTTGGGCAAGCAGCATCGACGCAAAGAATCGATCCACGTACGCGTTGATCTCCACAATCGCCAGCCCCAGCATCGCCGGCACCGCGAGGCGCGCCAGTTCGCGCACGGCCGGATGGGCGAGGTCAATCGGCCCCATCCGTAACCCGTACCGGCGCGCTGCGGGCAGTTGGACGAGGAACTGCGCTGCCGTCCCTGCGATCCAGGCGAAGGCCAGCCCCCGGATGCCGATCCGCGGCCCCAGCAACAACGTACCGGTGATGATCGTGATATTGAACAGGAGCGGCGCGAGCGCAGACGCCGTGAAGTCATGGTGCGCCTGCAGGAATCCGGTGACGAAGACGGACAGCGCCAGGAACAACATGGCGGGGAAGATGATCCGGGTCAGTTGCACCGCCAGTTCCAACAGCTCTGGCGACGCCGCAAACCCGGGGGCGGCGACTGGAACCAGCAGCGGCGCCACCACGAAGCCCAGGGTCACCATGGCCACCCCGGCGAGGAGCACCAGAGTGAATAGACTCCCGGAGAGGCGCCGGGCCTCTGCCAGATCGTTGTGGGCCAGGTACCGGCTGATCGTGGGGATGAAGACAATGCTGAGCGTGCCGCCGAGGAGGAGCCGTTGGACGAAGAACGGCAGATAGTACGCGATCACGTACGCGGCTTTGGCGTTCGTGGCACCAAACAGCCACGCGGCGACCACCTCGCGAAGCAGCCCCAACGCGCGGCTGGCGACTGTCGCGACGGCCATGAGCGACGCAGCCCGGGCGAGGCGCTGAGGCGACGGCAGTCCGTCTTCCGCCATTACCCTTCAACCTTCAACCCTGGTCGAGCAACGCCTTCACCAGAGCATCCTTCCCAAAATCAGGTATGGCATGAGGAACAATCATCCAAGGTTGCTGCCAGGCCGGGTGAGACCGGACGGCCCTCGGACCGGGCCCCGAAGTGCGGCTATGGAGTGATTGAGTTACGGGTCCCGTCTCCGAGGGCCGTCCGGTCTCACTTCGGATGGAACCGTAAGCTCGAACCAGGAGGTGGGATGAGGACGTTGGGCAAAGGGGACCAGTAACTGAGTCACTCCTTAGCCGCTCTTCTGGTCCCCGGCCCAAGGTCCTCAGCCCACCTCCACTGCGGTGGGTCGTTTCCGGGACATCGATCTCGGCTGAGGGACGCGTCCCTCCCGATGGGCCGTCCTTGTGGGCGACGGCCATGTCGTGTTAGGATAACCGAGCGATTGTACGTAACGACGGGGAGGCACCGGTGGCCAAACGATCCAGGTCAGGTCTCAAACACAAGCGGCAATCCGAGAAACGGCGGGTCGGCAATCAGGCCGTGCTCTCGCGCCTGAAGACCCTGACCAAAGGTCCGCTGACCAGTCCCGATAGGCTTGCCCAGGCACTGTCAGAGCTGGATCGAGCTGCCCGCAAAGGGATCATTCACCAGAATACTGCGGCGCGGAAGAAGTCCCGGCTGATGCGAAAGCCAATGACGGACACGGGAAAACGCGGAAACGGGAAAACGCAAACCCCCTGACAGACGATCCCGCTGTCAAACCCGCGTTTCCGCGCCCCCACGCTCCCCTGTTCCCGTCAGTTCGCGTCTGGGCAGACATAGATCCGCGATGAGCGTCTCCAGCGCCAGACGGGGGTGCCCCGTACTCTTAATCGCGCGGTCGGCCTCCTGCAGGCGGACGAAGATGCCGGGGAAAGACGCAGGCGAAAAGTTACGCGCCTGTTCGCTGATCCGGCGAACGACAAAGGGAGGCGCGCCGAGCGCGTCCTGCAAATCGGCGAATGGTTTCCGGCGCGCCAGCAGAACGCTGCCGCGATAGAGCATCCGGAACTGCCGCGCGATCATAAATAGCACGTACGGCGGCGCTTCCTCCCGCAGGATTTCGGTCAGGTGCCGTAGTGCCTGCCCGGCCCGCTGTTCTCCGATCGCGTCCACAAGCATGAAAATCGTACTCTCCGATGCGCGGCTGACGACGGCCTCGACATCCTGGCGCGCGATGCGATCGCGGTCCCCCACGTAGGCAAACACCTTTTCCATCTCCAGACTCAACTGTCGCAGTCCCGGCCCCACCAGTGCAACCAGGGCATCCACGGCGTCGGGATCCAGGCGGCGGCCGGCATGCCGGGCACGTTCGGCGATCCATGACGGGAGCTGGCGCACCGACATCCGGGGAAACTCCTGTACTTCTCCGATCCGGCGGATTGCAGTGTACAGTTTGCGCCGGCGGTCCAGTCCCTGGGCGACCAGGATGAGCGCCGAGGGCGGCGCGCCTTGCTCCAGATACGCGGCGAGCCGTTCCTGTTCGGGGGCCTTCCAGGCATCCGCGTCCTTGACCACGACCACGCGGCGGCGCCCGAAGAAAGGGAGGGTGTCCAGACGCGTGACGAGATCGGGGATCGCGATCTCTGTGGCCCACAGAACGTCCAGGTTCAAGTCGCGTTCTTCTGCCGGCACCAGCCGATCCAGCAGGGCCGCCAGCGCCTGGTCAATGAGCAGGTCCTCTTCGCCGTGGAGGAGGTACACGTGAGCGGCAGCAGCAGGCATGCTACAGGTGTTCCTCGCTGCGGCGCCTGAGCCTGTCAATGAGCTCGGCGACTTCGTGGGCATTGCTCCCCGTCTCCACAGCCCACGTCACACGCACCACGGTCCCTTCTCCGGCGCCCGGTGGGAGTTGGGCCGCGGGCAGATACGCGCGCCCACCGTCCTCAAAGATCACGACGGCCACGTCGTCTTCAATGCGGTCAACGATCGCCCGCATCCCGCACCGCGCGCACCCAGAGCTGCGTCCCGTCGGTACTAACCGTCACCGCGCCATGGACGTCGGTCCGGTACACTGCTGCACCCACGGCGTGAAGAGCGTCGAGCGTAGCATGGTGGGGATGCCCGAACGGATTCATGGCCCCCACGGAGATGACGGCCACGCGCGGGGCGACAGCCTCCAAGAACGCCGGCGTGCTGCTGGTGGCGCTGCCGTGATGCGCCACCTTCAGGACCGTACTGCGCAGGTCTGTTCCTTCGCTCAAGAGTATGGCCTCGGTCAACGCTTCGATGTCTCCTGTCAGCAGCACGCTTGCCGTCCCATACACCAGCCGAGCCACCACGGAGTTCGCATGGACATCCGAACCGGAACCAATGACCAGCGGCTCCCGCGGATTCAGCAGGACCGCCGCTGCCCCGCCCCCCAGGTCCAGGAGTTGACCTCGGCGGGCAAGCCGATACGGAACCTGCTTTTCCTCCACCAACCGGAGAAACCGTGGGTACGACGGCGCCGGATGCACGAAACCGCTATCAAGCACCAAACCCACGGGGAAGTTCTGCAGCACGGCGACGAGTCCTCCGACGTGGTCCTCATGTGGATGCGATAGAAGCAACACATCGATCCCCCGCAGACGCAACCGCCGGAGTGCAGGGACGACCCGGCGTGCCCCAATGTCGTACCCGGTCAGGTGTCCCTCCACCTCCCCGCCCCCGTCGACCAACACGGCGCGTCCCGACGGACCCTGGATCACGATGGAGTCGCCCTGTCCGACATCAAGGAATGTGACGACGAGTTGCGGGGGCGCGGCGGCAGCGAGGACCTGGATCCACAGCCCCAGCGCGGCTGTGGTCGACACCACCGCGGCCATCGCTGGTCGCGCGACACGCAGGCGACCCTGCAGTGATTCGACGATCACGACGACGGCGGCGTAGAAAGCCGCAATCTCCAGAAGAGGCGGCGGCCCCACTGGTACAGCAGAGAGCGGCAAGCGGGCACAAAAGGCTGCGGCCCACCACACCGCATCGGCCGGCGGGCCCAGCACCGGCGCAAAGGGAGTCCCGATGGCGGGAGCCACGGCCCCCACGGCCGCAACAGCGAAGCCGGCGGGCACGAGGAGCGCGACCAGCGGAACTACGGCGAGATTGGCGACGAAACCCGCCACAGAGATTTGGAGGAAGTGGTAGGCGAGAAGCGGCACGACTGCAATCTGCGCGGCCGCCGTCATGGCGAAGAGAGAGCGGAGAGCCCGTGGCAGGGCGGACAGGCGCGTCGCCAGAACGGGCGCGACATACACCAGCCCCCACGTGGCCGCGAACGAGAGCTGAAACCCCGCGTCAAAGAGGAGCAGAGGCTGCGAAACGAGCAGCGCCAGGGCCGCGAAAGCCAGCGCCGCGCGCGCATCCTGACTTCTCCGCACCAATGGCGCGGCCAGTCCGATGAGCGCCACGATCGCAGCCCGCGCCACCGACGGTACCCAGCCCGTCATGAGCGCGAAAAATACAGTGATCGCGGCCGCCGTAACGGACGCAAATAGAGCCGGGATGCGCAGCGCCCGCCCCAGCCATAGGACCGATCCTAACACCAGTCCGACCTGCGCTCCCGACACGACCAGCACATGGAGCAGACCCGACCGTGCGAAGTCGTCCCGGGCCTGCGGTCCAATCGCGCCGTCGTCCCCGAGCAGCAGGCTGGTCATCAACGCGCCGCGGCGTCCCGGCAGCGCGGTCTGAAGGAACGACGTCATCCCTCGACGGACGACGTCGGCCGCGGCCAGCACGGGGTTGACCCGGCCGCGTCCGATCTTGCGCACCCCTGCCTGGCCGTGCGGGTACAGCGTGGCCGCGATTCCGCGCGTGACCAGATAGTCGCGATACGAGAACTCCCCAGGATTCCCGGCGGGCGGCGGGCGGACAAGCCGGCCGGAAACTGCAATGCGGTCGCCGTAGCGAATCGTGCTCGTACCCGGGATTGGGACAAGGACTAACCCGTAGGCGCGTTCCGACTGCCCGTCGGAGTTGATGTGATCGACCGAGATGACGACACGCCCACGAACCTCGCCGCCCTGCGGCAATCTTACGACTAGGCCGGTCAGCGTGACATCCGTTCCGAACGTCCCAGTCAACGCGGGGGCGGCAATCGGATCTGCGTGCAGCGTGGCCCATAGCGCGCCGGCCGCCAGCGTACCCGCCAGCAGTGGCGCGACCGCGGACCGTCGGATGTCTAGACACCACACCCCGGCGGCAGCCGCGGCTGAGGAAACGGCAAGCCATGTCCACGCGGACAATACCGACCCGCGACCGAGCGCGATTCCGGCGGCGAATGCGGCAGCGATCCAGACTATCGGAGGAAGCATGGCGCCTCCCCACGCGGGTCTACTGGGTCTGCAAAGTCTACCGGGTCTACCGGGTCTACCGAGTCTACGGGCTACATGCAAGACTCGGATAGGTGAGGGTGATTATGCGTGCAGAGGCACTGGGCGGCTATGACTCAGTTTGGCTATTGTAGTACCGCGACCGCGCGACGGCCCGAGCGCGCGACCGCGGTTCAGCTCTTTGCGGCAATTTCTTCCGCGATACGTCCAGCAAATTTCTCCAGGGGTATCGGGCCCAGATCACCCGACGCGCGGCTGCGGACGGCCACCTGGCCGCTGGCCGCCTCTTTGTCGCCCACGACAAGCATGTAGGGGACGTGCTCAATCTGCGCGCGGCGGATCTTATAGCTGATCCGCTCGTTGCTCTCATCGAGTTCGACGCGCCCCCCTCCGGTCGCCAGGCGATCGCGGACTTGCCGGGCGTAGTCGAGGTGGCGGTCTGCAATCGGCAGCACACGCACCTGCTCCGGCGCCAGCCACACAGGGAAGTCACCGGCGTAGTACTCGATGAGAAACGCCATCATCCGCTCCATCGTGCTGATGACGGCCCGGTGGATCATCACCGGACGATGTGCCTTCCCGTCCTCCCCGATAAACTCCAGCTCGAAGCGCTTGGGGAGCAAGAAATCGAGCTGGACGGTAGAGAGGGTCTCCTCTTTCCCCGTTGCCGTCCGCACCTGGACGTCGAGCTTGGGTCCGTAGAAGTTCGCGCCGCCGACAACAGAGTTGTATGCCAATCCAAGTTCGCGCAGGACCTCGTGAAGCAGCCCCTCCGCCGTCATCCACAACTCCTCGTCCTGATGGTAGCACTGCCGGTCCTTAGGATCATGCAAGGAGAGATCCAGCCGGTAGTCGGCGATGCGAAAGTCCTGGTAGACCTGCTGAATCAACCGGACAACTGCCGCGAATTCCTGCTTGACCTGATCAGGCCGGCAGAAGATGTGCGCGTCGTTGAGCGTCATAGATCGCACCCGGTGCAGCCCGCTCAGCGTCCCGGATTTCTCGTAGCGGTACATCCGGCCCAGTTCGGCGATGCGAACCGGTAGGTCGCGGTACGAGTGCTGCTCCTGCTTGTAGATCATGATGTGGTGCGGACAGTTCATCGGGCGCAGGACCAGTTCTTCGTTGTCGACCTTCATGGGAGGATACATGTTCTCCCGATAGTGATCCCAATGGCCGCTGATCTTATAGAGCTGCGTGTTCGCCAGATCGGGGGTGTGCACGTGGTCATAGCCGAGCCCCTCTTCCAGGTCGATGATGTACCGCTCGAGGACCCGCCGCACCGTCGCGCCCCGGGGCAGCCACAGGGGCAGCCCCTGGCCGACCTCCTCCACCGAGGCGAAGAGCTGCAGCTCGCGCCCCAGCTTGCGGTGATCCCGCCGTTTGGCGTCTTCCAGACGTGCCAGGTACGCGTCGAGCTCTTCCTGGGCGGGAAACGAGATCCCGTAGATACGCTGAAGCATCTCGCGGTGCTCGTCCCCCCGCCAGTACGCGCCCGAGGTACTGAGCAGCTTGACCGCCTTGATCCAGCCGGTGGACGGCAGATGGGGGCCCCGGCACATGTCCTGGAACCCGTCCTGCCGGTAGAAGCTCACCGGATCGTCGGGGATCCCCTCGAGCAGTTCGGCCTTGTATTTTTCCCCGCCGCTCTGGAACGCCCGAACCGCCTCGTTCCGCCTGACGGCGATCCGCTCGATCGGCTCGTTGCGCTTCGCCAGCTCACGCATCCGCGCCTCGATCGCCTCCAGATCCTCGGGCGTAAACGGCCGGCCGATGTCGAAGTCGTAGTAGAACCCATCCTCGATCGGAGGGCCGATCGCCAGTTTGGCGTCCGGGAACAGCTCCCGCACGGCCTGCGCGAGCAGGTGCGCCGTGCTGTGCCAGTAGATCTCCCGCCCGGCCGGATCCCCAAACGTCAGCCACTCCACTACGGCATCACGCTCGAGAGGGGCGGCGAGATCCC
>VBAL01000065.1:42321-42823 GCA_005888595.1 Candidatus Segetimicrobium genomatis
CCCGCGCGTATACCGGCGCGCCGATCCATCCGCGAACTTCACCGCCACCTGTTCCATCTCGGCCATCTCGGCCCTCCCGCCCGTCACCCGCCTGCCTCCGGACCCGGGGAAATACAAGCGCCCCCGCCCGCATGGGACGGAGGCAACCGCGGTTCCACCCATCTTCCTCCCTCGCCGGGAGGCACTCGCCGCGCGATCTCGGGCGCACCCGGCAGGCATGAGGATCACCTGCGGCTCAGGGGTGGTCTTCGGCCGGGCACCCGGGCAGGGCTCTCAACCTAAGGCCCCGCCTCTCTTCCGGCTGCTGCCGGCCTACTCGTCCCCGTCACAGCCAGACTCAAAAATAGCCGCACTTGCGCTGCAACTTCCAGATTATAGCACAGCCGCGGGACGCACCGCAGAACAACAGCATGGCTCCGGGGGACCGGGCGGCGTGCCCGACCTCCGCGCCCGGCGTCGTCCAGTCAAAGGACCGGACGGGTGCCCACCCGAATAAAGGGGG
>VBAL01000080.1 GCA_005888595.1 Candidatus Segetimicrobium genomatis
CGTCGTCCCGAAGCTGTTTCCGTAGAACCACGCCGCGATGACCGAGACGCCCGCAATCGGTTGCCCGGTCACCGCATTCGTCACGTTCGCGACGATCGCCGCGGAGAGCCGGTCGATCGTCATGTTCGCCCACGTCGTCACGTAGGGCCTCGTCTCGACGTAAGACACGTTCCCGGCGTAGTTGGCGTTGCCGTACACCCACACCGACATCGCGGGGCTCGGCGGTACCGCGACGGAGAAGAATCCGGATGCGTCCGCGGTCGTCATCGCCTGGTACGAGGTGCGGAGATCGATCGCGCTCACGGTGAGTCCGGGGACGGGGCTGCCGTCCACCGCATCGGTCAGGTACCCGGAGATGCGCGAGACGATCGGCCAGAGGGTCCCGTTCGCCCATGCGGTCGACCCTGGGAAATTGATGACGTACGTCGACCAGGGCGCGTACCCGGGCTGTCGCGCGGACACGACATAGTAATCGTCGGGGACCGCGAGCTGGTAGCCGCCCGAGGCGTTCGTCGTCGCCTGGTCGTAGTATCCGGTGAAGAAGAGCGGGGCGACCGTCACCAGGACGCCGGCGAGGGGTGCATGGGTGACGCCGTCCGTCAGGTAGCCGCGGACGGTCTTCGAGAACGGCGTCAAGGCGAAGTCCAGGGCGTATTGGCCGCCGCCGCTCCACACGTAGACGCTCGCCGAATTCGGCGCGTACCCGAGCGCATCCGCGGCGATTTCGACGTTCCCGCTCGGGACGGGCATCGAATACCGGCCGGTCGCGTTCGAGGACACGGAAGGAAGATAGAGCAGGCCGTCGACGCGCGCCGTGATGTTCGCACCCGCGATGGGGGACGACGTCACTTGATCGTACACGGTCCCGTTAATCCAGCTGTTGACCGGGTTGGGATTCACGGAGAGGTTGTACCACAGCACTTGGCCGGACCCGATGTAGACAGGATAGTCGTCGTACCCCGCGTACCCGATCACCCCGTCGGTGTGGACGTCGTACGAGCTGGGCACCAGATCCATCGCAAAGTAGCCGGATCCGTTCAGGGCACTGGCGTTCTCGTAGCTGGAGAAACTGCCGGCCCACGGCCCGGCGACGATCCGACCAACGGTGACGGGCGCCGCGGTCACGCTGTCGGTCACGTACCCTTGGAGATGGGCGGAACGGCTCGACGCCGGACTCAGCGTGACGTTCGTCCACACGGTCTGGCCGGAACCGACCGCGATCGCGGTGACGCTCAGGAGATGTGCGGGGCTGGAGACGCTGAGCGTGTACCGGTGCGCCGGGACCGCGAACTGGAAGGAGCCCGAACCGTCTGAGCTTCCTTCGAACGTCCACGGGAGGTCGGATGCCTCGATCCGCACGGAGGCGCCGACAACGGGGAAGCCCGAAACGGAGTCCGTCACGAAACCCCGAACCCGGCCGTCGGGGCCGGATGCGCTCGCGGGGCCCGCGGAGACGAGCAGCAGGACGAACACGGCCAAGAGGACGAAGGGAACGGACAGAGGCGCACGAGTGGCGGAGACGTCCATGCGAACACGGGCGGAACGAAGGACCGCGGAAAGCCGACGTCGAATCGCGTTCGTTTAAGGGCTTTGGGACCGTTATCGCGGCTGAGGCCGACGCAGCCGAATCGCGCGGACGCCGGTTCGCTCGGTCCAGCAAAACGACAAATGCGACCGCCATGGTTGGGACGCCATGGGCATCGCCGCATCGGATCGCCCAACCGCCCTGGTTACAGGTGCGAACCGCGGTTTGGGGCTCGAGACGTCGAATCAACTCCACGCGCAAGGATTCCTCGTCATCCTGACGAGCCGCAAGGAGAGCGCCGGAATCGCAGCGGCCCGGAAGCTCGATCCGGATGGCAAGGATGTGGTGTACCACCAGCTCGACGTCACGGACGCCCTCCTCCCGTTCATCCCGGGCGGCGGTCGGGTGGTCATGGTTTCGAGCGGCCTCGGGGAACTGTCGTACCTCAGCCGCGACCTCCGTTCGAAGTTCGCCGATCCGTCGCTAACGCGTCCCTCGCTCGACGCGCTCATCGCTTCGTACTTGTCCGCCCTCGAAGCGGGGGAGGCCAAG
>VBAL01000174.1 GCA_005888595.1 Candidatus Segetimicrobium genomatis
ATCGACGCGGTCTCTTCAAGGCTCTTCACGCGCATCACGCCGATCCCCTGCGTGCCCGACAGGATTTTCAGGATTGCCGGATAGCGGACGAGATGCGCCGCCTCCACGAAGTTCGGCCGCGAGGCGAGGAGGATGCTCCGCGGGATCGGGATGTTCGCCTGTCGGAGGGACTGGAGGGCGAGGAACTTGTTCCGCGCCGTGATGAGCCCGTCGCTCGCGAGCGTGGTCCGGATGCCCATCAGCTCGAGCTGCCGCAACAGCATCTTCCCGAAGTCCGTCATCGACCGACCGATGCGGGGGATGAGGACGTCGTACGCGCGCAGCGAGTTGCCGTTGTAGATGGCGTCATCCGTCCCCGCGACGACGAGGCGCACCTCGTCCGTCTTCACGAACGTGCCCTGGTGGCCGTGCTTGCGAATTGACTTCAGGATCGCCTGCGTCGACCAGTACGCTTGCTTCTTCGAAATGACGCCGATCTTCAACCTGGGCCACCCGCGCTCGTTGGAGGCCGCGATGCAGGTCGCGGGAGAAAAACGTGTCGCGTCCGAGAATGACGCGGTTAATGCTATATCGGCGCTCGTATATCGACCCGGGAAGGGAGACGGAAAGGGTGCACCCGGTGGTCGCGCGTCAGCCGGCGAAGGGCGATCGGACCGCGATTGGCGTCGTGGAAGAGGTCGTGATCCGCGGAAGCAAGGGCGATATCCGGGTGCTCGCCCGAGTCGACACCGGGGCCGCGAGGACGAGCCTTGACACCGACCTGGCCCTCCGGGCCGGGCTCGGGCCGGTCTTCGACCGGGTGCGGGTGCGTGCGGCGGCCGCCGACGAGCCGGAAGAGCGGGACGTGGTCGACGCCAAGATTCTCATTGCGGGCCGGGAGTTCGACGTGGCGGTTGCGGTGACCGACCGTAAGGACATGCGGTATCACATGATCGTCGGCATGGACGTCCTTCGAGAGGCCGGCTTCCTCGTCGACCCGTCGAAGGGGAATGAACGCGAGAGTCACACGAAACGCGCACCGCGTACGAGGTGAGGATTCCGTCGCTGAAGTCCGATGAATTCAGCTGACAGTCCAGCTCACGGAAAAGGTTGGCAAGCCTGCCTGCCCGACATTCAGGAACTCGGCGCAATAATTCCAGTCTCCCGTCAGAATCTTCAACGTCTTTCCACTGGGGATTTGCAGGTGGCCGCCACGGTTGGCGCAGGGCCCCGGCGTGTCGTCGCGGGCATCGTAGATCCAGAGAGACGCATAGGGGGCGAGGAACCCGTTCACCGTCGCTTGAGCCTTGACGAAGTGGCCCGGTGGCAGGCCGCCCACCGTAAATGCGGGGACGAAAGAAGGGGTGAAGGCACATGCAAAGCCGACCTCTCCGCTTGAGCCTGGGTCCACGGACGCGGGATCGCTCTTGAGATTGGCGTTTTCACAGACGCTTGTCAACGTGCCGTGGGGCGGGCGCGCTCCCAGGATTCCTTCTGGGAAGAACAAGACGAGGACCAAAAAGAGAATGGACGCAACGCCGAGGACGACGCCTGGTCTGGCTCTCTTCGTAGGGCGGCGAGCGCAAAGCGATCTCGAGACATTCCTCACTGGCGCGCCACCCCCGTCGGAACCGAACCGTCCTTCAATGGGCCTGGAAAAGCGCATTGCATTGAGCCGTTCGATGGCCTGCACCCGCCCACCGGTGGGGGTTGTCTCGCCGAGCCCCGAAGGAGTCTTTGGTCCTTGTTCAAACCGGTGTTCACCCAGACCGTTTCTGGCCGCATCCTCTCCTCACCGCATGTCCTAGGTCGACTGTTCGTGCTTTCCGGCCCGACACGTCTCGTCTTACCCCCGTGTACCTCAAGCTGAGCGGCTTCCCGGGACGGCTTCATGAATGTTTGTGAAACCTAGGTTGTGGTCCAGTACACGTAGAACGCTGGCAAACCACCGCCCCCAACGTTCGCGTACTCGGCGCAGTAGCTGTAGTTGAGGGGTGCTATGTCGGCGGCGGTCACGCCGCTTGTTAGTTGCCGCGCCCCGGTTCGGCCAGTGCAACCTCCGGTCGTCGTGCCGCCATCCGATTGGTAGATCCACAACGTGGTGTACGGGGCTGCGAACCCAGAGCCATCGAAGTAGGGGATGGCTGAGAAGGTCCCGCCGCTGATAGTGAACGCCGGAGTGGTGTCGGAACACTGGAAGGAAATTTGCCCGGTTGAGCCCGGATCCACGGCGCTTGGGTTCGCGATTAGGGAGCTGTTAGCGCAGGTTGACGTCATCGTCGCGGGCGTTGGTACCGCCGGAGCGAGGTGGTAGAACAGGACGTTACCCGGCACGGTGAACCAGTACACAGTGAATGCTGGCAAACCGCCGCTACCAACGTTCGCGTACTCGGCGCAGTAGTTGTAGTTGAAGGGTGCCATATCGACTTCGATCGTTCTGCTTTCGAGCTGCCGCGCCGCGGTTCGGTCAGCGCATGCCCCCGTGGTCACGGCGCCGTCCGACTGGTAAATCCAGAGCGTTGAATATGGGGCTGGGAACGACCCATAATAGGAGAAATCCGGCATCGCGGAGAAAACCCCGCCACTAATCGTGAATGCAGGATTGGCGTCGGAACATCGGAACGAAATTTGGCCACTTGAGCCCTCCTGCACGGTAGTCGGGTTTGGGCTTAGATACTCAGCACCACAGGCTGTCGTCATCGTCGAGGTCGGTGGTACCGCCGGAAAATAGTGAATAAACAGGGTCGTCACCCCGCTCACCATGGTAATGACCGTGAGGAGAACCAACAGCACCGCGACCGGCGCGGACGTGAACCGTAGGATCTTCGTCATCTCCTCACCCAAGGTTCGGCCGGGCATCTTGCCCTCGCGTGCCCCTGATTTGGCAGCTCATCCCTCCCGGCGTCCGCGTTCTGTACGCACCGGGAAAACCCGACCCCCCATAGACAAAATCCATTGCTAACACTGACAAGCGTCCCGCCTCCCTCTCCAAGGGGGTATCGGGGTTCTGCCATTTAATGGCTCGTTGCTCCCGTCGGTCCTGTCTACGGCGGTCGAAGAACGGAGGAGGGGCAGCAGGTAGTGGCCGGAAGCCAGACAGGGCTGCCGTGCCTCGGGGGAAGGTTTAATTGCCCCCGCGTCCCATTTTCCTCCGGGGGAGCGGTGTCGTGAGACGAGATTGGTTCGTCACCGGCACGATCGTGGTGGTCGCGGCCGCGATCGCGGTGGTCTATCTCTCCAGGGTCAGCGGGTGCGAGGCTTCCCCGTCGACGGGCACCTCGACTTGCTA
>VBAL01000066.1 GCA_005888595.1 Candidatus Segetimicrobium genomatis
AGAGACGGGGCGGAACATCGGCATCGCCGGAGTGCGGGGGGACCGCACGCCCGGCGGCTACGTGACCGTCGTGCAGGTGCACAACGCGGGCCGGCTAACCGAACGGGTCCCGCTGACTGTGTCGCTGGACGACCGGCTGGTGCTCGAACGCACTGTACAGGTGCCTGCAGGCGCGACCGTCGGCGTGCCGGTCCGCGTCGCAGGCGAGGGTATCCTGCGGGCACACATCACCCCGCACGATTCGCTCGCGATCGACGACACCGGCTACGCGGTCCTCGGGGCTCCCCCGGTGCGTGCCCTGATCGTCGGAGAGCAAGACCGTGCGCTGATCGAAGCCCTGCGGGCGATCGGAGCGTCCGTTCTGCCGGCTGCGGCGCCGGGCGCGCAGACGATTCCCCGCCGGTCGACCTGCCGCCGGGCAATTACCTGCTCGTAGGCACCACGGCACTCAACCTGCCGCTCGCCGTGGACGGCGCGGTGCGGGCCCCGCAGGTACTGCGCTGGTCGCGCACTCATCCCGTGATGCGGTATGTCGACCTGCACAACCTGACGATTGCATCGGCGCTGGCGTTGCGGCCGCGGGGTGGGGAAGTGCTGGCCGAGGGCGAGGTTCCGCTGATCTGGGCCTACGACTCGGCGGGCATCCGGGCCGTCGTGCTAGGATTTGGCCTCCAAGAATCCGATCTGCCTCTGCAGATCGCGTTTCCGATTCTCCTACACAATGCCCTGTCATGGTTAGGGGGCGCCGGTGACGCGTACGAGGCCGGCGACGCCCTGATCGTCCCGGCGGGGTCGCACCCCGAGGCGATCCTGACCGGTCCAGATGGACAGTCGACAGCGCTGCGGGCGCGCGATGGCCAGTTTGTGGTTCCGGCGCTGGAGCATGCCGGCATGTTTACATTGCAATTCGATGGTCACACCCGACGCATCGCGGTGAACCCCGCCCCATCGGAGTCTGAGATTGCGCCGATCCGGCTCGAGGCCGAGAGCGCTTCCTCCACGCCGTCTCGATGGGTGCAGCGCCCGCTCGAACTCGCGCGGGTCCTGCTTGCGCTTGCGCTCATGCTCCTGCTGGTGGAGTGGGCGCTGTGGCTGCGCGGACTGCCGGGGGCCGACGTCACGGGATTCCGCGGGTCACCTCGGTCCAGGCCATCGGTGTCTCGGCTTGGTGCCGGACCCTCGGCGGTGCGTCGGTGAACGCGGTTGGGGTGGGCACGCCCGCGGCGTTGTTCCTCCTCGTCCTCCTCCCGGTGGTTGTGGTGCTGGCGCGCCGCCGGGTAGCGCCACGAGGCGCCCTCGCGTTGCGGCTGCTCGTCGTGACCCTCGTTATCACCGCGCTTGCCTCCCCGTACCTCTCGACGCGAGGCGGGGATCTGACCGTGGTGTTTGCCGTCGACCTGTCAGACAGCGTTCCCGCTGAGCAGAGACAGGCGGCGCAGGAGTTCGTGCGCTCGGCCGCACGGCATCGACGGCCGGGAGACCGCGTCGGGCTGGTCACATTCGGCGCCAGCGCAATCACAGAGGAGTTGCCGAATCCACAACCGCGACTGGCATTCGCGACGCAGCCGGTTGCCACGGCCACGGACCTCGGGCAGGCGATCCGGGCTGGGCTGGCCGCGCTGCCTGAGGACGGAGCGAGGCGCATCGTCCTCTTGACCGACGGCAACGACAACCGCGGCGGCCTCGCCGACGCCCTCGCGCTCGCCCGCAGCGACGGTGTCGAGGTTTCAGCGGTTCCCCTGGCGGCGGGCGGGGCGGCCGAGGTGCTGGTCGACGACGTCGAGGCGCCACAGGAGGTTGTGGCCGGCGAGCAGTTTGCGGTTAAGGTGGCGGTGGTGGCGACAACAGCTGCTTCAGTCCGGCTGACGATCACCGCGGGCAACACGATCGTGGACCGGCGCACGATCGAAGTACCTCCGGGTAGGACGATCGTTACCGTGCCCCAGGTCGCCCGTCGTGAGGGCCTGCTGTCCTACGAGGGTTCCATTACCGCCGATCCTGACGGCACCGACGCGAACAACCGGGCCGAGGCTACGGTCATGGTGCGGGGGAAGCCCGTGGTATGGTACGTGGCACGCCAGCCGGGGGTCCTGGCGCGCTTGCTGACCGCGCAGGGAGTGCGCGTGCGCAACCTGCCACCAGAGGCGCTGCCGGTGACCGCCGCGGGATTGCGCGAAACCGCCGCGGTTATTCTCGACGACGTGCCGGCGATCCGGCTTTCCCCGGCGCAGACCGCAGCGCTGCGTGACTACGTAGGACGCCTGGGCGGAGGATTGATCGCCGTCGGCGGGCCGAATAGCTACGGCGTGGGCGGCTACGCCGGGACGCCATTGGAGGAGGTGCTGCCGGTCTCGATGGACGTGCGACACCGTCTCGCGATTCCGTCGATGGCGATCATCCTCATCATCGATACGTCCGGCAGCATGGGCGCATTCGGCACCCAGATCGCGAAGGTCGAACTCGCCAAGGAGACGGCGCAGTCGGTGATCGACCTGCTCGGAGAGCGCGATCTCCTCGGCGTCATTTCGTTCGACCAGGAGGCCCGCTGGTTGGCGGTGCCCACCGAGGCGCGCAACCGGGACCGGGTCATGGAGCAGGTGTCGCGCATGCAGGCGGGGGGCGGCACCAACATGTACCCGGCGATCCGCCTGGCGTTTGACTACCTGCGGCGCTCCCCGGCGAAGGTGCGCCACGTGATCGTGCTCTCCGACGGCCAGACGGACCCCGGGGACTTTCAAACCCTCCTCCGGCGAATGGCGGCGGACAAGATCACCACATCGGCAGTCGCCATCGGCGCCGATGCGGACCTCGAGTTGATGCAGCACGTGGCCCGCTGGGGAGGGGGGCGATCCTATGCGACGCGGGACTTGTACACGATTCCCCAGATTCTCACCGCGGAGGCGCTGATCGCGTCGCGCGCCTACCTCGTCGAGGAGCGATTCACCCCCCAAACGGTCCGTGCCGGCCTGGTCGATGATTTCGCGCTACCGGCGCTGCGCGGGTATGTCGCCACGGCACCCAAGCCGGCGTCTGCGGTGCACCTGGTGTCTACGCAGGATGATCCGGTGCTGGCCACGTGGCAGTTTGGCATCGGTCGAGCCGTGGCGTTCACGTCCGATGCTACGGCTCGCTGGGCTGCCGAGTGGATGACATGGACGGATGCCGGCCGCTTTTGGTCCCGTCTGGTCCGCTGGGCCAGCCGCGGCGAGACGGACGATCTCCAGGTGGCCGTGGACCACCAGGGTGATGCCGCCACGGTGATTGCCGACGCGGTGACTGCGGACGGAACTCCGTTGGATGGACTGGACGTCCAGGCTGGTATCAGCGGTCCAGTCAGCACGCAGATCCCGCTCGTCCAGACCGCGCCCGGCCGATATGAAGCGCGCGCGCAACTGACGGCGCCGGGCGCATACGCGCTGGCGGTAACCGCCCGAGACACGGCCGGCCGCGTGCGGGTCCGGACCGCAGGATTCGTGGTGCCGTACTCTCCGGAACTGCGGGATCTCACGGTCAACCGTGCGCTGCTGGCACACATCGCCGAAACCACCGGCGGACGACTCCTGGATGACCCGGCGGCGGCGGTGGTCCCAGTGCGAACGACCCGTTCGGCGGCGAACTCCTGGCCGCTGTTTGCCGGCACTGCGCTGGGGTTGTTTGTTGTCGAAATTTCGGTGCGGCGGATGCCGGCGATCGCCCACCAGCTGGGAATGCTGCTCGGAGCGATCCGGTCGCGGGCCGGCAAACCTCCCACCGCGCAGGAGATTGAGGAGGAGCGTCAGTACGCTGAGGCCGACCGCTGGAAGTTCGTCGAGCCGGACGCCGCGGCTTCGGAATCTATGGAGCAGGCGGCCCGGTTATACATCGCGAGACTGAAGGCGGCGCAGAAGGAAGACAGACGTGAGCGCGGGAACCCCCACGTCGGCGGCGCCGACTCGGGGCGGAGCGCGGGAACCCCCACGCCGGGTCCACCGGCTCGGGGCGGAGCGCGGGAACGCGACGCATGAGCATAATTTCCCCATAGGAGGGCGCGCGTGTGACTGGGCCTGACATCTTCACATTCGAAGCGCCGGCACGGCTGACGTTTGGAGTCGGTGCACTGGCCAGGCTGCCCGAGCTCGTGGCCGGCATGGGCACCCGCGTCCTGATCGTGTCCGATCCGGGCATCGTCAAGGCCGGTATCCTCGACCGCGTCGCATCGCTATTGAAGGACGCCGGTGTGACCGGGGATGCATTCACGCAGGTCGAACCGAACCCGAGCGTTGAGACGGTCCACGCGGCCCACGACATGTTCCGGCGATCCCGCGCGGCGTTTGTCGTCGCGGTGGGCGGCGGCAGCGCGATGGATGTTGGCAAGGTCGTCGCCGTGCTGGCCGCGCACGGCGGGACGGCGCTCGACTACGAGGGCGTCGGAAAGGTCCCCGGCCCGGGCGTCCCGGTCGTGGCGATTCCCACGACCGCGGGTACAGGGAGCGAGGTCACCATCTTCTCCGTGATCACCGACCGGCAGCGGAAATTCAAGATGACCGTCGGCAGCCCACACATTGTCCCTCAGGTGGGCTTGTGTGATCCGGAGTTGACGCTCTCGATGCCGCAGCCTTTGACCGCGGCGACAGGGATGGACGCGCTCACCCACGCGATCGAATGTTATGTGAACACGGTGCACAACCCCATTGCCAAGGCCCTGGCGCAGGAAGCGATGCGACTCATCGGCCGCTCCCTGCGCACTGCCTATGCGAATGGGAAGGACGCGGGAGCCCGGACGACGATGTTGCTCGCGTCGACCATGGCGGCGCTGGCATTCACCCGCACACGGCTGGGCAACGTGCATGCCATGTCCCATCCGCTGGGCGCCCACTTTGACGTCCCGCACGGCGTCGCCAATGCCATCCTCCTGCCGTATGTGATGGCCTGGAACCTGATTGCCTGCTTTGACACCTATCCCCAGGTGGCCCAGGCGATGGGAGAGCGCGTTGCCGGGCTTCCTTCCCGCGAGGCTGCGGAGGCCGCGGTCGAGGCGGTACGGCGGCTCTCGCATGATGTCGGTATTCCCGAGCGGTTGCGCGATGTGGGCGTCACCCGTGAGGGCATCCCGCGCATGGCCGAGGATGCCATGAAGAGCGGCAACATTCTGGTCAACCCACGGGCGACGGCCTATCAGGATATCGTCGCGCTCTTTGAAACGGCCTACTGACGCGGTCGGGCGGTCGCGCGGTCGGGCGGTCGCGCGGTCGGGCGGTCGAGCGGTCGCGCGGTCGAGCGGTCGGGCGGTCGGGCGGTCGAGCGGTCGGGCGGTCGAGCAGTCAAGCGGTCAATTGATGTCCCAACGCGACCCGCTGGGTTGTCATTGCGAGGCGCGAAGCGCCGAAGCAATCTCCTTTCAAAACTCTTTGACATGATGGAGTCTCACGGTTCAATCCTTAACTCTCCCTTCCCATTCGCATCACCACGTTTCCACCCTGACAGCCGGCAGCCGCGGGATCCGGCGACTGCCTGACTGCTCGACCGCCCGACTGCCAGCACCACAAGGAGCGTTCCCCACGGCGAAGAACTTTTCTAACCGCTCGCCTACGTACAACCTAGCGTGGGAGATCGAATGGCAGAGGCTGAGATCGGCGTCATCGGAGGTTCGGGCTTTTACGAACTGCTGGAAGAAGCGCGGGAATTGCGGGTGGAAACACCGTACGGGCCGCCCAGCGATGTTGTGACTGTAGGGGAGGTAGCCGGGCGGCAGGTGGCGTTCCTGCCCCGGCACGGCCGGCAGCATGTCCTGCCGCCGCACGCGATCAACTATCGGGCGAATATCTATGCCTTGAAGTCGCTGGGTGTGACCCGGGTGGTGGGACCGTGTGCGGTCGGCAGCCTGCAGCCGAAGATCCGGCCGGGCGACCTCGTGATCTGTGACCAGTACGTCGACCGCACCTCCGGGCGAAAGGACACATTTTACGACGGCCCGGTGGTCACGCACGTCTCCATGGCTGATCCATTTTGTCCGACGCTCCGGAAGGTCGCCGTGCACACGGCCCGCCAGATGGACTGGCCGGTGCATGACGGTGGGACCGTTGTGGTCATCCAGGGGCCGCGTTTTTCCACGCGGTCGGAAAGCCGGTGGTTTCGCTCGCAGGGGTGGGAGGTGATCAACATGACCCAGTACCCTGAGTGTGCCCTGGCCCGAGAGCTCGAGCTCTGCTACGTGAACATCTCGTTGATCACCGATTACGATGTGGGCGTGGAGGGTGACACCCAGGCCCGCCCGGTCACGGCGCAAGAGGTGCTGCTGCGGTTCCGGGAAAATACGGCGCGGCTGCGAGAACTGGTCCTGCGATTGGTGACGGCCGTTCCTGCGACGCGCGACTGTCCATGCGCCACTGCGCTTGCGCACGCCCGGGTGGGATGAAAACAAAATGGTGAATTGTGAAGTGTGGATCGTGGATTTCACCACCATTCCGCAATTGGGGTGTTGCATGACCATCATCGATCTGCGCAGCGACACGGTCACCCAGCCGACCGAGGAGATGCGCGAGGCGATGGCCCGCGCCATGGTGGGTGACGACGTGTTGGGCGAGGATCCGACGGTACGCGAACTTGAGGCTCTTGCCGCAGAGATGCTGGGCAAGGAGCGCGGACTGTTCGTGCCCAGTGGGACGATGGCCAACCTCGTTGCGGTGATGACCCATACGCAGAAAGGCGATGAGGTGCTGGTCGAAGCCGAGGCCCACACCTACTACTACGAAGTTGGGTCGATCTCGGCGGTCGCCGGGGTGATCCCCCGACCGATTCCGGGCCGCTTCGGCTACATCGCCCCCGACCAGGTCCGCGAGGCTGTCCGGCCGCCCAACGTGCACTTCCCCATCCCGAGGCTGTTGTGCCTGGAGAATACCCACAACCGCGCCGGCGGCATGCCCTTCGGCCCGCAGGAGATGGATGCCGTCGGCCTAACGGCGCATGAGTTGGGCTTGGCGGTTCATGTGGACGGCGCCCGTATCTTCAACGCTGCGGTCGCCGTCGGCGTCCCTGCCGGACAACTGGTGCGCTACGCAGACTCGGTCATGTTCTGCGTCAGCAAGGGCCTGTCGGCGCCCGTCGGGTCGGTCCTGCTGGGGAAGGCCGACTTCATCGAACGGGCACGCCGTTTTCGCAAGATGGTCGGCGGCGGGATGCGGCAGGCCGGGGTAATCGCTGCGGCCGGGATCGTTGCGTTGCGCACGATGGTCGACCGCCTGGCCACGGACCACGCCAATGCCAGGCGGCTGGCTGAAGGCATCTCACGCACCGCCCCGCTGTCGGTCGATCTCTCCCGCGTACGCACGAACATCGTCCTTGTCGCGGTCAATGCGCGCCTGACCGCGCCGGAGTTTACCGACCGCCTGAAGCAGGAAGGCGTCTTGACACTTCCCACCGGTGCCTCCACGATCCGGATGGTTACCCACCGGCACATCACCGCTCATGACATCGACACGGCCCTTGAGGCGATTCGACGAACCGCAACTGCGTTCGCGCAGCCGCGTTGAAACCTTGGAACGTTCAACGTTCCAACGGTCCTGCAAAGGGTTTCCGCGCAAGAGGCGGAACTAACGCCCGGTGAGGGGAGGCGAGTGTCATCCGTCTTGCTAGAGGTGCTGATTGAGTAGGTCTGCAGTGCCGCGGAGACCCCAGCCCAGGCGGCGCACCGGCGCGGATGGCACCTGGTTCGAGGAACACCTGTTACCGGCCCAGCCGCGCTACGTCGGTCTGGCCCGCGCGCTGCTTCGGGTGACTGCGCTTGCGGCCGGGTTCACGGAGGCCCAGGCGTTTGACGTGGGCGTGGCGATGTCTGAAGCGTACACGAACGTGATTCTCCACGCCAATACGCCATGGATCACGCTGCGGTACGCCGTCCAGCCCCACGGGATCACCATCGAGGTGGAAGACGATGGAGAGGGTTTTGATATCGCCATCCTCGACCACTCCTACCGGCCTGAGGCGGGGGTCGGCCGGGGAATGCATCTCATCCGTTCACTCATGGACACCGTCGAATGTCACAGCAGTCCGATGGGGACGCTGGTGCGGATGGCGCGGCTGCGGGGCGGGAGGGTGCGCGAGGGGCGCTCCTGGAACGTCGCCGCCCGTCCCTTCCGTTCCATCGGTCACATCCGCCGCACGATCGATCGGTACGAGCGTGATTTGGCGCTGATGCTCGGGGATGTGGAGCCGATCGAGGGCGATCTCGACGATCGGGCCATCCTGGAACGGTTTGCTGAAGCGGCCGACAAGGAAGGACTGGTCGGCGACCGCAAGTTGCGCATCAAGACACTGCAGGCGACGCTCGAAATCCTCAAGGAGACATGAGCGAGGCCGGTCGCTGACTCGTGTTGCGTGGTCAGAGGGCCTATGCTATACTGCGACCGTCGTGATCGACCCAAGTAGAAGCCATCTGCTTCTCACCGGCCGATGCAGCAAATCGCGCCGGTCCGCAGGGAGGGGCTAGGAGACTCTGCCGGGGATGGCTGTGGCCATTCCCGTTATTTTTTCTCGCTATGACACGCATCGACATGCGGATACGACGGCAGCCGGGATAGCGGCGGGAGGGACAGGAGCATCGAACGCGAGCCACGCGTAAACGAAAAGATCCGCGCACGCGAGGTTCGGGTCATCGGACCCAACGGCGAGCAACTGGGGATCATGGGCGTCCGTGACGCGCTGGTGAAAGCGGCGGAGGCCGAGCTCGACCTCGTCGAGGTGGCCCCGACCTCGGTGCCGCCGGTGTGCCGGATCATTGACTACGGCAAGTACAAGTACGAGCAGCAGAAGAAGGGGCGGGGTAGCCATCGCCGCGCCAGCGACATCAAGGGGATGCGGTTGAGCCCGAAGATCGGGGAGCACGATTTCCAGGTCAAAGCCCGCCACGTCTACGAATTTCTGAAGGACGGCAACAAGGTTCGCGCGTCGGTGTGGTTCCGCGGTCGAGAGATGGCCTATCCGAGGGCGGGAGAGCAGCTGCTGAAGCGGCTGGCGGATATCGTAACCGATGTGGGATTGGTGGAGCGGCCGCCCCTGATGGAGGGGCGTAACATGATCATGATCCTGACACCCAAGAAAGGGTGAAGGCGGAGTCCGGCGATGGGAAAGACCAAGACGCACCAGGGTACCGCGAAGCGCATCACGGTCACGGCGCGTGGGAAGCTGATCCGCGGCCGGCAAATGGCAGGGCACTTCAAAGTCGTGAAATCGCCTCGGCGGCGGCGCTCGCTGAAACGCGAGGTGGTCGTCCACGCAGACTACCGCCGGAAGATCGAAGCGCTATTGCCGTACAGATAAGAAGCCATTGCGGATTTAGATTGCGAATCTCGGATTGCGGATTGCGAATTGATGGGCGGCGGTTCAATCCGCAATTGGCAATCCGCCATCCGCAATGTCGTGTTGAGGTGAGGTATGGCACGGGTGAAACGCGGCGTGACGGTACGCCGCCGGCACAAGAAGATTCTGAAGCTGGCGAAGGGATTTTACGGGGCCAAGAGCCGCTGGTTCAAGCTGGCCAACCAGTTCGTCGTCCGGGCGCTGGCCGCAGCCTATCGCGACCGGCGCAACCGGAAACGGGATTTCCGGCGGTTGTGGATCGCGCGGATCAACGCCGCGGCCCGCACCAACGGGGTCTCGTACAGCCGGCTGATCAGTGGACTTCACAAGGCCGGGGTGAGCGTGAACCGCAAAGTGCTGGCGGATCTGGCGGTGCGAGACAGCGCCGCATTCGCCGAACTGGTTGCCAAAGCCAAGGAAGGGCTGAAGTCGTAAGGCAATAACGCGATGTCCAGGGTGCTGGTCCTCCCGAAACGGTCAGCACTCGCCCGGCTCGAGCTCAACCCCGCGCAGACCATCGTCCTCGGGTTTGCGACGATCATCCTTGCTGGGACGTTCCTGCTCTCGCTCCCGGTCGCCTCGGCGGCGGGCCGGCCGGTCCCGCTCCTCATCGCGTTGTTCACGGCCACCTCGGCCACGTGTGTGACCGGGCTCGTCGTCGTCGACACCGCGACGTATTACTCCCTGTTTGGTCAGCTCGTGATCATGCTCCTCATTCAACTCGGTGGGCTTGGGTATATGACCGTGGCCACGCTGATGGCGATGATCATCGGACGGCGCATCGGGCTGCGGGATCGGCTCGTCCTGCAAGAGGCGCACAACCTCTACACCGTCGGGGGGATCGTGCGCTTTACTCGCAACGTCGTGCTCCTCACACTGGGGATCGAGACGGTCGGGGCGCTGATCCTGGCGTCGCGATGGATTCCCGAATTCGGCCTGACGCGGGGGGTGTACTACGGCGTGTTTCACAGCATCTCGGCGTTCAACAACGCCGGGTTTGACCTGATGGGCGACTTTCGCAGCCTCACCCGGTATGTGACAGACCCGACGGTCAATCTGACCGTGGCCGGGCTGCTCATCAGCGGCGGGCTGGGCTTCACGGTGCTTGCCGACCTGCTTCGACCCCGGCGGTACAGCCTGCACGTCCGGGTCGTGCTCACCACGACAGCCGTTCTAATCGTCTTGGGAACCGCCCTCATTCTACTGCTGGAATCATCCAACACGGCCACGCTGGGCGCGATGCCCTGGGGCGGCCGCCTGCTGGCGGCGTTCTTCCAGAGTGTCACCCCCCGCACGGCTGGGTTTAACACCATCGAGATGGGCAACCTGCGCGAGCCCACGCTGATGCTGATCATCGCGCTGATGTTCATCGGCGCCTCGCCGGGCGGTACCGGCGGCGGCATCAAGACCACGACCTTCGTCGCTCCGATGGCCGTGATCCTGTCGATGCTGCGGGGCCGGCCCGATCCCGAACTGTTCCGGCGGCGCCTGCCCCCGATCGTCGTGTACAAAGCGGTGACCATCGCCTTGTTGTCGGTGGCCTTCGTGGTGACGATGGCGACGGTCCTGTCCTTGCTTGAAGGTGTGAAGTTCATTGCCGCGCTGTTTGAGATTGCGTCGGGATTCGGTACCGTCGGGCTCACCACCGGCATCACGCCGGGGCTCGGGGCGGCGGGACGTATTGTGGTGATGGCCTCGATTTTCACCGGCCGCGTCGGCCTGCTCACCATGGCATTCGCATTGGCGCGGCGGCAGCGGCCGGCGGATTACCGCCTTCCTGAGGAACGCTTGTACATTGGATAGAATGTGAGCATGTGGAGGCGACACGCATGGACTTTGCTGTGATCGGGATCGGGCGGTTCGGCAGTGCCGTGGTGCGCACACTGTACGAAATGGGGCATCACGTACTGGCGATCGATAGGGACGAGGACTCGCTGCGCAGCGTTCAAGACTCTTCCACGCATTCGGTGCAGCTGGACTCGACAGATCCTGAGGCGCTGCGCGCCGTGGGGATCACGAATTTCGACGCGGTCGTCGTGGCCATCGGTGCCGGCGTGCAGGAGAGCATCCTGACGACCCTGCTCCTAAAGGAAATGGGCTGCCGGAAGGTCGTGAGCAAGGCGTCGGGCGAACTTCAGGCCCGAGTCCTGGAGAAAGTCGGCGCCGACCTGGTAATCCGTCCGGAGCGTGACATGGCCATCCGGGTCGCCCGCAGTCTGGCCAGCGGCCATGTCGTCGACCTGCTGGAGCTCTCGCCGAACCTGCTGGTGGAAGAGGTCAGCGTCGGCCCGCGGGTCAACGGAAAGAGCCTCGGCGATCTTGATCTGCGGTCTCGCTATGGGGTGAGTATCCTGCTGTTGAAGCGGGACAGTCAGATCGTCGTCGTGCCGGGCGGGGAGACCGAACTCCGGTCCGGCGACGTGTTGGTGGTCTTCGGCGAGAAGCAGGCCTTGGCGAAGTTGGAGTCGTCTCTCTAGCACGAAACTACGGGACCAGGGACCTGGGACCAGGGACCAGACTTGAGTGTTGGCTGAAGTTCTTTGGTCCCCGGTCCCGCCGTTTTCGGTCTCACGCCCCATGCCCAAAGCCGTTCAAATCACCAGCACAAAAAACCCCCTTGTGAAGCGCATCCGCGCCCTTGCGGAGCGTGACGCCCGCGAGGCGGAGGGCCGCATGGTGGTGGAGGGGGCACGGATGATTGAAGAAGTCTTGGAGGCCGGAGTGCCGGTGGAGTTGCTACTCTACGATCCGCTGGCCGTTGCCGGACCGCGGGGAGAGGCCGTGCTCGAGCGCGCGCGCCGGCAGGGCGTGCGGCTGGTGACGGCTGCCCCTCACGTCGTGGCCGCCTGCAGCCAGGTAGAGACATCCCAGGGTGTGGTCGCGGTCGTGGAGCGACCGCGTGCGGCACTATCCGACCTACTCAACGTCCCCGAGCTGTTCCTGGTGGTGGCCGACCGGATCCAGGATCCGGGGAATCTCGGCACGATCATCCGCATCGCGGATGCGGCCGGAGCGACGGCCGTCCTGGCCACGCGTGGTACGGTGGATCCGCACAATCCCAAGGCCGTCCGGGCCACGATGGGGTCGCTCTTCCACCTTCCCGTCGTCAGTGCCACAGGAGAGGAAGCCATCGCACTGCTGCGGCGGCGCGATGTCCATATCCTTGTCGCAGATCAGGCAGGAGCGATCGACTACGAGGATGCCGACTATCGAGCCCCGGTCGCCCTGGTGCTCGGCAATGAAGGCGAAGGGCCCGATCCGGCGTGGCGGAACGTCGCACAGGCTACGGTCCGGATTCCATTGTATGGGCGCGCTGAATCGCTTAACGTCGCCGTTGCGGCCGGGTTGCTACTCTACGAAGTGAGGCGCGCCTGGCGAAAAAGATCAACATAGAATGATCGAGCCTTTCAATCTGCAATTGGCAATCCACAATCCGCAATATTGATTTTGTGCTATACTTCGGGAGAATCATGCACGAAACGTGGCTGGAGGGGTGTAGTGTGGTGCAACCGTTGACACCTGATATCTTTTGGCGCCTGTTCCAGTCCACCGGGTCCATCTGGGCCTACCTCGCATACCGGCGGTTCGCCTCGATCGGACCAGTCTTGCTGTCGTCCATCTCACTGAACTGAATCACGCGGCAATGACGGAGAGAGTATCCCGTCCGGTCCTCGCAGAGAGGGGAGGTCGCAGGCTGGTGAGCCTCCCTGGGGGTGACGGGAGAAGTTCACTCCTGAGCTGACCGCTGAAGCGTCAGTAGGCGGTCCGGCCCTACCGTGACTGGGGATCAAGCGCCGGCCCAAACGGCGGAGTTGAACAGTTGGATCCAACTCTTCGACTCTCCAACTTTCCAACTTCTGTTGGGGCCGGAAGCAGGGTGGTACCACGGAAGCGCCGCTTTCGTCCTGGGACGGGGCGGCCATTTTGTTTGGGGGGAGAAGCTGTTCTGTCATTGCGTGGGGCGCAGCCCCGAAGCAATCGCGCAGGTTAGGAGATCGCCACGCCCCTTCGGGGCTCGCGATGACGGACTGCGTTGTCTGCCATGACGACACCGAAACTCAAAGACCTCGACAAGATTGCGCGCGAAGCCGAGCGGGCGGTCCTCGATGCCGCATCCCTCGATGCCCTGAAAGAGGCGCGCCGGGCCTACCTGGCCGGAGGCCGGCCGCCGGCTGAACGAACTCAGGGACCGCCTCGAGACAGCGGTTACCCGGCGTGAAGAGGAACTGCAGGGGGTGGCGGCTGGGACTCGCCTGGCCGCGGAAGCCATCGACGTCACCCTGCCCGGCCGGCGGATATCGCTGGGCCGGCAGCATATCCTTACCCGCACGCTGGAGGAGATCGAGCGCATCTTCTTTGGTATGGGGTTCGAGATTGTCGACGGCGCCGAGGTGGAGACCGACGAGTTCAATTTCGAACGGCTGAACATGGGGCGCGACCACCCGGCGCGAGACACCCAAGACTCCTTCTATCTCACCGATGACCTGCTGTTGCGGACCCACACGACCGTCGTAGACGCTCGCGTCATGGTCGGCCGAACGCCGCCCATGAGGGTCCTGAACACCGGCCGCTGCTACCGGCGTGATGCCCCCGATGCCACGCATATGCCCGTCTTCCATCAGGCAGATGGCTTCATGGTAGGGGAGCACATCACCATGGCCGACCTCAAGGGGGTGCTGGCGGCATTCGTGCGCCAGATGTTTGGGTCAGAGGCCGTGTACCGGTTCGTGCCGAGCTATTTCCCGTTCACAGAACCCAGCGCCGAGTTGGCAGTATGGTTCAACGGCCGCTGGCTGGAACTGGCCGGCTCCGGGATGTTCCATCCCCGGGTCCTGGAGATGGCCGGCATCGACCCCGCGCGATACACTGCCTTTGCCTTCGGGCTCGGCGTGGACCGACCGGCCATGGTGCGCTATGGCATTCCCGATATCCGGCTGTTCTGGGATAACGATCTACGGCTATTAGAACAATTTTAGAACATTGTGAATTGCCAATTGCGAATTGAAGAGCAAGTGTTCAATCCACAATTGACAATTCACAATCCGCAATTCAGCACGAGGTGACTTCCGAGTGAAAGTGCTCCTGTCCTGGTTGAAAGAATACGTTGACGTTCGCCATGGCATCGACGAGCTGGGCGAGCGGCTGCCGATGCTGGGCATCGGGGTGGACAGCATCGAGCGCGTCCGGGATGACACCGTGTTCGATCTGGAGATTGCCGCAAACCGGGGCGACCTGATGTGCCACCTGGGTGTGGCCAGGGAGCTCGCGGCCGCGACGCGCACCGCGGCGCGGCCGCCTGCGGGGAGTCCGCGTACCGATTCCACTACGGCGTCCGATTTTGTCCGTGTCGAGGTACGTGAACCCGCGCTGTGTCCACGGTTTACTGCCGCGCTCATCGTTGACGTCAAGGTCGGCCCTTCGCCGGAATGGATGGCGCGCCGCCTGGAAGCCTGCGGCGTCCGCAGCATCAATAACGTGGTCGACGTCACCAACTACGTGATGCTGGAGTTGGGCCAGCCGATGCACGCGTTCGACTACGATCTGGTGCAAGACGGTAGACTTGTCGTGCGCCTGGCTGCGCCCGGCGAGCGCCTCACTACCTTGGACGGAGTCGACCGTACCCTCGACCCGCAAACGCTGGTGGTAGCCGACGCCGGCCGCGCTGCAGGGATTGCCGGAATCATCGGAGGGGCACACACCGAGATCCGCGCGTCGACCCGCCGTGTACTGCTCGAGGCAGCCAGCTGGCACCCTCCGTTGATCCGGCGCACGAGCAAGCGCCTGGGGGTGCGTACGGAGAGCGGTGCCAGGTTTGAGCGGGGGATTGACACCGGGGCCGTGCTCTCCGCGTCGCTTCGCGCCCAGCAGCTGATCCAGGAGGTGGCCGGCGGCCGCGTCCTGTCCGGGACGCTCGATGTCTACCCGTCGCCCCAGCCGAAGCGTCAGGTGCAACTCGCCTGGCCCAGCGTGGCGAGGCTCCTGGGCACGGCCGTCGGGCAGGCCGATGGTGTGGCGATCTTGCGCAGCCTGGGGTGTCAGGTCCAGGAGGGCCATGAGAATCTCGTCGTGACCGTTCCATCGTTCAGGCGTGATGTCGAGCGCGTGGAGGATCTGGTCGAAGACGTCGCTCGTCACTACGGCTACGAGCGCATTCCGGAACACATGCCGGTGGAGGAGACTGCCCTGGCCTCGCGGGCGCCGGTGCTGGAGGCAGAGCGCATGGTCCGCGGGGTGCTGATCCGCGCGGGGCTCACCGAAGCCCTGACGGTGTCCCTGACGACCCCTGCGGTGCTGGACGGCCTGCGGCTGCCGGCCGATCATCCCTGGCGGTCGATGGTCCCCCTGCGCAACCCCCTGATCGAGGATCACACGCACCTGCGCACCACATTGCTGCCCGGCCTCCTGCAGGTAGCCCGCGTCAACGTCAGTCGCCGCGTCACCGACGCACAGATCTTCGAACTGGGCCGGACGTTCCATCCGTCAGGAACGTCGGTCGCGGAACGCCGCCGGCTCGCCCTCTTGATGACGGGCCGCGTGCTCCGGGGTGCGTGGAACGTGCCGCCGGAGGTGGCGATGACATCGTACTTCCACCTGAAAGGCGCGGTGGAGTCGCTGCTCCACGAACTGCGTGTCGACGGGGCAGCGTTCGCCGCCGCGCCCGTGCCATGGTTGCATCCGGCCCGCGGGGCGACCATGTCGCTGGATGGTCGGACGGTCGGCACGCTCGGCGAGCTCCATCCCGAGGTGGCCGCAGCGTATGACCTTCCATCGAGTGTGCACGTTGCCGAACTCGACCTGGAGGCGTTGTTGCAGCGAGCGAATTTTCTCCCACAGTTTGTCCCTCTGCCACGATTTCCCGCCGTGCGGCGTGATCTCGCGGCCATCATCGCCGACGACGTTCCCGCGGCGGAGGTTGAGCGCCTCATCGCCGAGGCGGGCGGGAGCCTGCTGGCCTCGGTAGAGTTGTTCGATGTGTACACCGGCCCGCCGGTGCCCGCGGGTCATCGCAACCTCGCCTATGCCCTCTCGTTCCGCTCCAGCGAGCGCACCCTGTCCGCGGAGGAGGTCGATGCCGCGGTGCGCCGCATCACGGATACGCTGACGCGGCGGTTGCGCGCAAAAATACGTCAGTGATAGAATCGACCCGTGACCTGGATTGATTGGGCCATCGTCTCGGTTGTGCTCTTTGCGGCGTTGCACGGGCTGCGGCGGGGCATCATCGCGGCATTCCTCGGCGCGGTGGGCGTCATCATCGCTTACCTGGCGGCCTCCATCTGGTACCGGCCGCTGGCCTCCCTCATTTCGGAAGGAACACGCCTCGTTCCGGCATGGGCCAACACCGTAGCCTACGGCGCACTTCTGGTCAGCGTGTATGTCCTCATCGGCACCGTCGCCGCCATCATCGCCGACTCGTATGGGTTGTCTGGCCCCAAGCGTGTGCTTGGTCTCCTCGCCGGTGCCGCGAAGGGCGCGCTGTTGTCGGCCGCGCTGCTGGGGTTGCTGCTGGCCTCGCCGATCGGCAGGCGGGCTGAGGACGATGCCCGGAAATCGGCGCTGGCGCCGCTGGCACTGCGGGTGCAGCAAGGGGGCGCCCAGTCGCTGGCGCGGGTCCTCCCGGACAGCATTCACCCATTTGGGGCTCAGGAGATGCGCTTCTGAATGACGTTGAAACGTTGAACAGTTGAAACGTTGAAACGCCGAGGATCTCTGCACGGTCACCGGATTCGTATCAGTTCTTCAACGCTTCAACGCTCCAACGTTTCGACGGCGCATCATCCTCGTGCCAATAGCGGCAAAGCGGGTCCGGGTCGGGGCTGATGCAAAATCGCGCCATTGCGGCGATGTTCAACGACATCGCCGACATGCTGGAGATCAAAGGCGAATCGCCCTTCCGCATCACCGCCTACCGCCGCGCCGCCCGGGCGCTGGAAGGTCTGACAGAAGACGTCGCCGCTATCGCCGCCCGCGGCGAACTCGAAGAGATCCCCGGCATCGGCAAAGGCACCGCCGAGAAGATCCAGGAGTTCCTCCGGACCGGGACGAGTAAGTACTACGAGGAGCTCCGCGCGTCTCTGCCGCCCGGCATCACCACGCTGATGTCCGTGCCCGAAGTGGGGCCGAGGACGGCCATGTTGCTCTACGAGCGGCTGGGCATCAAGACCATCGACGAACTGGAGCAGGCCTGCAAGGCCGGAAAGGTTCGCAAGCTCCCCCGGATGGGCGAGCGGACCGAGGAGAATATTCTGAAAGGGATCGCATTGTTGCGCCGCACCAAGGAGCGGCTGCCGATCGGCCAGGTCCTGCCGCACGCTCAGGAGCTCGTCGCCGCCCTGCGGGGCGTGAAGGAGGTCAACCAGGTCAGCGTGGCCGGCAGTCTCCGGCGCATGAAGGAGTCGATTGGCGACATTGACATTCTCGTGACGAGTGCAAATCCCGAGCCGGTGATGGAGGTGTTCACAACCTTCGGCAGGGTGAAGCAGGTCCTGGCGAAAGGATCCACACGCTCCAGCGTGGTGCTGGACGTCGGCATCCAGGCGGACGTGCGGGTCGTGGAGCCCGAATCGTTCGGCGCGGCGCTGCAATACTTTACCGGCAGCAAAGACCACAACGTCAAGCTTCGGGAGAAGGCGGTCAAGAAGGGGCTGAAGATCAACGAGTACGGCGTGTTCCATGTCCAAGACGATCGCCGCATCGCCGGCCGGACTGAGGAGGAGGTCTACGCGGCGGTTGGGCTGCCGTGGATTCCGCCGGAGATTCGCGAGGATCAAGGCGAGATCGAGTTGGCCGAGCGGGCAGGCCTGCCGAAGTTAATTGAGCTAGGGGACATGCACGGCGATTTACAGATGCACACCCGGTGGAGTGACGGCTCGGACTCGGTCGAAGCGATGGCGAAAGCGGCCAAAGCCCTCGGGTACGAGTACCTCGCGATTACCGATCACTCCCAGTCCCTGAAGTTTGTCGGCGGGGTCACGGTGGACGAATTGCGCGAGCATGCCAGGGCGGCGAAGAAAGCGTCCGATAAGGTGGGCATCGCCGTCCTGATGGGTACGGAGTGCGACATTCTCCCGGACGGCCGCCTGGACTATCCGGATGATGCGCTCCGCGATCTCGATGTCGTGGTGTGCTCGGTGCACTCGCGGCTCCGGATGCCGCGTCAGGAGATGACGGCCCGGATCGTCAAGGCGATGGAAAACAGGCACACCGACATCTTGGGCCATCCTACCGGCCGGCTCCTGGGACAGCGTGAGGCATACGAGATCGATCTCGAGCAGCTCATTGACGCGGCCCTCCGCACGGGAACTGCGCTAGAGATCAACGCATCTCCTCAGCGGCTGGACCTCAACGACGTGCAGGCGAAAACTGCGAAGGAGCGCGGCGCACAGCTGGTGATCAGCACCGATGCCCACAACCGGTATCAACTGAAGTACATGGAATTCGGGATCGGTATCGCGCGCCGCGCCTGGATCGAGGCGACGAACGTCCTGAACACGCTGCCGCTCGTACAGCTCCAGGCCTGGCTGCATGAGCGCTAAAATACCGGAATCGCGGGACCGGGGGAACCCCCACGCCCGCCTCGCGGGCTCGGGGCGGAGCGCGGGAACGAGGTCCCCCAGTCAGTCATTGCGAGCGAAGCGAAGCAATCTCCGGCGACGAGCGAGATTGCTTCGTCGATTCGCTCCTCGCAATGACAGACTCTTGCCTCTTCCACGATCATTCTTTTCGAGGGACACGCTCGAGGTGGCGCGCGCGCTCCTCGGCCATCTCCTCGTCCACGAGACACCGGCAGGCATTCTTGTCGGCAAGATTGTCGAAGTGGAAGCCTACAGGGGTCCGCGCGATCCCGCCAGCCATGCTTACCACCGGACTCCGCGGAGCCAGATCATGTGGGGACGGCCGGGGACGGCGTACGTCTACTTCACCTATGGGAACCACTACTGCATTAACGTCGTCACCGAGCCCGAGGGCGCCGCCGGCGCGGTGTTGCTCCGCGCCCTCGAGCCGCTTGAGGGCATCGAGGTGATGCGTAGGGCCCGCGGGATTCATGACGACCTGCTCCTGACCTCCGGTCCCGGACGGCTGACCCAGGCCATGGCAATCGGCCGGAACCACAACGGCGTGGACCTGACCCGGCCACCGCTGTACCTGGCCCGCGGCCCCACGAAACCGGCGGCTGTCGCCGCCAGTCCGCGCATCGGCATCCGCGCCGCCGCCGACCGGATGTGGCGATTCTACGTACCCGGGAACCTCTACGTGTCACGCCGATGAACCGGCGGGCGTTGCTGTTGTTTGTCGACGGGTTGGGACTCGGCGCCGATGATCCCGCGATCAATCCGGTTGTCGCCGCGCACACTCCCTGCCTCGATGCGTTGCTGGGCCGGAAGCTCGCTGGGCTCACGGCGAGATTTGAGCACGACGGCGCGCTGGTCGTTCCCACCGATGCCACCCTGGGCGTGAGCGGGTTGCCGCAGAGCGCCACCGGGCAAACCGCGCTGCTGACCGGGCTCAACGCTCCGCAGCTGGTCGGCCGTCACATCACGGCGTTTCCGACAAAGGCGCTGCGCGAGCTGCTGACGGAGCACAATATCTTCTCGCGGGTCAAAGCCTTGGGCGGAGATGTCGCGCTGGCCAACGCCTACACCGAGGAGTACTTTGCGCGGGTGAAAGCGGGCGAGATGCGCCATGCCGCGATCACCTTCTCCGCTCTTGCCGCGGGGGTATCCCTGCGGGGCGTGGAGGATCTCGTCGCGGGCCGCGCGGTGTTTCATGATCTCACCAATGAGCGTCCCCGTTCCTGGGGCTATGATGTCCCCGAGATCACCCCCCGCCAGGCGGGTGCAAATTTGGCGGCCCTCGCGGGTGGCTACCACCTGACCCTGTTTGAGTTCTTTCTGACCGACCTGTCGGCGCACCATCGAATCGATCAACCGCCCGTCGCGGTCGTGGCGATGCTGGACGCGCTGTTGGCCGGGGTGCTGGAGACGACCGACCTCAGCAGGATGCTCGTGATGCTGACCAGCGATCACGGGAACATCGAAGACGGCCGAGTGGACACACACACCCGCAACCCCATCCCGACCCTTCTGATCGGTCGCGGCCGGCGCGATGTCGGCGAGAAGATCGCGTCCCTCACCGATATCACCCCTGCGCTGGTCGACTGGCTCGCCGAGGACATGGGCCACTGAGAGCGCAGAGGAGATTCAACGGGCTACTATGAACGACCGCACGCTCCGCGTGTTGGAGTTTCCCAAGATACGCGATCGGCTGGCCTCACTCACTGTGACCGCCCCGGGCCGCGAGCGTGCCGAACGTTTGCAGCCCGCGATTGATGTGGAAGCGGTGCGCCGCTCCCTCCAGGAGACGGCGGACGGCGCCGCGCTGCTTGACGACGGCGAGGTACCACTCCGGGGCAGCAGCGACATCCGCGAGGGGTTGCGCCAAGCGCAGATCGGCGCCGCGCTCCAGCCGGCTGACCTGCTGACCCTGCGTGAAACTCTGGCAGTGATCCGGCAGTGCAAGGGATTCGTGCTCGCCCGCCGGGACCGAGTTCCTTTCCTGGCCGGCGTCGCGCGCGGGATGGGGACATTCGAAGCGCTGGAAGACGCCATCCGGCGCACGGTCGCTGACGACGGAAGCGTTCCGGATACCGCCAGTCCTGATCTTGCGCGGATCCGCCGCGAGCAGCGCACCGCACATACCCGCATCCGTGAGAAACTCGAGGACCTCATCCGCGGACCCGACGTCCGCATGTTGCAGGATCCACTTGTCACCACCCGCGGCGACCGTTACGTGGTCCCGGTTCGTCAGGAGTTCAAGGGGCAGTTTCCAGGCGTGCTCCACGATCAGTCCAGCAGCGGTGCTACCGTCTTCATGGAGCCGCTGGCCATTGTTCCACTGGGAAATGCGATCCGCGAGTTGGCGATCGCCGAACGGGAGGAAATCATCCGGCTGCTTCGCGGGCTCGTCACCCAGGTGGCCGCGGCGGCGGAACAGATTGGTCCGGCCTACGAGGCGCTGGGACGGGTGGATTTTGCGGTGGCTAAGGCCCTGCTGGGTCAGTCGATGCGGGCAGTACCGCCCCGGGTACGCACAGATGGCGTGCTCCGGTTGCAACGCGCGCGTCACCCATTGCTGGCCCCGTCCCAACCGGCGAGTTCATCTAGCGCACCGCGCGAACGGTCCGCGCCGGTGGGAACGGGACTGGCTGGTGCCGCTGCGGTTGAACCGGGTCGAGAGGGGGTGCCCATCGATGTCTGGCTCGGGGAAGAGTTTACAACGCTTGTGATCACGGGTCCGAACACTGGGGGAAAGACGGTGACGTTGAAGACCATCGGCCTGCTGACGCTGATGGCGCAGGCGGGCCTGCACATTCCAGCCGACGAGGGCTCGGAGATCAGCGTTTTCCCGCAGGTGTTCGCCGATATTGGAGATGAGCAGAGCATCGAACAGTCGCTGAGCACCTTCTCATCGCACATGGGAGCCATTGTTGGAATCCTCAAGCAGTTGACGCCCGCTTCTGGGTCCCTCGTCCTTCTCGACGAGATCGGGGCCGGGACCGACCCGACCGAGGGTGTGGCGCTGGCGAGATCGCTGATCGAGCGCCTGCACCGGCTCGGCGCCCGCACCGCCGTGACGACGCATTACAACGAATTGAAAGCGCTGGCCTACACCCAGCCCGGTATCCAAAACGCGTCGGTGGAGTTCGACGTCGAAACGCTGCGGCCGACGTACCGCTTGATGATCGGCGTGCCGGGGCGCAGCAACGCCCTGTCGATCGCGGAGCGCCTGGGACTCGATGCGCAGATTGTCGAGCGGGCCCGTGACCTGCTGGGGCCCGAGGTCGTGGCTATCGACCGTGTGCTCAGCGACATCGAAGCGGACCGGAAGGCCTTTGAGTACGAACTCGCAGAGGCAGGAAGGCAGCGGCAGGAGGCGGGCGAACTGCGGACACGCGCGGAGGAAGAACTCGATCGGCTGCGGACGGAACGCAGAAAAGTGGTGGCGAGATTACGAGAAGAAGCCGATGCGTTGCTGATCCATGCCCGCCGAGAGGTCGAGGCGATCGTTGCCGCGCTGAGAACCGGCTCAGGCGCCCAGGCGGTGCAGGAGGCGCGGACCCGCCTGCGGCAACTGGCTGAGGAATTGTCGTCGAAGGCGCAGACCGAAGCAACTCCTCCAGGGGAGCCGCTGACCGAGGTAAAGCCGGGCCAGGCGGTCTACGTGGTTCCTCTCAACCGGACCGGGACGGTGCTGTCAGTAGGCGACTCACGCAGTGAGGTCGAAGTCGAGACCGGCGCGATGCGGGTGAAAGTCCAGCTATCGGCGCTGCGGTCTGCACCGGCCGAGTCGTCCTTGCCCTCCATCAGGGAGGAGGCAAGGCATGCCCTGAAACCGGGCGGAGCGAGTGGTTCAGGAGGAGCCGATCTCCCTCGCTCCGTGGCCAGCTCACTCAGCCTGCGTGGAATGAAGGTCGACGACGCAGTCTCGATTTTGGACAAGTACCTTGATGAGGCATTCGTGGCCGGACTGCGCCGCGTCACGATTGTCCATGGCAAGGGCACCGGCGCGTTGCGGAAGGCTGTCCACGACTTCCTGAAAGCCCACCCGCACGTCAAAAGCTACAGGCTCGGCGAGAAGGGTGAGGGAGATACGGGCGCCACTATTGTGGAACTGAACACTACGTGAATAGTGAATAGTGAATAGTGAATAGTGAATAGTGAATAGCAGAACAGACAGATGATTGCGGGAATGCTTCTTTAGTTTTTACTATTCACCATTCACCATTCACTATTCACTCCCTGCACTGCTATAATCTTTCCGATCATGAAGAATGTCTCTCCCGAAGAACAGTTGGATTTGCTCCGCCGCGGCGCGGTAGAGATTATCTCCGAAGAGGATCTTCTGGTCAAATTGCGTCAGAGCCGGCCGCTGCGGGTGAAGCTCGGCGTCGATCCCAGCGCGCCCGATATCCACCTCGGCATTGCCATCGTGCTGCGCAAACTTCGCCAGTTTCAGGACCTCGGCCACGAGGCCATCCTAGTGGTCGGCGACTTCACCGGCATGATCGGCGACCCGTCCGAGAGGAAGAAGACCCGGCCGATGCTGACTCGGGAAGAAATCCAGCGCAACGTGGCCACCTACCAGGATCAATACGGCAAGATTCTCGATCCACAGAAGACGAAGGTCGTGTTCAACAGCGAGTGGCTGGGTCGAATGTCTTTTGAGGAAGTCATCCGGCTCGGGGCGAAGACCACGGTCGCCCGTGTGCTCGAACGCGACGACTTCACCAACCGCCTGCGCAGCGGCGTGCCCATCTTCATGCACGAACTGTTCTACCCGCTCTGTCAGGCCATGGATTCCGTCAACTTGCAGGCCGATGTTGAACTGGGAGGCACTGATCAGAAGTTCAACAACCTGATGGGCCGGGATCTGCAGCGAGAGTTCGGCCAGGAGCCGCAGGTCGTGTTGCTGACACCGCTGCTGGTGGGACTCGACGGCGTGGAGAAGATGAGCAAGTCGCTGGGCAATGCGATCGGCATCACCGAACCGCCCGACGAGATGTATGGGAAGGTGATGTCTCTGCCGGACGCGCTTATCGCGCACTACTTCGAGTTCTGCACCGAAGTGCCCATGGACGAGATCGGAGCCATCGCCATTGGGTTGGAGCAGGGTAGCGTCCATCCGCGGGAGGCCAAGGCCCGGCTGGCGCGCGAAATCGTCGCGATGTGGCATGGAAAGGCCAAGGCCGCGGCGGCAGAGCGCGCGTTTGAGCGCGTATTTGTAGAAAAGGACATGCCGGAAGAAATTCCGGAGGCCGTCGTTGGCCGCGACGAACTTAAGCAGGGCCGCATCCGGCTGATCAAGCTGCTCGTGCTCACAGGGCTGGCAGAGTCGAATAGTGAGGCGAAGCGCCTGATCTCGCAGGGCGGAGTCAGCGTCGACGGCGATAGAGTGCATAAGGTGGATGCCGACGTCGCTGTCAAAGACGGCCTGGTCCTGCGCGTCGGCCGGCGTCGTTTCGCTCGTGTCACGCTGCAGTGACTGACAAGACGGAGGGAAATGTCTACAGAGCGCCGCGATCCATCGTGGTTTTCTACGCAGCTTTGCTTGCCTTTGGGACGGTTCTTTTTCTTGTGTTCGCGTTCTCGAGTGCGTTCGACCGAGAATCGCAGAATAAACCTCCGCTGTGGGTCGTCGGTGTCGTGCTCGTCGCGCTGGGGTGGATTTGGTATTGGTACTTGGGGATGGCCTACGAGATTCGAATCCGAAACGCCTCCATTGTCGAATTCCACAGTGTGCTGAGGCGAATCTCGATTCCATCGCATTCGATCAAGATGGTGAAGCTGAATGTTTTCCAAAACCCACATACCATTACCATCGTCTATGCTGAGGGGAAGCTCAGTTTGCTGTTTCCGATTCATGGATTCTACAAGTTCCTGGCTTGGTTGAAAGAAACCAATCCGTCAGCCGAGACTATGAATCTATGAGCCGCTCGGTTTCCCGTCGCGACGACCTCGGCCCGCGGCGCCACTCGTCCTGTGGCTGGGTTCCTTCCTGTCATTGCGAGGCCCCGTAGGGGCCGAAGCAATCTCCTCGAACGGGGGACAATGTCATCGACGGAGGCGAATAAAGATGCGTCAGGCGATCTTGCAGGCCATCGACGACTCTGCGGATGAACTGATCGATCTAGCCCGCCGGATTCACGCCAACCCTGAGATTGCGTTCCAGGAGGTCAGCGCCTCCCGATGGCTTGCCGACGCGCTGGAACAGCACGGGTTTACGGTACAGCGCGGCATCGCCGACCTGCCCACAGCATTCCGGGCCGAAGTTGCTGCCGGACCGGGAGGGCCCGGAGTTGCATTCCTGGCGGAGTACGATGCCCTCCCCGAGATCGGGCATGCCTGCGGCCACAATCTAATCTGCACGGCCGCGCTGGGCGCCGGCATCGGCCTGGCGACGGCGGCATCCGGACTTGCTGGGAAGGTGCTCGTGCTGGGGACGCCGGCCGAGGAGGGCGGGGGCGGGAAGGTCTTGATGCTGCAGCGCGGCGCGTTCGCCGGGATCGATGCGGCCTTGATGTTTCATCCGGCCGACTACACTCTGACTGCGCGCCCGTCCCTCGCGTCCTATCGGCTCAAAGTAAAGTTTCTTGGCAAGGCCGCCCACGCCGCGGCCAAGCCATATGAGGGTATCAACGCTCTGGACGCGCTCATTCAGATGTTCGTGAATATTGGGCTGCTGCGCCAGCAACTGCGTGACGACGCCCGAGTCCACGGCATCATCACCTACGGCGGCGCGGCACCCAACATCATCCCCGATAGAGCCGAAGCCTCGTTCAGCGTGCGCGCCGCCGACAGTGGGTACGCGAAGCGGGCGCTGGAGAAGGTGATCAATTGCGGGCGCGCCGGCGCAACGGCGACGGGCGCGACGTTTGAGCACGAGACCCAGAAAGGTTACGATGCGATGAAGCCCAATCGCCCGCTGGCCGACGCTTTTGGGCGGCACTTGCAGGAGATGGGATGGGCTGTGGATCTCCCACCGCAGCGGCAGCGTATGGGTTCGACGGACATGGGCGACGTCAGCCAGATCATTCCGTCGGTCCATCCCTACCTGGCCATCGGAAAGAACATCGGCGGGCATACGGTGGAGTTCCGCGAGGCCGCCTTGACGGACCGAGCCTTTCAGGCGATGCTGACCGCCGCGAAGACGATGGCGCTGACCGGCCTCGACGTGATGACGGATTCGGCGTTTCTCGAACAGGTGAGGAGCGATTTTTCCGCCGGAGTCAAGAGCTGAAGGGGCTAGTCTGTCATTGCGAGGCCCGAAGGGCCGAAGCAATCTCCTGGAGGAGGGATATCATGCCAAAGTACTTTTTCCAAGGTTCGTATAGTGTGGAAGGAATCAGGGGACTGCAGAAGGACGGTGGCTCCAAGCGGCGCGCTGCGGCGCAGCAGGCGGCGCAGAGCGTAGGAGGCAAACTCGATGACTTTTACTTTGCCCTTGGCACAGACGACGTCGTGGGCATCATCGACCTCCCGGATAATGCCAGCGCGGCCGCGGTTTCTCTGGTCATCAACGCGGCGGGTGCGTTCAAATTCAAGACGACCGTGTTGCTGACGCCCGAAGAGATGGACCAGGCCACCAAGAAGAGCGTGACATACACGCCGCCCGGTCGTTAGCAGGCGTCCTTGACCGGGAATCATGTAGGCCGATATACTGACCTCTAGATTTCCTCGCTGCGCTGTGGGCCCTTAGCTCAGGTGGTGAGAGCGCACCCCTGATAAGGGTGAGGTCCGTGGTTCGAGTCCACGAGGGCCCACCAAGAAGGTTATAGGGTCGCCATTAGGCGGCCCAATCGTCTTACGCCTCTCCTTGGTTACTCTCCCCGAACGGCGAAGTGGTCAACGGGCAGGGGTTCCAGAACCCACGGTGGAATCCCCGAACCGTTCCCTCTTGTCAAACAATCTTGTCAAACAATGGCCAAGTTTCGAGAAACAGGAAACTGAGACCACGGGAGGTGGGAGCGTGAAACTGAAGTCTGTGCTCATTTGGCTAGTGTGTCTTGCCGTGGCGTGGTCTGCGATGACCTTCACGGCTCGCGGTCAGGCCTACACGCGGCTGACCGTCATCTCGCTACCCAACGTGCCACCGGCAAAGGGCAACTTTAGCTATGACATCGGGTGGGTTGATCCAGGGCCACACCGGTACTACCTGGCCGACCGGACCAACAAGGGAATCGATACCATCGATACCACGACCAACAATTATCTGAAAACACTTGCCGCGGGACAATTCGA
>VBAL01000159.1:0-2093 GCA_005888595.1 Candidatus Segetimicrobium genomatis
TCGGGCTGCGGCAGCACTGCTTGCGGTGTCATCGGCCGTTTCCCACGGGGGTCGCATCGAGTGCCACGGGTCTGACGCCCCGCAACACGCGTGCCCCACCACGGCCCATCAGTGCGGTCCCACGCTTTCAGCGCGCGGCGCTCCCTCTGGGCCTGGAGCACCGCAATTGCTGTCGCGGGGATGCAACACGCCTGGACGCTCTGGAGACAGTCCAAGCCAGCATCGGTTCTGGGACGAGCGAGCAGGTCGCGTCGAGGCGATCGAGTCGGCTATCCCACGTTCCTGGGTGCAACGCTCGCCCTCTTCTCGCGATCCAGAGACGTGAGCGCGCACAGCAACGACGATCTGATAAAGAGTGGCTGCTCGCCGCATGCCGACGCCGGGGCCGTCGCGAATGATCACGTGATGTGGCGTGCGCGCTACACCGACGTTCCCGTCCGGGACGCCGCTTCCAAGAGATAGCAAGCGTTGCCCACGCCATCCGCAGGCGATGCGACGAGGCCTCCTGGCACCACGCATGCACACCCGGTCCGGCAGCGGGGAGCAGGACCATACGCGCACAGGAGCCGACCGGGGGTAGCATGCATAATCGCTTGGGCTACGCGTCTACTGATGTGGGTCTCGAAGTGTTCTCGACCTGCCCGCAGTCGAGCGACGGCGATCGAGAGACCTATCTGCAGAGGGTGGTCGACGTGGCACGCTGGAGTGAGCGGGCAGGGTGCAAAGGCATCCTCGTCTACTCCGACAACCGACTCGCCGATCCTTGGCTCATCTCCCACATCATCATCCAGAATACGGTACGCCTCTGTCCGCTCGTCGCCGTGCAGCCGGTCTACATGCACCCGTACGCCGTGGCGAAGATGGTGGCGTCCTTCGGCCATCTGCACGGGAGACGCATTTACCTGAACATGGTGGCTGGAGGATTCAAGAACGACCTCGTGGCGCTGAACGAGACGACGCCCCACGACAAGCGGTACGACCGGCTGATCGAGTACACGCTCATCATCCGGGAGCTGTTGGCCGGTCCCGCTGCCGTTTCCTGCGAGGGCGAGTTTTACAAGGTCAAGAATCTGAGACTGACGCCGCCGCTGCGGAGCGAGTTGTTTCCGGGAATCTTCGTGTCGGGCTCGTCGGACGCCGGGCTGGCTGCGGCGAAAGCGATCGGCGCGACGGCGGTCAAGTACCCGAAGGCGCCTGGTGAGGAGGTCGCTCCGGACGAGGGGGTCGGAGCGGGCGTGCGAGTTGGGATTATCGCTCGCGAGGATAGCGATGAGGCATGGCGCATCGCGCGGGAGCGCTTTCCCGAGGACCGCCGGGGCCAGCTCACGCACCAGCTGGCGATGAAGGTCTCGGACTCGGTCTGGCACGGGCAGCTGTCGGAGCTGGCCGAAGCCACGGCGTCGGGCGACAGTCCGTACTGGCTCGTGCCGTTCGAGAACTACAAGACAATGTGCCCCTACCTCGTGGGAAGCTACGAGCGGGTGGGGGAAGAGTTGTCGCGCTACATCGCCGTGGGGTATCGGTCGTTCATCCTCGACATTCCCCCCACCGAGGAGGACTTGCACCACACTAACCGCGCCTTCCACCGAGCAATGACGCTGGTGACGCGATGACCTCTTTGCTCCAGCAATGGGTCACCGAGCAGGCGGAGCGCCGGCCCGATGCCACCGCAGTGGTGATGGACGGCGCCCGGTTGACCTACGCACAGCTCGACGCGCTGAGCAACCAGCTGGCTCACACCTTGAAGGCCACCGGGTGCGAGCAGGGCGGCCGAGTCTGCGTTCTGCTCCCCAAATCCCCCGTGGCGATCGTGAGCCTGTTGGGCATCCTCAAGGCGGATTGCAGCTATATCCCGGTCGACACCGCAGGCCCAGCCGCGCGAGCGACGAAGATCGTCAACGCCGGTGAGCCGCGGGTGATCCTGGCGAGTTCGCGCGCGGCGTCACTGCTCGACGGGCTGCTCGCGGACACGCGGCTGCGGAAGTCCGTGGCGGTCGGGTGGATGGACGCGCCCGGGACCGGCGCGGAACGCTGCGAGCCGACTTTCTCGCTCGCGGACGTGCGAGGCGCTGCGACGACCCCTTTGGACTATC
>VBAL01000159.1:2117-7943 GCA_005888595.1 Candidatus Segetimicrobium genomatis
TCACATCCTCTTTACGTCGGGCTCGACGGGAACCCCCAAGGGTGTCGTCATCCCGCACCGCAACGTGATCCATTTTGTGGAGTGGGCGACGCGGTACTTCGGGACCGCTCCAACGGACCGCATCTCTGGTCACCCGCCGCTCCACTTCGATCTGTCGACGTTCGACGTGTTCGGCGCGTTCGCGGCCGGTGCCGAGCTGCACCTCGTCCCGCCGGAGATCAACTTGCTGCCCAACGCGTTGGCCGAGTTCATCCGCACCTCGGAGCTCACGCAATGGTTCTCGGTACCGTCGCTGCTCAGTTACCTAGCCAAGTTCGACGTGGTGCAGTTCAACGATTTCCCGACGCTGCGGCGGCTGCTGTGGTGCGGAGAGGTCTTCCCCACGCCGGCGCTGAGGTACTGGATGGCGCGGTTGCCCCACGTGACGTTCACGAACCTGTACGGACCCACGGAGACCACCATCGCCAGCAGCTATTACAGGGTGCCGAGGTGCCCGGAGGACGACCGCGCGTCGATCCCGATCGGGACGCCGTGCGACGGCGAGGAACTGTTGGTCCTGAGTGAGACGCTGCAGCCAGTGCCGCCGGGCGAGGTTGGGGAACTCTACATCCGTGGGGTCGGGCTCAGCCCAGGATACTGGAGAGATCCGGAGAGAACCCGGGCTGCCTTCTTGCCGAATCCATTCGCCTCAGATCCCGCGGACCGAATCTACCGGACTGGGGACCTCGCCAAGATCGAGGATGACGGCCTCGTGTATTTTCTCGGCCGCGCCGACTCGCAGATCAAGAGTCGGGGATATCGGATCGAGCTCGGCGAGATTGAAACAGCGTTGAATGCGTTGCGTTACTTGCGTGAGTGCGCCGTGGTGGCGATTCCCACCGAGGGCTTCGAGGGTACCGCGATTTGCTGCGCGTATGTTCCCCATCCCGGGGTCCCCATCACCCCGGCCGCGTTGCGCAGCGAGCTGAGCAAGGTGCTGCCCGGTCCCATGCTGCCCTCCCGGTGGATGGCGTTCGAGTGGCTGCCCCGGAATGCCAACGGCAAATACGACCGGCGCCAGCTACAGGAGGCGTTCGCCGACAATGAAACTGTTGCCGCTCGATAGCCCTGACCTGATCGAGCTCGTCGCCGGATGGCTCGGCAAACCGGACAATTACAAGTGGCTGGACTTCGGCAATGGTGTCCAGACGCTGACGCCGATTACGCTGAAGATCATGACCCAAAGAGACATCCAAGTGCTCCGGGTCTATACGGCGAATGACAGGGATCTGCCGATCGGGGTGGTGGGACTGACCAACGTCGACCGGAAGTTCAAAACGGCGTCGCTCTGGGCGGTCTTGGGCAATAAGCGATACGGCGGGTGCACGACCGCAGCGCTTTCCAAGCTGCTCACATTCGGATTTACCGAACTGGGGCTCGGGGCCATTAACGCTTGGACGGTCGAGACGAACAGCCCGGCGCAGCGTGCTCTCGAGCGGCTCCACTTCAAGTACATCGGGCGGCAGCGGCAGTGTCACTATATCGACGGCCGTCCGCTGGACCGCCTTTTGTTCGACCTTCTCGCCACCGAACACCAGGGCGTGTGACATGCCGCACTCAAGCAGCGACGAGCGTCAGATTACGGCATTGTTTTCTGAGAAGTTGAATGTCCAGGTCCCATCGGTGGAGACGGACTTGATCGACAGCGGCCTGGTGGACTCGCTCACCTTCGTGGAATTTCTGGCTCAGCTCGAGAAGGAGTTCGGTATTCAGGTGTCCCTCGAGGATCTCGAGATCGAGCACTTCCGAACCATCTCAAGGATCGCCAGCTTCATCGCGAGCAAGTCCCGCCGCGACGCCCGGCTCAGCCTTCGAGAATGACGACCGCCGCCGCGAGCGCGGGTTGATGACTGAGGCTCAAGTGAACCTCTCGCACTCCCCGGCGGCGGGCCTCGGCCGCGGCTGACCCGGTGAGCCGGAGCGCGGGGTTGCCGTCTTGCCCCCGGACCACTTCGACCTGTCGCAGCGCGAGGCCACGGGCCGAGCCGGTTCCCAGCGCCTTGAGGAAGGCTTCCTTCGCAGCAAACCGGCCGGCCAGTCCTTGGGCCCGGTCACCTCGCTGCGCGCAATCCGCAAGCTCCGCAGGGGTGTAGACTCGCTCTTCGAACCGTCGGCCATGCACGGCAACCGCCCGTGCGACTCTTTCGGTCTCCACCACGTCAAGCCCGACTCCGAGGATCATCGGCCGCTCCTGGATGCGCTGACCAGCGGCGGGGCGCCGCGCATGCAAGCTAACCGATCGCCCGCTCCAACTCACGCACGCAGCGCTCGATTCGCGCATAGCTCTCCTCGAACACGTCACGCGGCTGGTTCACAGGATCGCGGATCGCACGGGTGTCGATGAGTTGCGGGTCAAGGTCACCTAAGACCAACACATCGCGCTCGAGCCGTCCGAAGCGGTCACAAATCTCTCGACGTTGCGAGGGATCCATCACCACGATGAGGTCGGCCCCACGCGCGTGGTCGGCCGTCAGGAGCTGCGACCGGTGTGCAGAGAGATCCACGCCGTAGTGCGCGGCCGCTGCCACTGCCTCCGGCGGCGCCGGCCGCCCAGGGCCCATGAAGCCGGCCGAGGCGACGCCTACGTCCTTCCGCGACAACGCCCGGCGCAGCAGCGCGGCGGCGAGCGGGCTGCGGCAGATATTGCCGTGACAGACGAAGAGGATGGACGCGGGTAGTCCGCGCCGCGCGAGCCGCGCAGCGGCCGCACGCCGTCTCAACGGATGGAATATCCGGGCGGGCGCGTGCCGCAGCGCTCGGACCGCGGGGGGCAGGGAACCCGGGCGGGCGCCGTCTGGACGCTCAGCCATCATTCACCGTTTCAGTCACGTCGGGACACCTCAAATCTCCAACCGGGCTCGTCGTCATACACCAGCCCCAGGCGGTCGCCCGCGCCAGATCGGCGAAGCGTGGCGCCTCCAAACTGCGCGGCCAGCTCAGCACGCGTGGCGCGCCCGCCGAATCGAAACACCTGTCGCATAAGCGCCACGACTCGCGGGAAGGCGTCGCGGTGGATGCCGGGGAGCGACGAGGGGTCCGTGTGACCGCGAGAGCGCCCTTTGGGGGGCAAGAATCGGACCGCGAGAGGCGCGCGCAAAAGCGACGGACTCGAACATGGGGAATGCGCCGACTCGGAATCGAACCGAGAACCTACTGATTAAGAGTCAGTTGCTCTGCCAGTTGAGCTATCGGCGCGCGGGCGGAAAAATCGTCACGCGAGGCGCCCAAAGCAAGCTGTGCACTCCGACATGCGTCGGTCTTCCACAATGCCCCCAAGGGGAATCGAACCCCTGTTCCCACCTTGAAAGAGTGGTGTCCTGACCGTTAGACGATGGGGGCGAACGACACCACAAACGTAAAGGCGTCGAGCGAGAGGCGTCGCCCGGAACGGCCTTTGGGAGTAGCGGTAACGGGATTCGAACCCGTGTTTGAGCCTTGAGAGGGCTCCGTCCTAGTCCCCTAGACGATACCGCCGCGGCGGCAAGAATATGGCCGGCACCCGGGCGGCCACGCAACTCGCCGGTTGACCGCGGCGCGGTTCCGCTTACCCTTAATCCCGCCGCCACCCCCAGGAGCCCTCGCGCAGTGCGCTTCGACATCGAGAACTGGCCCATCCGGGACTGGCTCATCAAGAACTGGCGCAAGCCCGTCTTGTACGTGTTTCCCGAGGGCCTGATCCTGCTCGGCGCACTCGTCTACACCCACTCGCACTGGCTCCAGAACACGCTCGGCGCCTTCGCGGACCTCTACCCCTACGCGGTCTTCGGCGCGGGCGTGCTGCTCGGCTGGCGCTTCCACCGCAGCCGGCTCCTGTTCGCGCTGCTCCTCATGACCGTAGGCGATCGCACCCTGGCGCACTTCGCGGCAGGCAACGGGCTGGGGCGCGATCACGTCGTGTTCCAGGCCATCTCGGTGCTGCTGCCGCTCAACCTTGCGGCCCTCGCCCTCACGGCGGAACGCGGGTTCGTGACGCCGCCGGGGCTCGTGCGCCTGGCGATCATCGGCATCCAGATTGCCGTGGTAGCGCTGTTCGACCGCACGATGCCGGGCCCGACCGCCGCGCTGCTGCACCTCAGGCTCCTGCCGCCCGGGCTCGTACGGTGGACGCCGCTCGCCGACCCCGCCCTGCTCGCCTTCCTGGTCGCGCTCGGGCTCCAGCTCGCAGGCCAGCTGATGTCACCGACCTCGACGCAGCGGTCCTACCTCTGGGCCATTGCGGCGCTGTTCTTGGGCGTGAACGGCCTGCGACCGGGGAACCCGGACCCGATGACGTTCTACCTCGCCACGGCGTGCCTCATCCTGATCGCCGCCGTCGTGGAGGCCTCGTACCACATGGCCTACGAGGACAGCCTGACGGGCCTGCCGGCGCGCCGCGCGCTCAACGAGGCCCTGCTCCGTCTCGGCGGGCACTACACGCTCGCGATGGCCGACGTGGATCACTTCAAGAACATCAACGACCGTCACGGCCACGACGTCGGGGACCAGGTGCTCAAGATGGTGGCGGCGAAGCTGGCGCTGGTCGGCGGCAGCGGCCGGGCCTTCCGCTATGGCGGCGAGGAGTTCGCCGTGCTGTTCCCGGGGAAGTCCGTGGAGGAGTGCCTGCAGGAGCTCGAGACCCTGCGCCAGACCGTGGAGGAGACGAGGTTCATCCTGCGCAGCCGGATCCGCTCCCGGCGGAAACGGGCCGAGCCCGTGGTGGCCGAGAAGGGGCCGGGCACACGCGTCCCCGTCACCATCAGCATCGGCGTGGGGGAGAAAGATCCCCGCCACACCAAGCCCGACCAAGTGGTCAAAGCCGCCGATCGGGCGCTCTACCGCGCCAAGGAAGGCGGGCGCAATCAGGTCAGGACCTGACTCGCGCTACTGCGCCCGGCGTTTGGCGGTGGGAGGCAGCAGCCCGTTGAGCCGCAGGTCGATTGCCACCTGGCTGTAGTGGTCCGCCCAGTCGTCCACGGTAATCAGCGCGGCCGCCGCCCGGGACACCTCGCGCCCGCCGAAGAAGGGGATCTTGTCGGCCGTGGCCGGGACCTTGGAGCGCTGCGGCGCCGCGACCCAGGTGATCGCGGAGCAGAGGTAGTCGTTGCCCTCGGCGAGGTGTGCCTGCACCTCGCCGAAGCTCATCTGCGCCGCGGTCGGCTTGAAGCCGTACTTCTCGGCCGGCATCTCCTCCGCCGCTTCGACCAGGTTCTTGGTGCGACGCTGCTACCCACGAGCGCTTTCATGAGCCGTGACTCGAGTTCGGGAAGCCTTGATTTTGCCCGAAGCCTGGCTCGGCCGCCAGGCCGGCGGTAGCTTGACGGCGTGAGACCCGTGAGGCTCGTCGCTGCGGCACTCGCCGTGCTCACCGCCGCCGGGGCCTGCGGTGGCGGGCCGGCGGGGGGCCCGAATCCCGGCGCCGCCGCGCCGGCCGCCACCCCTGCCCCGCTGCGGCTGCCGCTGCACGTGGCCCGCGTGCGAGGGACCGACCTCTATTTCGTGGAGCACGGACGCGGCATCCCCGTGGTGTTGGTGCACGGGAGCGTCGGGACGCTCGACAGCTGGCGGGCGCAGCTCGCCGCGTTCGCCAGCGGGTACCGAGTCATCGCCTATAGCCGCCGCTTTCATCCGCCCAACGCGGCGCGCCGCGACGGACAGACGTACTCGCTTTCCCTGCACGCGGACGATCTCATTGGGCTGATCGAGACACTCGGCCTCGAGCGGGTCCACCTCGTGGGCTCGTCCTACGGGGCGTACGTCGCCCTGCTCGTCACGCTGCGGCGCCCGGAGCTCGTACGATCGCTCGTGCTC
>VBAL01000160.1:0-5374 GCA_005888595.1 Candidatus Segetimicrobium genomatis
ATCCCCTTGTGGAAGTTGGGCAGGTGGAACTTCTCGTTGGGCGCGTGCAGGTTGTCATCGGGCAGGCCGAATCCGAACAGCACGGTGGGCACCTTGAGGATGCGGTCGAACTTCGCGACAATCGGGATGCTGCCGCCTTCGCGCACGAACACGGGATCGGCGCCCCACACCTCCCGCACCACTCGCATCGCAGCCTGGACCGGGGCCGCCGTCGGGAGGATCAGCACGGGATCACCGCCGGCCAGTTCGCGGACCTCCACCTCGACCCCCGGCGAAGCCAGTCTGCTGACTTTCTTCTCAAACGCCCGGAGAATCGTTTTCGCCCGCTGGTCGGGCACCAGACGCATGCTGACCTTGGCGACAACCTTCGCCGGGATCACGGTCTTGGATCCCGCCCCGGTCCATCCGCCGGCAATCCCGTGGGCGTCCAGTGTCGGACGCGCCCACCGGCGTTCCAAGATGCTGTGGCCCTGCTCCCCCGGTGAGACGGTGATGCCAAGCTCACGCAGGTAGTCCTCTTCCCGAAATGGCAGGCGCTCCCACGATGCTTTTTCCTCTCCCGAGGGTTCGCGCACGGCGGTATAGAAGCGCGGGATGGTCACACGCCCCCGGCGGTCCTTCAGCCCGGCGATGATGGCGGCGACAGCATTGACCGGATTTGGTGCGGCCCCGCCATGTTGCCCAGAATGCAGATCGTGCGAGGGCCCGCGCACCTCCACCTCGGTGTACAGCAGCCCGCGCAGGCCGGTGACGAGGCATGGCAACCCTTTGGCATAGAGTTGCCCATCGGAGACCCACGCGAAGTCACAGGCGACCTTGCGAGCGTGCCGTTCGATCCAGCGGCTGATCCCAGGACTGCCAATCTCTTCCTCGCCCTCGATCAGCACCTTCACGTTCAGCGGCAGCCGGCCCTCATCACGCAGGAACGACTCCAGCGCCTTGATCACGCCGAAGACCTGCCCTTTGTCATCTGATGCGCCGCGTCCGTAGAGATCGTCGCCGCGCAACGTCGGCTCAAACGGGGGAGAGGTCCACTCGCTCACCGGATCCACCGGCTGCACGTCGTAGTGGCCATAGAAGAGGACTGTGGGTCGGCCGGCGAGATGCAACGACTGTGCGTAGACGATGGGATGACCGCCCTCGAGGGGAATCAGTTCTGCGGTCATGCCCAGGTCACGCAGGTGAGCCAGCAGCCACTCCGCCGCGCGGCGCACGTCATCCTGGTGCTGCGGGAGCGTGCTCACGCTTGGGATGCGGAGCAGCGTCTTCAACTCCTCGACGAAACGGTCGCGGTGCTGCTGTGCGTAGGTCGATGCGCTCACACCGTCACCTCCGGCCCGCGGCGCGTCCGCCGCGACCCTCTGCAGTCACAATTCCTGGGCTAGTGGCTTCGACGGTGAGCAAACACCGCCTTCTGCGTGATTCGTGATTCGTGACTCGTGGATTCGTCACTTCAGCCCGGCTCGAATCACGAATCACAAATCACGAATCACTTCTGGTCGGAAGCGCGAAACTTGAGCTTAAGCGTGACTTGCACCGCGTCCTCCGCGACGAAGATCAAGAAGCGCGGAATGGGTATGGTAAAGTCCGTCATGCGGATCGTCGTGGTGCCTTCAATCAGGTAACTGTCCAGCAATGCGGTGACACGCACGGGGAATGCCATCTCTCGCGTCACGTCTTTGATGGTCAGTTGTCCCGAGACGTTCGCGCGGAAGGACAGCTGAGTCACGGGTTCGACCGGGGTGACCGACCCGCGGAAGGTGATCTCCGGGTACCGGTCGGTCTGGAGAAACTCCCGCCGCATCTGGTTGTCGCGGAGCCCGCTGCCGGTGGCGATGGACCGCGCATCAACCCCGACGATCACGTCGGCCGCGAACGTCCCATCCTGCTCTCGCACCACTGCCTGCGCCTGGAGGTCGGGGGCCACCCCGGTGAAGCCGCCCCGGTTGTCCTTGACGAAAAACTCCAGATGGCTCGCGGCCCGGTCCAAGACGAACGGCCCGGTCGGCAGCAAGGACAGCGCTGCCGCCACAAGCATGCCGGCGCTCCAGCGATATCCGGACATCGCCTTCTTCCCTACGCGCATTCTGTCATAGGTGTTTGGGGGGGCGTCAAGGAAAACGTGACCGCGGGCGCCAAAGGTACCAACCGGACGCCACTCGCCCATGACTCTTCGCCGCCTGCTGAGCAATCTAGGCGACGCCGAAGCCCGCCGGCGCACCGCACGCACGCTCGCCGTCCTCTGTGCGATCGGGTATGCGCTGACCATCGTGGTGATGGCCGGCTCCGGAGCCGGGCTGCGCCGCTGGTTCTTCGCGCTCCTGGTCTGGGGTGCGCTCATCTATATCCCCCTCCGTATTCTGCTCGAGGCCTTCCAAACCATCGCTCCCACCATCCGCCAGCGGTTGATCGCGCAGACCGCGATCCGGGCCGATCGGTATGGCAGCCGGGCGGCGATCGAGTTGATGGTGGACGGACCGCTCGGTCGCAGTGTCATCATGCCGCGTATCGCGACGCCCGCGCAGCACGCCAAGGCGCGAGAAGGCGCCGTGGCCATCCTGGAGCGGGCGCATGGCGACAGCGCAGAAGTCGGGACCGCCGCGGTGCGCTGCCTGGCCTCGGTGGAGCGGTGGATGACCCATCTGGCGTCATGGTCAGCGGCGCAGGCCGCCGGGAACATCCAGGCGCGATGGGCAGACGTCCGCGCGTTGGTGGGCCTTGCCGCGACAACGGAGGTGCTGATCGCGGCCTACGAGGATGGAGCCGGGAGTCAGCTGAGCACAGGTTCTCTCGGCGGAAGCGCAGCGACGGCCTACCTGGAGGCGTGTCTGGACTTCTGCGATCAGCTGGCGCTGGACGCGGATGTTGTCCCGTGGACGGAGCCAGGACTGCGGTTGAACGTCGATCCCAGTCTCCGCGACCAAACCCGTGCCGCATGGAAGGCGTTTAGCGAGACACCCTCGCCGGCGCTTGAGGCGCGCAAGGCGTTTGTGGATACGGTGCTGGCTGGGGCTGACTAAGTCTACTCAGTCTACCCTGTCTTCCCAGTCTACCGAGTCATCCGAGTGTACGAACGTCCGCGACTGGGAAGAGCGGCAAGACCGTGAAGACCGGGGCAGACTGAAGTCATTTCCGCCCCACGAGGACAATCCACCGTTTCAGGAACGACGGCTCAGGCCTTTCTTCGTATCCAATCTGCTCCAACGCCTGACGCGCTGCCCCGCACAGCGTCGCGGCAATGGCGCGACGTCGGGCATCATCGGCGCCGGCCAGCTCCAACCACGCCTCCATCGTCTGGCGGCTTTCCACTTGCTCCGCAAAGGTCAGCACGACGCGGCACTCCTCCAACAGCGCGCGCCACCGGCTGGGACGCAAGGCCTGCACGTGGCTGGAATCGCGCAATACTTCTAGCGCTTCCATGAGATCGTAACCGGGTGCCTCTTCCGGCGGCACCTGGTCGACGATGCCCAGGCGACCGCCGGGGGCCAGTACGCGGACCATCTCGTTCATGCTGGCTTCCACGTGCGGGAAGTGGTGCGGCGCCCGTCTGCAGGTCACAATGCTGAAGGTCCCGTCGGCGAACGGCAGCGCTTCGGCGTCCCCCACGACCCAGCTGAAACCCTCTCCGGATGGCGCCAGCCGGCGGGCTTCCTCAAGCATGCCGCGGGTCAAATCCGCGCCGACCACGGACCGGACGTGAGGCCGGAGCGCGAATGCCGTGAAACCGGTCCCGGTCGCCACGTCGAGGGCGCGGTCACTGGGCGCCGCCCGCAGATGCGCGATCAGCAGCTCAAGATCGGCGTCGCGGCGGTGGCTGGCGCTGCGCGCGTACGCACCGGCCCGCTGCCCGAACTGTCGTTGAACCGCTCGTTTGCGGTCGTCCATGAGGTTACTTCCCGCGCGCTTTCGTGACGAGCTCCATGATATGCACTCGGTGTGTTTCAAGGAATTCGCGCTGCTCCGCCCAGAACATCGCGGGCAGAGCGTCGATCGGCGCCCATGCGACTCCGGCGTGGCCTCTCGGGGGCGCGTCCGAGACCCGCGTGACGAGGAACAGGAAGTAGTGCGTTCGCTTCCAGGAGGTACGGCGGTAGTTGAGACGCTCTCTCACGCCGAGTTCTCCCAGCGAGGTCACGTCCCTCACTCCTGCTTCTTCGCGGATCTCGCGCCGCGCGGCGGCCTCCAGAGATTCGCCGGCCTCGACGTGGCCCTTGGGCAGCACATACGCTTCGTCCTCGCCTTCGCGGACGAGAGCTACGAAGATGTGGCCGTCGTCCAGGCGCACCACCACGCCACCGGCAGCAACGTGCTCGGCGATGCCATCCGGTCGTTTATACCAGCTCGCGTCGATGCGCACGTGCACCGTTCCCCGTTCCCTGTTCGCTGCTGGGAAGGACCGCTCCCTGGCGACGAGAACTCACTTGACGCCATGCCCCTCCTGCTCCGTGAAGAAGACGTCGCCCGCGTCTTACAGATGGACCGGGTCATCGCCGCGGTGGAAGAGGCCTTTCGGCTGCTCGGCAGTGAGAAGGCGATCAACCGCCCCCGCCGGCGTTCCACCACCGCCGGGACCACCCTCCAGGTGATGTCTGCCGCCATTCCTCCGTTCCACGTGATGGGGCTCAAAGCGTACACCAGTGCACGAGGTGCCACCCGGTTTATCGGCATGCTCTATAATACCGAGACCTCAGAACTGCTGGCGAGGATCGAGGCCAACCGGCTGGGGCAGATGCGTACCGGAGCGGCGAGCGCTGTGGCGACCAAGCATATGGCCCGTCCGGACGCCGGATCGGTTGGGATCATCGGCACGGGATGGCAGGCGCGCAGCCAAGTCGTCGCCATCAGCCGCGTCCGGCCCGTGGCGCTGGTGAAATGCCACAGCCGCAACGCGCAGCATCGCGACGAGTTCGCTGAGGAGATGGTGCAGGAACTGGCAGCAGAAGTCGTGCCGGTGGAAACGGCCGCCGACGCCGTTGATGGCGTTGATATCGTCGTCACAGCCACCACGGCGCAAGATCCGGTGTTGCGGGGTGAATGGCTGCGGCCGGGCGTCCACATCAATGCCATCGGATCGAACTGGGCGGACAAACGTGAACTCGACGCGGAGGCGGTTCGCCGCAGCGACCGCGTTGCCGTCGACGACCTGCAGCAGGCCCGGCAGGAGTGCGGCGATCTCATCGCCGCGGTCGACGCGGGGGCGCTGGCGTGGGAGCGGGTCGCCGAACTTGCTCAGGTCGTAAACGGCACGGTGCAGGGGCGCGTCTCGCCGCGCGAGATCACCCTGTTCGAGTCTCAGGGAATCGCGCTGGAAGATGTGGCCACAATGAAACTGGCGTACGAGACCGCCCTGGCGATGGGCGTGGGGGAACAATTA
>VBAL01000160.1:5428-9344 GCA_005888595.1 Candidatus Segetimicrobium genomatis
GTCACGAATCACGCGAGGAGAGAGGGAGCCATCGTGGAGTTCTCGATCTCGCTTGAACCACCCGAAGTCTTCGCGTGCGATGCGATCGGCGTCGGGATCTTCGCCGACGGCGGCGCGCTGGAGGGGCCGGCGGCGCGGATCGACAAGGCGCTAGGCGGGCTGCTCTCGGCCGTGCTGGCAGAAGAGAAGTTTGAAGGGAAGCCGGGTCGCACGCTCGTCGTACAGACCCACGGTAGAATTCCCAGCAGGCGCGTCATCGCTGCGGGGCTGGGGCCGAAGACCACGGCAACCCTCGATCACCTCCGGCAGGCCGCAGCAGCGGTGGTGCGGCAGGCAGGGCAGATCTACGCGGTGCACGCAGCGCTCCCTGCGACCACGCTGGGCGCCCTTCCCGTCGACGCCATCACCCAGGCCCGCGTCGAAGGTGCCGCGCTGGGCGATTACCGGTTTGCCCGGTACAAGCGTGACGAGGGCGGACGGGTCTCCCGTGTCACGTTGCTGGCGTCCGAACCAGCCCAGCAGAAAGCCATCGACGACGGACTGGCCCGCGGCCGCGTGTTTGCCGATGCCACGATGTTGGCACGAGACCTCGTCAACGAACCGCCCAACCAGCTTCCCCCGGTCCGCCTGGCCGAAATCGCCGCGGACGCCGCCCGCAGGGCTGGGCTACGCTGCTCGGTGCTGGATGTGGAGGCGATGAAGGCGCTGGGCATGGGTGCGATTCTCGCCATCGGTTCGGGAAGCGACCAGCCCCCGCGGATGATCGTCCTCGAGTACGCGCCCCCGAAGGCCAAACGTTTCGTGGCTCTGGTCGGCAAGGGGGTGTGCTATGACAGCGGGGGGATCAACATCAAGACACAGGATCTTGAATGGATGAAGTCCGATATGGCCGGCGGTGCCGCCGTCATCGCCACGATGCAGGCGCTGCCGGTGCTGCGACCAGCGGTCCGCGTGCTGGGCGTGGTGGCTGCTGTCGAGAACGTGCTCAGCGGGCATTCCGTGAAACCCGGCGACATCGTGCGCGCCATGAACGGGAAAACCATCGAGATCAACAACACTGACGCGGAGGGTCGCGTGATCCTTGCCGACGCGCTGTCCTACGCGGCGCAGCAGCAACCCGACGAGATCATCGATCTGGCCACCCTGACCGGCTCCGCGATGGTCGCGCTGGGGTACGTGGCCGCCGCCGTGATGAGCAACGACCAGCCGCTCGTGCAACGCCTGCTGGACGTGTCGCACCAAACCGGGGAACGCATGTGGCAGCTGCCCCTGTACGAGGAGTTCCTGGAAAACATGCGCAGTCTTGTGGCCGACCTGCGGAATTCCGGTTCGCGGTACGGCGGCGCCCAGAAGGGTGCCATCTTCCTACGGGAGTTCGTCGACGGACGGCCGTGGGCGCACATCGACATCGCCCCGACCGCGTTCCTAGAAACGGACGAGGGGATGAGTCCCTACCTGCCCAAGGGCGCTACGGGGTACGGGGTGCGCACCCTGCTCACCTACCTACTCGCCCAGCCCGAGGACCGCTAACCAAACCGACCGCGGTCCGGCAGTCGGGCAGTCAGGCAGTCCAGGGAACTCCCGAGGGGCCGCGATTGCGCGACCGCTTGACCGCGGTAGTCAGGGTTTGAGTACCCAGATCTCGGGCTCGACGGGCAGGGCCGCCGGCGTCAGCGTGGCGGTCTTTCCAACCTGCTTCGCGCGCGGCTTGCCTCGGAGGAACTCATCGAGCGTGCCGATCGGCCACTCTTTGTTCACGTCGGTCTTATAATGCATGGGGATGGCCACCCGGGGCCTCAGTTGCCCGATCACGGCGTCGGCGTCCTTGGGACCAATGGTGTAGAATCCTCCGACAGGGATCATGAGAGCATCGACACGGCCGACCCCGGAAATCTGGTCCTTCGACAGCCCGTGACCCAGATCGCCGGCGTGGACCACGCGCAAACCTTCACCCTCGAAGATCAGAACGGCGTTCTTTCCCCGCTGTGAGCCCTGCGTGGGATCGTGGTAGGTCCGGACCGTCGTGATGACAACCGGGCCCACCTGTTCTCGAATTTCAGCCCAGTCCCGGCCAGCGTCACGCAACCCACGGATCACTTTCGGCGATCCCTTCGCCACCTGCACGTGGTTGTGATCGAAGTGCTCATGGGACACAACGACTGCCGCCGGTCGGACGTCGGGGAACGGATAGCCAGCCTGCTCGTCAAACGGATCGATCAGGATAGACGTCCCGTCTGACTCCAGCAGGAAACAGGCGTGACCGTGGTAGGTGAGTTTCATCTCGATATCACCCTCTTCTCAGGTTGCCTCGGGTCACGCGCGAGGTCAGCGCGTCTCCTGCTTGATCAGTGTGCTCTCGTACAACCAAGCCGCGGCAGCGCCCCCGAGGAGCGGACCGAGCCAGTACACGAGGTGGTTCTGCCAGGCGCCTGAGAACAACGCGGGGCCAAACGCGCGCGCGGGATTCATCGCTCCGCCGGTGAGCACACCGCCGGCCAGGATATCCATGGCGATGACCAGGCCGATCATCAACCCGGCGGTCCCCCGCGGGCCGCGGGCGTCGACTGCGACTCCAAACACTGTAAAGACCAGCAGGAACGTGAGGACTGTTTCGACCACAATGCCCACACCGGGGGTCACGCCGCGCCCCAGCGCGGGGGTCCCCAGGTGCACGGCCTGGCGTGCCGCTTCGGGGAACGACGCCACCAGCAGAAAGCCGCCCACCGAGGCACCGACGAGCTGGGCGACGACGTACCCGACTCCCACGCGCACCGTCATGCGCCGCGCGACGACGAATCCCGCGGTGACCGCGGGATTCAGATGGCCGCCGGAGACGTGGCCCGTGGCCGACACCATGGTGGCAATGGCCAGACCGTGTGCCAGCGCCACGCCCACGAGACCCAACCGTCCTCCGCTCAGCTGGTCGGCGATGACGGACCCGGCTCCGATGAAAATGAGCGCGAAGGTACCCACCGCTTCCGCGAGAGCCGCCCTCCACAGAGATGGTGTCATCTCGATCACTCCTGAGACGAGATTATGCGAACAAAGCGAGCACGGGGAACACAGCGAACGAGTCAAGCGTGGAGTTCAAGCACGTCTCCATCCTCAAGCACGTGCTCGCGCCCAACCATCTGCCCCTGGTACTTATCCTTGCCCCATAATCGCGCATACTTCAGTCTGGCCACGAAGTCCTTGTGGATGGCTTCGGCCGCATCCAGCACGGTCGCCCCGCGCCTGAGGATGAAGGGGGTCGAATTGTCTGCCTTGCGTCCCGGTGGCTTGCTGTACACCCGGATGACACCCAGCAGGCCGAAGAGCGTGAGCCGCAGATCTTCGACTCCTGTCCCATGCTTCGCAGAGACCGGGAACACTGACAACCGGTCGCCGATGAACTCACGGAATCGCTGTAATCGGGCCGCCGCGCCCGCAACGTCCAGTTTGTTGGCGACCACCAGCCCCGGCTTCTCATTGGGCTCGCGCGGCACGGCGGCGATGGCCAGCTTTGCCTGGCCGAGCGCGGCCTGGACCTGCTCGGTCTGGACGAGGAAGTCGTCAGTGGAGAGATCCACAACCAGGACGGCGGCATCCGCAGTCCGGATGATGGCAAACAACCACCCTTCACTAAACTCGGAGGTGATGGGCGGGAGATCTACCAGTTGGACCTGGACATTCTCGTAGGTCATCATTCCCGGCAGCGGCACACGAGTCGTGAATGGGTAGTCGCCAATCTCAGGCTGAGCGTTCGTGAGGGTGCGCAGCAACGTCGACTTTCCAACGTTCGGTGCCCCAACCAAAGCGATCTGCCCGGCGCCCTCCTTATCGACGTGGAAGGAGGGTCGCCCCCGCGCCGCGCTCTTACGCTGCTGCATTTGGTCTCGTACCTTGGCGATGCGGCGTTTCAGATCGGCCTGCATCT
>VBAL01000161.1:0-2564 GCA_005888595.1 Candidatus Segetimicrobium genomatis
CCAGGCTCGGGTTTCCGAGGCCCTTGAGGCGCTCCCGCGGGGCAGGGAGCCGAGCCCGCCGGGCGAGCGCTTCCGACGCGCCGTCCTTGGGGCGATGCCCGACATCGAGGCCATGGAGTTGGTGGAGCGCTTCTTCGAGGTCGGCGCCAAGGTCGTGGAGTCGCCGCACCCCGTCGGGATCTTCCTCGCAGGCTGTCGCGAGTGCTTGTCCGAGTGGGAAGTTCAGGTAGCTGGCCGGCTACGCGCTTACCGTGATCGAGGGGAAGACGTTTTCGAGGACGGGGCCCGGGAATTTTGCCCACGTGGGCAAAATCGCGGAAGGCCGGAATGCTGAGACGGACGCCAGTCGGGCGGAACGCGCGCCGACGGGCGAGGGCAGGGGGCCCGCGGGCGAGGGGACGCCCGGCCGCGAGTGCGGCAAAATGGAAGGCCATTCGGGTGCAGGTGCTGGCGCGTGCCGGCTGGCGCTGCCAGGCCTGTGGCGTGCGGCGCCGCCTCGACGTCCACCACGTGGTCAAGCGCTCACAAGGCGGCTCCGACTTCGACCTGGATCAGTTGGTCGCGCTCTGCCGCTGGTGTCACGACCAGACCGACGCGCCCTATGAGCGGGGGCGGCTCGTGGTGACCGCCTTGGGCGCAGGCCAGTTTACGTTCGAGGTCGTCCAGCGGGCGGGGCGTGGACCTCTCAAGCCCAATCCGACGTTTGCCCACGTGGGCAAAACGGATGCCCGTGATGTGGTGCGCGGTTCAGAGTAGACCACCGTGTCACCGTGCTGACGGCGGACGCCCTCGCGGCGAACACTCAGCATGCCGGCATCATTCTAATCTCGTCCTAATCTCGTCGCGTTTCGGCACGGATGAGTTTGCGGCAATGGCAAAGGGAATCGCGGCAGTCGTTCGGCGCTATCCCGACGGGATTCCGGGGGCTGTCGTCTCCGTGACGCGTCCGGCGCGCTGACCTCGGTCTCGGATCAACGCCTTCCGCAGGTCGCGTCCGTTCGCCTTGACGCCCACCGCAGTGGTGGACGTCACTATGTGTCAATCCGCTGACATCTTGTCGACCGCATCTCGGCGAGCACCCGCTGTCGCTGTATATGGCCCTCGCGCAAGAGTGGCCTCTGGCTTCAGGGCTACCCATTTCGGGATGGCATCCCGAGCCAGGTATTCTGTCGCTCACTCGGTCGTCGGTTGCTCTGGTTTGGTTTTTGCAAGTTGCATATGGTGAGTGCACGCGATGCTCGGCGTGGCAGTGCGCCGGCGTGAGGGAACGCACGTTGGCGCGATGGGCGGACGATCCGGCGATCCGTAAGCGGGTCCGATAGGACGCCGAGCTCTTACGCAGAGGTCGTTGGCCTCGGTTGCCGTATCGGGGGCCAACGACCATTGGCTCGGCGGGGATTTAGAAACCCAACTGGGGAGGTGGCGACATGGCCTTCGAACCGGGACATCCGAAGTATGGCGGGCGCCAGAAGGGGACGCCGAACAAGTCAAGCACCGCAGCCCGGAAGCTGGTGCTGGCCACGTTGGGCGACCTCGGTGAGTATGCCGCGAACGCGCGCGAGCGCATATTCGCCGGCAAGGCGCCGCGGCTGGAAACGAAATTGCTCGAGTACCTCTTTGGTCCCCCGCGCCCCGTCGAGGTCCGCGATCCGTTCAAGGATGCGCTCGATCTGCAGGCCGGGCTCGAGGAGGACTTCGATGTGGGCGACGCCTTCGAGGCGCTCGACGATGAGGCTCCGAGGCCAGCGGGTGACACGCCAGCGCCGGCGAGGCCCCGGCGCCAACCGGTCGCCTGAGACGTGATTCGTACTACTTCAGTATGAGTCGTAGGCACGAGCACCACGTGGTCAAGTGCGCCCAGGTCGGCGCCGACTGGTATCTCGAGGCGCTGGTTGCGCTCTGCCGGTGGTGCCTCGACCGGATGGATGGCACTGACGGTCCGTGACACAGATCACGGAGTGGGGCTCGAACGAGCGGGGACCCGTGACGAACGAGGGGGCGATGGCATCTGAACCCAGGCATCAAAAAATTGGGGGGGGCGCCGGAAGGGCGTTCCGAACAAAGCGACGACCGTAGTGCGTGAGCTGGCACGGCGGCTCGTCCAAGATCCAAAGTACCTTAGAGAGCCTTCGGCAGCGACTGAGGCGTGGCGAAGCGGGGAGCATGGACCCATGCTCTGGAACCACGCCTACGGCCGACCGACCGAGCCTCGGGATACCACGAACGCGTTGCCAATTTTCAATTATGGGGAGATGCTGAGGCGATTTGGAAGGAGCAGGCCGACGATAGCGGCGCGGCGCGAGCAAGTTCTTGCGGAGCTTAGAGCCGAGGAAGAGCTCCGCGCGAATCGCTCGGAGACCTCGTGAGCGCTACTAGTGACCCACTACTTTAGTGACGGGCTGTCGGCGAGTTCGGCGCCCGCTACCGCCCCCTGGTCGTCACTCAGGGGAGTTGCTCCCCAGAGCCGCGTGCGATCGAGCGCAATTCTAATGCTCTCAACAACCCGGCCGACGTTGTCTCTGGTCTCGTTGTCTTCGGCGACAGAAATCACACTTCCGATTCTG
>VBAL01000161.1:2620-3461 GCA_005888595.1 Candidatus Segetimicrobium genomatis
AACCGCCCCGGCATAATCTGGTCCGAGAGCCAGTATCCGCACCAGGCAGTCTTCATGTGAACGGCTTTCTCCCAACAACCTGACTCTCGCGGTGAGTTCTTCGGCGACAGGCACTACTTCGCATCGATCCAAGTCGAGTGACAACCCCGTCCCGATCGCCTTCAGGTATGCTTCCTTGCATGTCCACAAAGTGAAGAACAAGCGGTTGGCTTGGTCGCCTGGCAAGTGTCGCAAGCGCTCGAATTCATTTGGGGAGAAGAACCGTTCAGCCAGCTTCAGACTCTCCACATTGTCACGAATCCGTTCAAGGTCAATTCCGACTTCGCGATTGTGGGCAATCGCGATCAAAGCAGAGTCGTCAGAATGCGCCAGATTGAATCGCACTTTCTCAAAGGCTCCGCGCCCTCCGGCGAGGGAGGGTTTCCCATGCCGACCAGAGGTAAACGTCAAGGAGCCTGGCCGCTCATTCACATACCGACTCACAATCGTTCTGAGCATGCCGTGTGCGGCGATAAAACGTATGCGAGCGTCCTCGAAGGCAAACCGTTCAGCTCTGGCGCGTTCTTCAGGAGAGAGAGCGGCTCTCAGTTGCGAAAGCCGCCCCTCGCCTAGCCGGAGTGAGGTGTGCCACACATGGACCTCGGACGCGCTCAGGTGGGGAGGTTCATCAGGAAGAGGTTGCGAGAAATTCCCGCGACCGGTTGTTCGGCCGGCGCTCACCATACGCGCAGCAAATGCGAATCCTGCCTGTCGGTCAAGTTTTCCGTTGAACCCTATGAAGCTGTTCCTCCGGGGAGGACGATCCGCTCCACGACCCGATGATCTTACCCTCATCCAATTT
>VBAL01000162.1 GCA_005888595.1 Candidatus Segetimicrobium genomatis
CCGATTCCGTAGCTCAGCCCTCCCTTCCAGCCACAGCAGACAGCACGGCTGCAGGCACTTCGAATTCCTTTCCGGACACCGTGACCAGGATCGCTTTGTTCGGCTTGCCAACCATGGCTACCAGAGTAATCTTCTCCACGCGCTCGCCTTGAGCAAAGGGTGCCAGCACATCCCCCAGCGCCGCCACGATCGTGAAGGTCGTCGTAGCCTGCAGCACGCTTGGGCCCGACGACAGGTTCACGCTGACGCTGGCGGTGGCACTCGCCGTGCTGCCGGTGAGCGCTGGACTGATGACAGACGTTATACCGCCGGAAGCCGGGGTCACCGTGAGTCTGACGGTGTTGCCGACCGGGACACCCGTGGTAGTGAAGACCACTGTCACCGGATTCGGCGTGCTGGCGGGAAGGGTAATATCTGCATTGCCCGTCGGCGCCGCCGGCGCCGCCACGCCCGCCACGCTACTGATCGTCAGCGTGGGAAACCCTGCGACGAACACAGTGCCAGGTGCGCTAGCCGTAAACGGGGGATTAGTCGCAGCAGTGCGCGTAAACGATTCGCTTTCGAGCCGAATGCGGCCATCGGCGCCCGCCCCTCCAAAACTAATACAGCTCCCCCCTGGCCCGCCACCACGAGCGAAGATGTTCCCATCTCCGGCGATCGTGGTGGCCACGATCCGGATGCCCCCGCCGCTTCCCCCGCCTCCGGTTGGGCCGCAGCCACTCCCGGCGGACGATCCGCTACCCCCGCCGTCGGCGAGAATCGGTCCGATGACGTTCACCGTGCCAGAGGCGGCAATCAAGATGGCGCCGCCACCGCCGCCCCCGCCCGAACCGCCGAAATTGGTACCTCCGGCGCCGCCACCGCCGCCGGACCCACCGATGAGCGGGAGCAGCACGCTGGATCCGTATGAGGGTCCTCCCCCGGCAACGGAACAAAAAGAGTTACCTCCCGTCGCTCCAAAGCCGCCACCGCCGCCGCCGAACGTGGCGGGAGACCCAAAACAGGTATTTTGCGCGCTGCTTCCTCCGCTACCCCCACCGGGGCCAAGGCCTGTCCCGCCGGTTGCGTTGGGCAGCCCGCCTCGCCCGCCGTCGAAGCCGCCCGGCCCACCGACGCCGGGGATTCCATCGTCGCCGAGGTTGCCGTCTCCTGCGGCGCCGGCATTCGTGGATGGTCCCCCGCTCACAGAGAGCGCTCCGACGATCGTGACGTTGCTGCTGGCCAGGATTGTCACGGGTGTATTGGTCGTATTCTTCTGGAACGTCACTGTGACCCCTGAGGGAATATTCACCGAGGTGAAGTTGAAAATGCCGCTGGGCGGCAATTGCAGTTGCGTATTCACCGTGGGATTAAAGGCTCCATCGGCCCCGGTGCTGCCGCTGTCGAATCCCAGCGCAAGACCCGGCATGAGCACCAACATGACTGTCAGTGCCTGGTTGATTGTTGCAATGTAGCGCTTCATGGCATTGCTCCTTTGCTTGTTGTTGCCCTGCTCACACTCCTTAAGCCTCTCGTTCATTCCTTCGCTACTCCCTATGGCGGAAACACGGTAAAGGTATTGGCCGGTACAGCGTCCGACCTGGAGACGGCGCCCGGCACGACCACTTGGATCACCCGCGAGGTGGGCGGTGCGTCTGGCGCGATCACCATATCGATCGTGATGATCGTGCCCGCGGTGTCCACTGTCAGGGTGCTGCTGAAGGTGATCCCGTCCGGAGGCGTGGCGGTGACCGCGGTCACGCCCTGGAAGTTCGCTCCACCGTCAACGTGAGTTTTGTGCCTTGAGTGGCCAAAATTGGGGTGATGGAATCCAGATGCGGTACGCCAGCGCCGATATGCAACCGGTTTGCTTGCGGATCGCTGAAAGCGAGCCGACTGGCCCCGATGCTAACCACAACTTCTCTGGTCACAGCGGGCGCATCCGCCGCGACCGTGATCGGCATGCTGACCTGCGAGCCGTCTGGACCGATCGTCAGGGTGCCCAGGGTGCTCCCGGTCGCGGGATTCACCGACACGCTTGTCACGCCGCCCAGCCCAGCGCCGTTGATCGTCAACGTGCCGGAGCTGCCACGCACGATCCCGGTCGGATCGATGCGCGTGGGCACCGCCCCCAGCGCGACGCCGAGCGCAGAGGACGCCAGGAAATTGGTCGTGCTGGTCGGGGGCTGGGTGAATTCAACCACAACGCCCACCAACGGCGCCTCAATCGGGCCGATTACCGTGGACGTGGGCGGGGCCGGCGGCGTTTCTTTCACGACGCCGAGTAGCGGCGAGGTGACCGGGGTAAAGGTCGTGCCGGCGCTGGTAGAGAGCGTGAGCGTGTTCGCTTCGGTCAACGTCGTGGACGTCTCACCGGCAGGGGTCACGACGACCACGGCCCGAGGCCCCGGCGCTGTCCCGACGGCGGCGCTGATGTTTACATTCAGCGTCGTTCCGTCTGTGCTGACGGAGGGCAGCGAACTAACCGTCATCCCGTCCGGCGGGACGATCTTCACCTGCAAGGCGTTTTGGAAATTGACGCCGCGCACGGTCAGCGTGGTGAGCGGGGCGCCGATCTGCAGGACGATCGGGCTGATCGAATCGATCCGTGGCTGCTGTGCAGTGACGCGGAAGATCGCCGCGGCTGGATCGCTGAAGGCGATCGAGACGGTTCCGGCCAGTACTCGGACGGTGCGCAACGTCTGGGGCGCATCTGCCGCAAGCGTGACTGGCACGGTCAGCGAGCGGCCATCCGCAGCGATAGTCGGAGCGCCGACGGTGACGCCGGTATTCGGCGAAAATTGCACGGCCGTCACGCCCTGCAACTCAAATCCCTGGACGGTCAGCGCGAAGCTCTCGCCGATGGCTTTGGCCGCCGGCGTCAGGCTCGTGGCGACGCTACCCAAACTGACGCCGAGTGCAGAGGAGAACAGGCTCTGCGATTGTGACGACGGCGTGGTCGTGCCCTCCTTGACCACTCCCAGGATCGCCGAGACGATCGGCGTCACACTGTTTTGGATCTCGTTCACGATGGTGAAGGTATTGGCGGCCGTGGGCGTAGCATCAGACGTCCCCCCCGGCGTCGCCACAGTGACGGTCCGCGCCCCCAGCGGAGCGGTCAACGCCACGGCCAGGGTGGTCGTGAGCTGGGTGCCGTCCGCGCTGATCGTCGGCGAGCTCCCCGCCGTGATGCCTGTGCTGGGAGAGAAATTCACCGACAGCGTGCTTTGCAAATTCCTTCCGCGCACCGTGAATGGCACGCTGCTGCCGGGCACGGCAAAGAGTGGATCGATCGAGGTGATCTCGGGCGGCGGGAACGTAATCAGGAGGCGATCGGCGCTCGGCGCTGCCGCGGTAAACAGCACGCCGGAGGCCGCCACCACGACGATCCGGCGTAGCGTCGTCGGCGCAGTGGCGGCCACGGTGATCGGCACCGTGAGCGATTGCCCATCGGTGCTAACCGTGAGTGCGCCGACCGTGATGCCGTCCGGAGGAACAACGGTCACTGATGCCGCCGCACCCAGCCCCGCCCCTGAGATCACCACCGGGGTCGGCCCGGTGCCTACGCTTAGCGCGTTCGGATTGAGGCCCTTGATGTAGTTGCCCAGCACGACACCAAGACTGGCTGAGATCACGGGGCTCACCGTGGTCGGCGGCGCGGATGTCGCCGATTGCTCCTTCACCACGCCCAGCAACGCGGAGACGCTGGTGTTGAGGCCCCTGACTTCCGTGGTGACGAAGATCGGCACGGACGTCGTGCCCAAGGTGACGGAGGTGAGCGTCAGGGCCGTCTGCCCCACTTTGAGCCCGGTGATGCTGGCCTGCGCTTCGGTCTGCCCTGCTGGGATCGTCAGGCTCGCCGGCGAGACGGTGGCGACTGTCGTGTCCTTGACGGTCAGCCCGATCGTATTGTCGATGGTGTCGGCATTCGACAGGCGGACGGTGAACTGCCGGGCGACGCCATCCGGCAGGATGGCCAACGGCGCGGGCGAGACGAACATCTTCGGCAACTCGGGATTGACCGTGATCGTGGCGGTCGCGCTGCCGGCTGCCTTGGAAAAGGTGAACGTCTGTGAGCCGAGCGTCGCCGTGGTCAACGCCGTCAAGGTAAACGTGACTTGGCTCGCGGTGGTGGAGACATTCGAGAGCCGAAGGCCGGCATCAGCGACCGTCACCGTCGTCCCTGTCAGATCGCTGCCCGTAACCTGAATCTGCTTGGTCTCCCCACGGCGGATGGAGGTCGGCGTGATAGCCGTGACGGTAGGCGCCTGGGCGGTGCCGCCGGTGATGACCTGCAGGAGATTGCCCGCGGCGTCGTACACATATTCCGTGACGCGGCCTTGTTCATCGATCACGCGAATGAGACGGCCCAGCGCGTCATAGTCGTAACGTTCCTGGCCGGCGTCGGCAGCCGGCACGAGCCCGATCGCTGCGCCCGTGAGCCATAGGACGG
>VBAL01000163.1 GCA_005888595.1 Candidatus Segetimicrobium genomatis
AGGCTGGTGGTCTTGTCGGATGCGTCGATTTCCCCGTGAGCGACAGTCAGGCTGCGGGTTTTCCGCGGGCTCGGCACGTGGCGTCTCCCCTCACGCCGGAAGCGACGCCACCGAATATAGTTCGTGGCCCGGAGGCCGGCATGATCGGCCTCAACTCGGCAAATCGGACACCCGCTGGCGCCCCGGGTCGAGAGGGGAATGCGGGTTGAATCCCCCCGAGCGGACTGGCCGGAGACCGGTCCCGCAAGGGCGAGTCTCGGACGAGGCGGGACTAACGTCCTGTGTCCGGAGATCCAAAACCCGAATTGGATTCCGGGAGCCGAAACTCGAACGCATTCCGAAAATCGATGCCGCGAGCTCGGCATTCTTCCCCGACCCGGGACACGAACGGCGCAATCGTTTCGAGATCGCCGATTCGTCGGAGTTCTTCGGCGAGCTCGGATCCGTCGAGTTGCCTCGCGATTGCTTCCGGCACGCCCCACCGGGCATCGAGGGCGCGGGTGAACATCTTCTTCACCCCGGCCTTGGCGAATGCCTCCGCGATGGATTCCGGCGTCCATCTGCCGGTCGGGGGATATGCGGGAGCGAAGCCGACGAACGTGGTCAGGCCAGAGTCGGCGAGGGCCCGGAGGCAGCGTAGGCGCGCGTCGATGGGCGGCGCCCATGGTTCAAGAAGGGCTCGGGCTCGATCGTCCAGGGTCGGCACCGACATGCCGACTTCGATCTCCTCGAATTGGGTGAACAAATCAAGGTCGCGGGTCATCAGCGGCGCTCGCGAGAGAACGGAGACCGGCCAGTTGGCCCTCAGGAGGACTTCGAGGGCGTGGCGCGTGATCCGATACTTCCCTTCGACGAACTGGTACGGATCCGTGGCGGTGGAGATCGCGACGAGGCCTCGGGGAAGCTTCCGTACCTCCTTCGCGACAACCGTGGCCGCGTTTCGCTTCACGACGACGGACGTACCCCACTCGTTCCGGTCCATCCGCATCAGGCGCGGCGTATAACAAAAGACACAGCCATGGTAACAGCCTATGTACGGATTGAACGAGTAATCGATTCCTGGGAGGGGATCCTTGCGCAAGGCGGTGTCGACCGTCACTTCACGAACCTCGAAGCCCTCGCGAGGCGCGGTGACCGAAACGCCTAAGAGCTCGTCCGGCAACGCTTCGAGGACGAATCACAAGGACAAGTCGCTTCGCGAGGGAGGTCCCCGAAACTACGCCCGCCCGTCGCCTTCAAGAGGCGGGCCGAGCCGCAGCCCTATTCGATCTCTCATTGTAAAGAGGAGCATTGTGTGACCCGCCATTCCCTGGGCCGTTTCATCAAGTCACCCTACGGAAAGGTATGTTCCGGAGCCCCGGGCCGTGATCAATTTACTTTTCTTCTAGTGTCTATTCGGGTCCAACGCGCCATCAGACCAACTGGCGGTTACGTGAGAGAAAGCCCCCCTCGACGACTGTGCCGTTGCTTGTGTGGACGCCGACGACGGTCTGGACCCCCGCGTCCCGCCTTGAGAGAACGGGGGCAGCGATCGCCGCACTTTTTAGCCGTCCCTGGCGAAGGTGCGCCCACTTCCGCTCTAGAATGGGCTGGGTCAGTGCTACGAACTTAAGCTGATTCGCGACTCTTTTGATGCGCAGGGAACCCATTCTCTCCTTCCGGTGGTTCGGGCAAGGCCTCTGGGTTTCAACGGCGTAAGGCACGTCAAGGGTCTCCAAGAAATGCTGGGCCGTCTTCCAGAAGGGGCGATTCGAGATCCGTTGGTGAATTCGGAGCATCTGGCCGCCGCTGCTCGAGCCCTCCGCGTCGAAGGCGCCTGCCAACCACCCCCTCATGTACTCCGCTGTGGGACTAGGCTCCGAGTATGGGCTGAGACTAGAGGCCTCCCTGATGCGACTCGTGCGGACGCCATACAGGGGCCGCTTCGTGTACCCCGCGATGTAGGTGAATGTGCGGAAGCCTTCAAACCCGAGGTCCTGGCCGTACTGAGCGAACCGTGCGGCGAACTCCTCGTCGCAGACTCTTAGGGTAGCCCGAGTCTGTGCCGGACCGTGGCTGAAGTTTCCGTCCCCTGCCAGCGCGCCGTGCAGGTAGCCCATTTTGTAGCCAGCTCCGAAGGCTGGCGGCAAGACCGGCATGGTTGCCAGTCGCAGCTCCCGGATTGTCGCCGTACTTCGGAATCGGTTCCTTTCCAGCCATCGATGATCTGTTGTACAAGTTACCTCGCCAAACTCCGTGCCGAGGGTGAGAGTGCGAGCCCTGCGGATCGTAAGCGCCACGACCGTCGCCACCCGATATCCGCGATACCTGCTCGGACCAGGTTTTTCGTCGAATCCCAGAACCCGATTTCCAGGACGGAGTCTGGACGCTGGCCTCCAAGTCAAGTCGGCCATGAGCACCAGGGTCTGGGGTTTGACGCCGAACGTGCATGCGCGTGGCTTCGGGGCGTTGATGGATTGCTTGAACGAGTAGTCCGTGTCTGACAACGAATCCTTCCCGAGCGCGGAGGAGACGTTAACCTCTCGAGTCGGGAACCTGCCTCGGGTGGAAAGGACATGGACGCCCAAGAGTTCCTCCATGTCGTTCAATGAATGCGGTGGTGGTTAATGCGGTGTCCCTGGGAGGGCGGCGAAAGTGATTCTGCGGCGTCTCGATGGCTGATGAAGTAGACATTACGAATGCGCGCGGCGTTCAATCCGGTTGGCGCGGTTGAGGAAAAGCTATAGCCGCTCGCCCGCTGCCGCAGTCCCGACGGGCGCCCATCGGGGTGCCGCGGAAGGCAGATGTCCTCGAGTCTTGACCGGAATCATCGCGCGCTCCGAATCGCGAGCGCGGTCCTTGCGGTCCTCATGATCTCGGTCGTCGTGGCGAACGTACTATGGCCGGGCCCGCCGCCTCCCGCGGTCAACCAACCGCGGATGCCCCCGAGTCAGAGCCCGTTTCCCACGTTCGTCCCGGGTCCCGTCCTCCACGCCGCGCGGATCGACGCTGATGCCAATCTGTCCATGCGCCTTCTGATGACGTCGCTGCAAGGCATCGTGAATCGGGCGGCGGTCGAACTCTACCTGGACGTCCCGGCGGGCGTCGCGGGCAACACCTCCCAGATGTTGTCGTATCTTGGGGCTCGGTACAACGTGACGTACGGTGTGATGTCGGCGCAGGCCGCGATCGACGCCTACGTACGCCGGGCCGCGGGCGTCGTCGTCTACGATCCGTCGCGGCCCGAATCGATCGATGTCGGGACGGTCCTCGCGGCGCAGCAGGACGCGGTCCTCGCGGGGCCGGAGCTGGCGGGATGGCTGTTCAACCGATACGCCCTCCCGACGCTGTTCGACTACGCAAAGAGACCCGACTGGACGTCCCTCGACGCCGTCGGCGCGTACGACCGCGCACTCCGGGAGCTCTACCCGCACGCATATCCATATTTGCTCGCGATTCTCCCG
>VBAL01000170.1 GCA_005888595.1 Candidatus Segetimicrobium genomatis
TTCCAGGACCGAAGATCTCACGGTATTGGCCGGCGGTCTCTTTCGCCGCCGGCAGGTCCCCCCGCAGGATGGCCTGCGTGATCTCGCCCCTCAGGCACCCCGACAGGGCGACAAGCCCGCTGCTATGGCGCGCCAGGATGTCTCTGTCGATCCGGGGCTTGTAGTAGAATCCATCCAGGTGAGCGACGGTGGTCAGGTTGATGAGGTTGCGATACCCCTGGAGGTTGGTCGCCAGGAGCACGAGGTGAAAGGCGTTCGCGTCAAGCTTCGGGTCACGGTCCAGGAGCGTCCGCGGGGCGACGTAGGCTTCCACGCCGATGATGGGGTTGATGCCGGCCTCTTTGGCCCGCAGGTAGAACTCGATCACCCCATACATCGTCCCGTGGTCGGTGATGGCCACGGCCGGCATGCCCAGCTGCTTGGCCCGGGCAATGAGGGCGGGGATCCGGCTGTGACCATCGAGGAGGCTGTACTCGGTGTGAAGGTGGAGATGGACGAAGTTGCTCGGCATGGGACCGCCCTGGAGGAGGCTTCTCGGTCATTGTAGCAGGCCGGAGGAAACGCGGAAACGGGGAAACCTCCACGCTCGCTCCGCGAGCTCGGGGCGGAGCGCGGAAACGCGACCCCAGGACCGGGGTGTCTGCCGCGCTTCCGTGTTTCCGTTACTTCGTGACTTCTGCCGTCACCTCCATGACCGTTTCTTCAAGCACGCCAAGGGCCTGATCCAGTTGTGCGTCGGAGATGACCAGGGGCGTCAGGATGCGGATCACGTTGCTGTAGATGCCCGCCCGCAGGAGCAACACCCCCCTGGTCATGGCGCGGCGGATCACTTCCGCGGTCTCGCGCGCGGCTGGTTCTTTGGTCGCGCGATCGCGGACCAGCTCCATGGCGACCATGGCCCCCAGCCCACGCACATCTCCGATCAGCGGCGACCGGGCCTGGAGGTGCCGGAACCGTCCCAGCATGCGCTCGCCCAGCACCGCGGCCCGCGAGACCAATCGCTCCTCTTCCATGATGTCGAGGACGGCCAGGGCGGCCGCACAGGCCACCGGGTTCCCCACGTACGTGCCGCCCAGCGAACTCTCCGGCAGTTGGTCGATGACATCGCGCACCCCGACCACTGCGGAGATCGGCAACCCCACGGCGATGGACTTCGCCACCGTCATCAGGTCGGCTTCGATGCCGAAGTGCTCGACGGCAAACATGCGGCCGGTCCGGCCGATGCCGGTCTGGATCTCATCAACGATCAGCAAAATGCCGTGCCGGTCGGCCAGGGCCCGCAGTTCTTTGAAGAAGTTCATGGGGGGGACGACGAACCCGCCTTCCCCCAAGACCGGTTCTACCACGATCGCCGCCACGCGGTCCGCCTGCACGTGCGTCGTGAACAGGTCATCGAAGTGGCGCATCACCATGCGCGTCTGATCAGGCTCCGCGCCGCGGTAGGGATCCGGAAACGGCACCCGGTACACTTCGGGCATGAACGGCCCGAAGTTTTTCTTATACGGCTCGACCTTGCTGGTCAGCGACAGGCTCATGTACGTGCGGCCGTGAAAGGCACCTTGAAACGCCACCAGCCCGGCACGACCCGTCGCCGCCCTCGCGATCTTCACCGCATTCTCTACCGCCTCCGTCCCGGAGTTGAACAGGATCGCCTTCTTCGGCCGCGGGCCCGGTGCCAGCCGGCACAACCGCTGGCACAGCCGGATATACGACTCATACGGCGCCACACTGAAGTCGGTGTGCGTAAACCGGCGGGCCTGATCAATGATGGCGGCGACCACCTTGGGATGCGAGTGTCCGACGTTGAGGCAGCCTACGCCCCCGGAGAGGTCGAGGAAGGTATTCCCGTCCACGTCGGTGAGCAACGCGCCCTCCGCCCGCTGCACGACCGCGGGGAGGTGGATTCCGATCGCGTTGGCGACATATTGTTGTTTCTCGGCCAGCAAGGCCTTCGATTTGGGTCCAGGAATCACGTGGGTGATGGTGGGGGCTTTGGACAATGGAGATTCCTCCTCAGAGAATATGTCTACAAGGTCTACAACGTCTACCAGGTCTTCAAGGTCTACCTGCCTCTTGCCCCAATGCTCTAAGACATAGTAGACCTTGTGGACCTAGAAGACATAGTAGACGCATTTCGTTGTTATCGGCGTTCGAGTGTGACCACGCAGTGAATTCTACTCGTTTGCGGGAGGAGGTCGACGGGTTGTATTTCTATGGGCCGGAAACCCGCCGCCTGTGCCGCCATGACGTCCTGCGCCAGCAGCGTCAGGGAGTGGGCGGCGCACACCACGCGGCGCGCGCCCGACGCCGCGGCCTCCTGGAACACCTCGGCCGCTGTGGGACGACCCCGGGGGCTGACCACGATGGCGTCGATTCTCTCCCCACGCGCCCGCAGTTTGACCAGCACCCCGGCTGGGGCGCGGGTATAGAAAACGCAGTTCGTGATGCCGTTCAACCGGGCGTTTTCCCAGGCCCGGTGCATGGCCTCACGATCTGGCGCGATGCCGATCACCCTGGCCACCCGTGATGCCAGCGCCAGCGGCACCAGCCCCTCCTCGCACGCGGCGTCGGCCACGGTCTGAGTCCCGTCGGGGGCGATGCCCCGGGAAATGGCCTCAAGCCACAGCGGCAGCGCACGCGGGTTCGGTGGAACCGCCGGTGTCGCATAGAGGCGCAACTGCAGCCGGGCGATTTCGTCCTCAATATACGCCCGCCCCCAGAGCAGCCGGATCGATCCGAGGAGCTCGGACGTGTGGGCCGGTTGAACCGACAGCAGAAGCGACGTCAGATTCAGAACACGGTCCCGTACCGCGCGCACCAGGGCCATACGGTCTGGGACCTCGCTGCCGGTGCAGAGCACCAGCATAGCCTCACCACTGTGCATCCCCACCTGCCCGATCACGCCGCGAACGAGCCCCCGACCGGTATCGTGGTCGTAAATCGGCCAGCCCAACTCCGTTACAGCATCGCGCGCGGCCCGGAGTAGATGCACGTTGTCGCCGTGCTGGATGGGGCACTCCTGCACGTTGATGACCCGCAGGTCGCCGCCCAACGTGTGATAGCCGACGACGACTTTGTCCCGACGGAGGGCGAACGCGGCCTGCACCCGATTCCTGTACTCCCATGGCGCCGCGCCTACCGCCTCCCGCACCACGCCGCCGGCACCCTGCAGCACGTCCTCAAGGTGTGCGCGCACCAGCCGGGTCTTATGCTCCAGCTGTGCATCATACGAGAGGTGCTGCCATTGACAGCCTCCGCACACGCCGAAGTGCCGGCACTGTGGGACCGCGGCGTGGGCGGATTTCCGCACCAGCGACACGATCTTGCCCTCGGGGCGCCGCCCGCCGCGCGTAATTTCGACGATCGCCTCCTCCCCGGGCAATGCGAACGGCACCGCCACGCGCAGGGGACCCGCGACCGCCACGCCTGCACCGTCGAGGTTGAGACTGCGAAACGACAACGTCAACTTCTGACCGGCCCGCAGCGCAACAAGTTGACGGGCCTCGGGCCTCGGGCCTGGGGCTCCAGAGCCACGGCGCGTGGCGGATCGGGAAGTTCGGGTGCCGCCGGTTTGAGGTCTTCGCGCAGGCGTCTTCATAGTTTCGCCGCGTCCGACGTTTCAACGTTCCAACGCTTCAACTTTTCAACTTCTCTTTAAGTAGTCTATTCGCCATCTCGGGGTTCGCCCGCCCCCGGGTCTTTTTCATCACCTGGCCGACCAGAAAGGTCAGCGCCTGCGTCTTCCCCGCCCGGTACTCGGACACCGGTCCGGTGTGCTCGGCCAGCACCTCGTCCACGATGCGGACCAGCGCCTCTTCGTCGCTGATCTGCGCCAGCCCGCGCTCGCCAACAATGACCTCGGGCCGCCGGCCCTGGGCGAGCATTTCAGCGACGATCTCTTTCGCGGTGCGGCCACTGATCGCCCCGCGCTCGACGAGCTGCAGGAGTTCTGCCAGATGGGCAGGAGTCACCGGGAGTTCGTCGATCTCCTTGCCCGCGGCGTTGAGATACGCGGTGATATCCCCAACCAGCCAGTTACACGCGGCCTTCGGATGCGGGAAGAGCCGGACGGTCTCCTCGAAGAACCTGGCCATCGCCGCCGATGACGTCAACACCGAAGGCCTCCATATAGCGCGTGCGCCGCGCGTCAGGCAGCTCGGGCAGGCGCGCGCGCAGCTCGGCCACCCAGGTGCGCTCGACAAACAGCGGCGGCAGGTCAGGCTCGGGGAAGTAGCGGTAATCCTGCGCCTCCTCCTTGGTGCGCGACGAGAACGTAATGCCGCGGCGCTCGTCCCAGTGCCGGGTTTCCTGCTCAACGGGCTGCCCGCGGTCCAGCACCGCGCGCTGGCGCTCGACCTCGTAGGCCAGCGCCCGCTCGACGGAACGTAACGAGTTCATGTTCTTGACCTCGGTGCGGATGCCAAGGTCCGCGCCGGGCCGGCGCAAGGAGACGTTGGCGTCGCAGCGCAGACTGCCCTCTTCCATCTTGCCGGTGCTGACTTCGATGGCCTGCAGCACGGCTCGCAGCAGCACCAGGAACGTCCGCGCTTCCTGAGGCGAACGCAGTTCGGGCTCGGTGACAATCTCCATCAGCGGCACGCCGCTGCGGTTGAAATCGATCAGGCTGTAGCGGATACGTCCATGCTGCTCGGCGTGCACGAGCCGGCCAGTGTCCTCCTCCAAATGCACCCGGCGAACGCCGATGCGCCGCCGCCCTGCATCGGATGGTGCAGGCTGACGCCCTGTCCCGTCTGGTACGGGATTGCCCTCCCTCGGGATCTCCAGGCTGCCGTCGGTGGCCAGCGGCGGGTGGACCTTGTACCGGTACTGGGTAATCTGGTAGTTCTTGGGAAGGTCCGGGTAGTAGTAGTTCTTCCGGTGAAACTGGCTCGTTGGCTGGGCCGCGCAGCCCAGGGCGACTGCCGTGCGCAGTCCCAGGTCGACCGCCTTCCGATTAAGTACCGGGAGCGACCCCGGTAATCCCAGACAGACCGGACAGACGAGAGTATTGGGCGGCGCCCCAAACGTCACCGGACACGCGCAGAACATCTTCGATGCGGTCAGAAGCTGGACATGAATCTCGAGTCCGATGACGGTTTCGTAGGATGTCGCGATGGCAGGGGTGTTCATGGGGACTTCCACACAAACATGCCGTCATTGCGAGCCCGAAGGGCGACGCAATCTCGCTTCGACAGGAGATTGCTTCGTCGCTTCGCTCCTCGCAATGACAAGGGAAGTTCCGGTCGCATCATTTACGCGTTCTCGCCTTTTTGCTTTTTCGTGACGATCGCCGGCGAGTCTGCGCGCCACGCTTCGGGGCGGGTCGCGGAGTCGCGCGGTCGCGTTTGTGCACCTCCGCGACTGCCTGACTGTGCGTCTGCCCGACGACCGGAGGTCGTCGAGTGTGCCAATCCGTATCTTGCTCATATGCATACGCGGCGCGAAGGACCGTTGCCTCGTCGAACGGTTTGCCGATCAACTGCAGGCCGATGGGCAATCCATTCGAGAACCCGCACGGTACCGAGATCCCGGGCAGGCCGGCCAGATTCACGGGGATGGTGTAGATGTCCGCCAGGTACATCTGCAGCGGGTCATCTACCTTCTCGCCCAGCCGGAACGGCACCGTGGGCGACACAGGCATCAGCACCAGGTCGACCGCGTCCAGCGCTTGGAGAAACTCGCGCCGGATCAGCGTGCGGACCCGTTGGGCCTTCAGGAAGAATCCTTCGTAGTAGCCGGCAGACAGCGCATAGGTCCCAAGCATGATCCGCCGCTTCACTTCGCTGCCGAATCCCTGCCGCCGCGTACGCGTGTACATGGTAAAGAGATCGTCGGTCGGTACGCGCAACCCGTACTGCACACCGTCGTAGCGGGCCAGATTGGCGCTGGCCTCCGACGTCGCCAACAGGTAATACGTAGGCAGCGCGTACGGGATGGAGGGCAGCGATACTTCCGTCAGCACGGCGCCCAGGCCGCCCAGGTGGGCAGCGGCCGCCTGCACGGCCTCCCCCACGTCACCCTGCAGTCCCTGGCCGAACGCTTCTCGCGCAATGCCAATCCGCAGGCCCCGCGCGCCGCGCGGCAGCGTCCCAGGGTAATCATCTACCGGGATATCAACAGACGTCGAGTCCTTTGGATCGCGGCCGGCGATGACGTGCAAGAGCAGCGCGGCATCGGCGACCGTGCGCGCCATCGGGCCGACCTGATCCAGCGAAGAGGCGAAGGCGACCAACCCATACCGGGACACGCGGCCGTACGTGGGCTTCATCCCCACGATGGATGTGAATCCGGCCGGCTGACGGATGGAGCCGCCGGTATCGGTCCCCAGGGCCAGCGGGATCATACCGGCTGCCACCGCCGCCGCCGATCCTCCGCTGCTGCCGCCCGGAACGCGTTCCGGATCCCACGGATTGCGAGTCGGCCCGAACCCGGAGTTCTCGGTGGACGATCCCATCGCAAACTCGTCCAGATTGGTTTTCCCTACGATAACGGCACCGGCGTCCTTCAGCCGAGAAACGACGGTCGCATCGTAGGGCGGAACCCAACCCGCCAGGATGCGCGATCCACAGGTGGTCGGCATGCCGGCGGTGCAGATGATATCCTTCACAGCCACGGGCAGCCCAGCCAGCGGCGGGAGCGCGCCGCCGCCGGCATAGCGAGCATCCCACTCCCGCGCCGCTCGGAGCGCGCCCTCGCGGTCGACATGCAAGAAAGCATGAACGGTGGGGTTCAGCGCCTCGATGCGGTCGAGGCAGGCGCGGACGAGGTCGCTGGGCGCGACTTCCCGGCGGCGCAGACGGGTGAGCAGTTCGGTGGCCGGGGCGTCGACCAGGGTGGCTACTCCGTCTCGATGATCGGCGGCACTTTGAAGAACCCGTCCTCGTGATCCGGCGCGGCGGCCAGGACCGCGTCACGCGGAAGGGGTGTGCCCGCGACGTCGTCCCCCAGTTCATTGAGCGTCGCACAGTACTCCAGGATGCTGCCCAGTTGGCGCGCAAATCGCTGCCGTTCTTCGTCGGAAAGTTCGAGGCGCGCGAGGCGGGCTACACGGTCAACCACAGACGGGTCGATGGGCATTGATGATCACCGGTCTCATCCTAGCAAATCATTGTCTATTGCGTCTATCGCGTCTGTTGCGTCTGTTGCGTCAGCCTTGGAGCGCGTAGGGGGACGCGATGGACGCGAAAGACGTTAGTCTTCAACGAGGACGCTGAGAGTAACTCCGGAATTGGGGGCAAACGGCAGCAGGATGCGGATCGTGTACGTCCCAGGCTGTCGCGCGCGGTAGCCCTGCTCCAGGATGTCCAGACGCGCATCAGGGATCACGATCGGTGTGGGACCGCCGCCGCTGGGGGCAAGACGGACAGGCTGTCCCGGCTTGACCTGCAGCAGGAGCGTCTGCGCCGTGATCACGCCGGCATGAGTCCGGTAGCGCCAGGTGACGCCGGGCGGCGCAGGCGGGATGCCAGC
>VBAL01000171.1 GCA_005888595.1 Candidatus Segetimicrobium genomatis
GGATCGGGTACGATGACTTGCGCGGCTACCTCCGGGACGGTCTCGAGACCGCACGAGCCGCCGGCCTCCCAATCGTGGGCTTCCCCGCGATATCGGTCCAAGAACTCAACGATCGTTTACGAGGCCGCGAGCCGCCGGTCGTCTTGGACGTTCGTTCGGACTCCGAGTGGACCTCGGGTCACATTCCTGGGGCGACTCACGTTGAAGCAGGCCAGGTCCCGCTAGGTGCGCTGCCGTTCTCCCCGGATCAGCCCGTTGTGGCCCACTGTGCCGTTGGTGCTCGGTCCACCGCCGCGGCTTCCGTACTGGCTCGCCGTGGATATCGGAGTTGCACGCTGCTCAAGGGGGGCGTGCGCGAATGGGCGTCTGCGGGCTTCCGCGTGGAACGCGAAAAGCGATCCGCGGGAATCGGGGCTTCCTCGGTGCTGTGACGATGGCGCGGTATTCGATTGAGGGCGTCGCGAGGGGGATCGCTATCGAGCGGCTGTGGGACTGGTACACCGACTTTCGCTCGGACGACGTAGAGATCATCGATCAAGAGGCACCGAATGTCGCGGGCGTCTTCGAGAACCGCCAGGTGCGCCGCGATGGCGACCAGATTTCCATTGACCAGGTTGTCAGCTACGGGGGCCGCAAGTTCCCCGTGAGCGTGGAAATTTCGCTCCACCCGAAGGAATTTCGCTACGCTACGGTCCATCGGGTGCGAACGGCCAAAGGCCGGCCCATGATGACGGAGAGGCGTCAATACACGTTCGCCCGGGTTGCGGAAGCGACGCGCGTCCACGCGGAGTGTGTGATCGAGGAGGTTCACGGGGCCGCGAAGCTGTTCAACGTCTTCGGACTGGTTACCCGGATGGCGCGCAAAGGCAGCCAAGAGGTCATGGACGCGTTCATGCGAGGTGCGGAAAAGGAGCTCTCGAACCGGAAGGACAACCGGACAGGGGAGCGCACGGATTGAAGACCGCAGACAAGGAGTGGTTCAAACGGCTCTGGGTGGAGATGAACGATCGCCAGGCCGCCGTGTGGGATCGCCACATTGTGCCCGCGATCGGTGCGATACGAGGGCGGCTCATCGAACTCGTTGACCTAAAGCCTGGAGAGCGGGTCCTGGACGTGGGGACCGGCACGGGGGCAGTCGCGTTTGATGCAGCTCGCAAGGTCGGCGCGGACGGTCGTGTCGCGGGAATTGACACGTCACCCAGGATGCTCAAGAGGGCAAGAGAAAAGGCCGCCAAATCCGGTTTGAAAAGTGTCGAGTTCCGGAAGATGAATTCCAGTTCCTTGGACTGGCCAGACGAATCGTTCGACGCCGTGATTTCCTGCCTCGGTCAACCGGAGGCACCGTGGGACGTCCGACCGGCGTGCGCCGAGTGGCACCGGATCTTGGTTCCCGGGGGTCGGCTCGCGATCTGCACGGAAGCCGAGGACCCATTCCCTGCGCAGTTCCAAGAGGTGTTCGCACGGTACAAAGTGCGTACTCCGAGCCGGAAACTAGCGGAGAGGCGGCGGCTCTCGTCCGGGGTGAGCCGAGAGGCGGACCGCATCCCAGGGGCGCGTCTCCTTGAGGACGCCGGCTTCGTCGATGTGCGTCGATCCGTCGAATCGTTCCAGGTTTTCATTCCCGCGCGCGCACAGTTGGAGCTTCTCCTGACGTGGGGACTCGACTACGAGGAGTACTCGGAACTGGCGCCATCGGTTCGCCACCGATTTCGAACGGAGGCGTCGGAGGCGATTCGTCCATTTGAGACCGTGAAAGGAGTGATGAACTTCGCCTCCGCCTGCAAGGCGGGAAACTAGTGCGGCCCGGAGGCGGCGCGCAGGATGCCCGGTCGATTCCCTCCAGGAGTCCGTACCGGCTCATCGGGGCCCCCAAAGGCGTCACAATGAAACAGAACGCGGTGGGCCCCCGGCCGGATGTCGTGAAGAGGCACGCTCTTGATTGATTCGCCGTTCGCGACCGGTCTCCGGAGAAACTGGAAACAATTCGCCCTCTTGGTCGTCGTGAACGCGTTCGTCGGCTCCGTGGTCGGAACGGAGCGAACGCTGCTCCCTCTCCTCGGTTCGCAGGTGTTCGGCATCGCCTCGAGCGCCGCGATCCTCTCGTTCCTCGTGTCCTTCGGCCTCGTCAAAGCCATCGCGAATGCGACGGCCGGGTACTTCTCGGATGTCCATGGCCGAAGGCAGATCCTTCTGGTCGGCTGGATCGTCGGAATCCCCGTGCCCTTTTTCCTGATGTTTACCCCTCCGCCCCACTGGTGGCTGATCGTCCTCGCAAACGGGTTCCTCGGCGTGAACCAGGGCCTGTGCTGGTCCATGACGGTCGTGAGCAAGATTGACCTCGTCGGATCGCGGAGACGAGGCCTCGCAACGGGCTTGAACGAGTTCGCGGGGTACGCCGCCGTCGGCGGCACCGCGCTCCTCACGAGTTTCCTCGCGGGGACCTATGGCATCCGTGCCGTGCCATTCGCGGTTGGGCTCGCCGCGATCGGGGCGGGCCTCCTCCTGTCGGCGGGCTTCGTCCACGAGACGAAACCCTTCGCGGAGCGGGAGTCCAGCGTTTCGGGGGCCCGGCCGACGTTTCGCTCCGTCTTCGCGGAAGCGAGTTGGAGAAACCGGAGCTTGTTCGCGTGCTCCCAAGGCGGGCTCGTGAACAACCTGAACGACGGGATCGCTTGGGGATTGCTCCCCCTGTTCTTGGTCGGACGGGGCCTTGCAACCGAGCAAGTCGGCCTCGTAACCGGCCTTTACCCGATCAGCTGGGGGTTCCTTCAGCTCGTGACCGGTCCCGCGAGCGACCGGATTGGTCGGAAGCCGCTGATCGTCGCGGGAATGTGGGTCCAAGCCATCGGGTTCGTTTGGTTTGTCGCCGGGAACAATCTCCTCGCCTGGGCCGGCGCAAGCCTGCTCCTTGGACTCGGGACGGCGATGGTCTACCCGACGTACCTCTCTGCGGTGAGCGATCTCGCACCCCCGGAGGCCCGCGGGGCGACCGTGGGCATCTACCGATTCTGGAGAGACCTCGGGTTCGCCGTCGGTGCCGTCGTCGTTGGCC
>VBAL01000173.1:0-3529 GCA_005888595.1 Candidatus Segetimicrobium genomatis
TCTCACCGAGTGCCTTCGACGCCTTTGACGGATCTCCCGTGACGCCGGACCAGTACTTCCGCGGATCCGACACGATCGCGTACGGAGGGATCTCGTTCTTCCCGGCCGGACTCTTGCCCTTCACGAGGTCGGGGCGCGCGGTCATGATCCGCGACGTCTCCCCGGCACCCGCGTGGCCGTCGCCCTCGGGAAGGAGTCCTTGCGAAGCATAGATGATGTCGTAGTCCGAAAGGACGGTCGCTCGAAGGCCGGTCCCCTCGTCGACGACTTCTTGGGCGGCGGCGCGCAACGCCATCATGTGTTCCCGCCCCGCGTGGCCGCTCAGGATCATCACTCGCCGCACGCCATTGCGCACGAAATCCGCGAGGACGTCCCGGACGAAGCCCTTCAGCGCGTCCACCGACACGCTGACGGTCCCCGGGTACGGCCGGGTCGTCGTGCAGACGCCGTACGGGATGGCGGGTGCGACAAACGCGTTCGTGCGGCGCGCGACCTCGTCGACGACATGGAGCGGCTGGATGACATCCGCCCCGAGAGGCAGATGCCGGCCGTGTTCCTCGAGCGCGCCGACGGGGATGATGACCACGGGATCTTTCTTCGCGATCGCGGCAAATTCCTCGGAGGTCATCTCGTCGAGGCGCACACGGCGGAATCCGCGAGAAGGCCATAAATGGTTCGCGAGCGCGCGGTCCCTCGTTAACCTTAAACAAGGTTTACATCCTCCCCCGAAGCCTTTTCCCCTCCATGGCCCTCCGACTGCCGTGCGCGTGGCCGCCCTGTTCTCGGGAGGCAAGGACTCGACGTACGCAGCCTACGTCGCGATGCAGCGAGGTTGGGACGTCACGCAGCTTCTCTCGATCATCCCGGAAGATCGGGACTCGATGCTGTTCCACACGCCGAACCTGCAGCTCACGCCGCTCCAGGCCGAGACGATGCGAATCCCCCTGATCCGGGAGACCGCGGCGATAGGAGAGGACGGCGAGCTCGACGCGCTGCGGCGGATCTTCCGGCGGGTCGACGTCGACGGGGTGATCGTCGGGGCCATCGCATCGGATTATCAGCACACCCGCGTGAACCGGATTGCGGATGAGGTCGGGCTCCGTGTCTTCGCCCCGCTGTGGCGTCGCGACCCAACGCAGCTCGTGTACGACTATCTCCAGGCCGGCTTCGACATCGCCTTCTCCAGCGTCTCGGCGGAAGGCCTCGACGCGAGCTGGCTCGGGCGGCGATGGGATGACCACGTCATCCAGGATCTGCTCCATCTCCAGAAGACGCGCGGCGTCCATCCGTGCGGGGAAGGGGGAGAGTTCGAGACGCTGGTGTTGGACGCTCCTCCGTTCGAGCAATCAATCGAGGTCGTGCGCGCGACGCCGGATTGGCGCGGCACGGCAGGCGTGTGGCGCGTAGACGAAGCCCGACTCGCGCCGAAGCCGAACCGCGGATCGTGAGCTCAGCGGCCCCGCGCGGGTCGAATCGACTTGAGATCGCGGAAGAGGAGGTCGCGGTCCTCCTTGTCTTTGATTGTCGAGCCGACTTCCCGCGCGAGGGCCAGGTGCGTTCGGAGGTCTCGCTTCCGCCCCGCGACCGCGTCGGCGCGGGCGAGGGCCTCGTAGGCGAAGGCGAGCGGGAAGTCCTCGATCCCGTTTTGCTTGCACGTCGCGAGGGATCGGACCGCATGGTATGTCGCAGGCTCGGGCCGACCGAGGATCGCATAGACGTGGGAGATCTGCCAGTCGCCGATCGCTCGATTCACCGCCGTTCCGACCTCGCCCCAGTGAAAGCGGGACGCATGCGCGGCGTGGATCATGCGCTCGTCTTCGGCGAGCGAGCGCGTCTTCTCGAGGAGGCGCCAGACCTCGTTGAACAGACCTACGGCCATCTTGCGATGCCACTTCCGCTCTGCCGTCGTGGGTTTGCGTGCCATGGATCTTCCCTCCGCCGCATCCGAATCCTACGTCAACGGCTTGGAGTGGGGCTGGGCAGATTTGAACTGCCGTCGCAGGCTCCCAAAGCCCGAAGGATAGACCAAGCTACCCCACAGCCCCAGATGCGCGGAAGAACCGGAACACGCGATAAATACGTTGTCGCCTACGCGTCGCGTGGCTTGTTCATCGAGGAAAATGCGTCCCGCGCCGCCAATCGCACCGCCTCCTCGCTCGACTTGCGCGGCCGCCATCCCGTCCGCTTGAGCCGGTCGAGCGCGAGTTGCATCGTGCGAACGTCTCCCGCCCATCCGCGCCCTCCTCCGGCGCCACCCGTCCACGCATACTCGACGCGGCGGAGGCCGAGCTCTGCGCAAATCGCATCGGCGAGGGCCCTCACGGTGATGGCATCCTCGCTGCCGACGTTATACACCGAGAACGGCCCCGACGCGCCCCGCTGGCCGGCGAGCATCCCGGCCACGACATCATCCACGTGGACGTACGACTTCGCGGTGCCCGGATCCGATCCGAGAATCTCGAGCCGTTTCGGATCCCGGACGAGTTTGCGGACGAAGTCGACCACCACGCCATGGCCGCTCCTCGCTCCGACGACGTTGGCGAGGCGGAAGACGAATGCCTGGACCCCGAACGTGTGCGCGTATGCAGAGAGGAGCGCCTCGCCCGCCAGCTTCGATGCGCCGTACACGGAGATCGGCTCGAGGGGGCTGTAGTCTTCCGGGGTCGGCACGACCGTCGCCTCACCGTAGACGGTCGAAGTGGACGCGAACACGATCCGCGGGACCTCGGCCACCCGGCACGCCTCCAGGACCCGATGGGTCGCCACGATGTTCTCGTCGACCGTGGGCTTCGTCCCCCGGCGGTCCAGCCGGACATCCGGATTCGCCGCGAAATGATAGACGACTTCGGCCCTCCGGAAGATCGGACGAAGGTCACCGCGGAGCAGATCGCGTTTCACGAGCGTCGCTCCGGCCTTGAGGGCCTTCGCGAGGTTCGCGCGTTTGCCGGCTTTCAAATGATCAATCGCGACAACGTCCGCCGCGCCCACCAGGGCGTCCGCGACATGGCTGCCGATGAAACCGGCACCGCCGGTGATGACGACTTTGGGTCGAGCCACGCTTTCCGCCTGCCGCAACTCGAGACGACGTAATCAACGTTCCTTCCGCGCCTGGAGATGTGCGAGCAGTGCGTCGACGGCCCGCGCCCGATGAGAGACCGCGTTCTTCTCAGTCATCGTCATCTCCGCGAAGGTTTTCGTCGCGCCGTCCGGGACGAAGATCGGATCGAAACCGAATCCCCCGGTCCCGCGCTCCCGGTCCGCGATCGAACCGCGGCATTCCCCGTGGAAGACCTCGTGCTCGTCCGAAGTCCGCAAGAGGAAGACGGTCTCGAAGCGCGCGGCGCGGTTCCGTGCGCCGTACAGCAGTTTCAGGACTCCGGCACACCCGAGGCGCTTGTATACGTACGACGAATAGACGCCGGGGAAGCCGCCGAACTCTTCGAGGAACAGTCCGGAGTCGTCGATCAGGTATTCGCCACGGAGCTGGTCGTCGAGGATCGTCGCAGCGAACCGGACGACCTTCTCGAGG
>VBAL01000173.1:3667-5080 GCA_005888595.1 Candidatus Segetimicrobium genomatis
CTTTGACGATGACGTCTTCGGCCGCTTTCCCCATCGACTTGCGGTAGCCCTTCAGCGCCGCCCGATAGTACGAGGCCGCACGCGCGTGTGCGCTCCCCAAGGCCTCTTTCAGGAGGTGGAGGTCGACGCCCCTCGCTTCCACGCCGTCGTCTTTTCCTCCCAAACTGAAGTCGATCATCACGATCTGAGCATCGCGGACGATCATGTTCGAGGTCGTCAGATCGCCGTGGATGATCCGGGCCCGGTGCAGGCGTCCGACGATCTCGCCGATCATACCGGCGACTTTTACCGCGGGGGGCCCTCCTTTGTCGAGGACGTCCTTCGCGGTCGGACCTTCGACGAACTCCATGACGATCTTGTTCTCCACGAGATTGATGTCATACAGAATCGGCACCGCCACTCCGGCCGCTCGGGCCTCGGCCATGAGGCGCGCTTCACGACGGATTCGAGACCGGCGCAGCTCGTCGTCGAGGACGTCGAGGCGATACGCTTTCGCCCTTCGATATTTCTCGATGGCGGGCCGTCCGAGGAACTCCGTCGTTCGGAGCTCTGCCTCCGCGCCCTGTTTGACGAGCACGCGGTGCGATGCGAGGCGGCCGAGAAAAACCTTTCATCGCGTCGTCCATCCGGACGGTCGATGACCAAACGACGGCAGCCTGCGGGCGCATCTCGCCATCGAGTACGAAAGAGCGCGAACGCCTCATCCATTTCCGACGATGGCTGGCGCGACCGCCGGCGTGGCCCCGAGCGTAGGTGGGAGAGCTCCTCGCTCGTCCGCTATCGGTTCTGACGCCTCGAGGAAGGCACGAATCTCGGACGCCGGCACCTTGGACGGCCTTGTCTCGAAGTCGGGCGGCAGGCACCGCGCGTACCGCGGTTCGAGGAGACGGCCCTCCAAGAGAATGATCGCGGCCCGATCACGCTCGCTCCGGATGGCTCGGCCGGCGGCCTGCAGGACCTTGTTCACTGCCGGGAAGACGTACGCGTAGTCGTACCCTTTCGCGAACCCGAATTTGCGGCAGTAGTACTCCTTCAGCGCCTCGACCTCGACGTTCGGCGGGCTCAGAGGCAGGCCCACGACGACGACCGCCGTGAGGACGTTGCCCTCGTAGTCGACGCCCTCGCTCAGCGACCCGCCCTGGACCGCGAACAGGACCGCTCCGCCCTCGGCTCGTGCGACCCGCAGCGCCTCGATCGCCCCGTCGCGCTGGGTCTTCGTCCACCCCGGTCGCTCGACCAGGATCTTCTTTCCGGCGTGGAACGCGAGGAACCTCGAGTGGGCCTCTTCGAGGAGTTCGTACGAAGGGAAGAACAGTGCCACGTTCCCGGGGACAACGGCCACGATCGCCGCGATCTGGCGAGCGATCCGGTCGTGCATCGCCGCGCTCCGCTTGGCATAGAGCGTCGTCAGCT
>VBAL01000067.1 GCA_005888595.1 Candidatus Segetimicrobium genomatis
CGAGCTCCTGTCTGGAGACCGCGCCGCTCTGGGACAGTTCCCGCATACGCCGCACGCTGATTTCCGCCAGGCTCAACGCCGCTTTGGCCTGCGCCCTGCCGGCGCGGGCCTGGGCCTCGGTCGCAGCCATCTGATCCGTCCGGAGGCGCATCAAAGGCTCGCCGCGCTGCACGCGCTGACCTTCGGTCACGAAGACTTCGGCCACGATGCCTGGGAGCGTCGACGCAATCTTCGCTTCCCGCAAACTGGCCACCGTCCCGGTGGCGGTGACAGTTGTCACGAAGTCGCCTCGTTGCGCCGTGGCGACCCCGACTGGAACAGGCGCCACCTGCGCCGGCTGGTTGACCGCCGGAGTCGGGGCGCCGCCCCTTGCTCGGAGAGCCATGAGGCCCCCGGCTATGACGAGGATGATTGCACCAACGGTGAGCACTCGAATCCGCATAATGTGATCCCTCACAGTGATCCCGTCGCCAGGATCAGTTGAATACGTGCCGCGTTCTGGTCGTAACGTGCAGAGGCCAGGGCCTGCTCCGCCTGAGCCAGGCCCGACTGAGCAGACAGAAGCTCTAATGAGGTTCCGACGCCTGCCTGGTACCGGGCGCCGGCGAGCCGGGCGGACTCACGTCCTTGTTCCACAGCCTTTGTGGCCGCCGTCAACTCACCGGTCGCTCGCTGTGCAGCGAGCCATGCCTGGCGGACCTCCAGCTCGACCTGCTGCCTGGTCTGCGCGTCGCGGACCTTCAGTTGCTCGAGCTGGAACTGCGCCTGGCGGATCTTTTCCTGTGTGACGCCGCCATCGAAGACAGACAGCACGACATTGAGACTCACCGACCAGTTTCCGAACGCATAGGGCGACAGCCCGCCGGCGTTGCTCAGGGCGTATCCCGTCCCGAGGCTCACGATCGGCTGGCCCCCGCTGCGTGCCAGATCGAGGCCCGCCTGGGCTGCCGCGATCCGGCTCTGAAGTGCTACCAAATCCGGCCGGTCCCGCAGGGCCCGCGCGATGGCGTCGGCCAGCGTAGCTTCTCCCGGCTGAGGCATCAGTGCGCCGGTGAGTTCCAAGGGAGTATCCAGCGAGAGGTTGAGCGCCGCGTTCAGAGTCGCCTGCGCATTCGCCACCCCAGTCTGCGCCTGAACCTTGATCTGCTCGGCGTTCGCGGCCGCCACCTCGGCCTGCAGCACATCGAACCGTGCGGACGCACCGGCGCTGAACTTGGCCTGCGCGACGCGGAGGCTTTCGGTCGCCGCATCAATCGCCCGCTGGGCGGCCGCCATGCTCTCAAAGGCCAGGAGACCTTGCAGGTAGGTCTGCTCTGCGGCGTAGACGACCTGCTGCCTTGCGCGCTGATAGGTGGCTTGTGCTCCTCGCAGATTGGCCTCGGCCAGCGCGATCTGTGCCTCCAGGCTGCCACCCGTGGACAGGGGGTAAGTAATCGCCACTCCCATAGCATACACATTGGGATCCAGGCCAAACGGCTGTTGCTGATTGAGGGTATATCCGCCGGCCAGGCCGGCCTGGGGGCCCCTGGCGCCCCGCGCCTGGGCCAGCTGCGCCTGGGCTACCGCGACTTCAAACGCAGCTTCACGCAGTTGAAGATTATTCTGCAGCACGGCGGCCGCCACGTCGGCCACTGAGACCTGACGGGAGCCCGGCTGTGCACGCGCCGACAGCGCGAGCCCTCCCACGAGCGCAATGCTAAGAACGGCAATTACGATTTTTCGGACCATGACTCTCTCCAGATGGCACCATACTGTGAAGAGACGAACCAAGCGTGAACCATTCGTGAATTCTTTGTGAAAGAGTTTCCGCATTTCATACCTCTACGGTCTGAGCGCCGTCCAGTTGGAACTCTCGCGTGTCCTGTCGATGCTCGACCTCGCCGTGGGTCTCTGAATGCACTTCCCACGATCGCAGTGCCGGTCGGAGGGCCAGCAGCGCGGCCGCCCCGGCCGCCATGAGCAACCCATTCGCGCGCACGGCCGACAGCGCGCCGAGGACCTGGGCACTGTACCCTACCATCAACGCTGCGAGGGGCTGGGCGCCGAAGCTGACCATCAGAAGCGCGCTCATCAGCCGCGCTCTCATATCCGGCGGGGCCATGATTTGGAGGGTGCTCATCGTCGTGGTGAGCACCACGGGAAACGCCATGCTCCCCACGAAGATCGCCAGCGCCGAAAACGGCAGCCGGGTCGATGCGGAGAAGACCACCAGCCACAGTCCTGTCCAGATGGCGGCGGCACCGACGACAAGGCCGGTCCTCCGCACCTGCTGCACGGCGGGAACCACCAGCAGCACGCCTGTGAGCGCGCCGGCGCCGGATGCCCCCATCAGCAGCCCCAGGACATCCGCGCTGCCATGGAGGGCCTGGGAGGCGACGGCGGGGAGAATGTTCATCACGGAGATGCCGAAGAACGTGACGATCACCGTAAAGACGATGAGGTCCTGCGCGCGCGGGTTCTGGCGGATGAATTGGACCGCTTCAGAGAATCCGCTCAGGTCTGCTGCGCCTGTTCTGCGGACCTGAGCCGCGCGGACGATAATCAAGCTGGCGATGACAGCGAGGAAACTCGCGCCGTTCAGCCAGAATGCCAACGCCGCGCCCAGACGCGCGACCACCAGACCCGCCAGCGCCGGGCCAATCATCCGGCTGACCTGGAAGAGCATGTTGTTGATGACGACGGCCTGGCGAAGCTGTTCCATGCCGGAGAGGTCGCCGATGAAAGCCTGCTGGGTAGGCATGTCGAGCGCCGTGACGATTCCCAGCAGCGTGGCCAGCACATAGACATGCCACACCTGGATCACGCCGGTCTGCACGAGCAACGCGAGCGTAATGGCCAGCACCATGGCACTCGTCTGCGACACGATGAGCAGCCGGCGCCGGTCCAGCGTGTCCGCCCAGACCCCCGTCCACGGTCCCAACAAGAGGATTGGCAGGGTCCCCAGCATCGCCACGACACCAAGCGCGGCCGTAGAATGAGTCAGGCTCCAGACCACCCAGGCCTGCGCCGTCACCTGCATCCAGGTGCCGATGAGAGAGATTGCCTGTCCGCTCAGGTAGACGCGCAGATTCCAGTTTCGCAGGGGCAGAAAGCTATCAAGAAATCGAGTTGCGATCTTTGGCATTGCACCCTCCGGTCTCGCGTTCATCGAGGTGTCCCATCGTCATGGGCAGGCTTGAGCCTGCCCGCGGGCAAGGCCCTCGCCGGCGGGACCGCCCTGGTGGCCGCGGCCTCGCGGATGGCGTGGAGCAGCCGGTCTCCATACTCGTGCTTCGAAACGAATGCGGCAGCGCCGGCGGCCAGCAGGCGGCGGCGGGTAGTCGCATCATCCCGGAGGCTCAAGATCACCGTCGCGCTCTCGGGTGACGCGCTGCGGAGCGCGGCGATCAGTCTGACGCCGTCCATGTCCGTCGACTCCGTGTCCACCAGGATTACGTCGGGACGGAGCATCGATGCCTGCCACAGAGCGCCAAGACCGTCGCGGGCTTCCCCGATGACGGTGACGTCCGGCTCTAGTGTGAGCCGCATCTGGAGTCCCCGGCGGATGGCAGGCTGGCTCTCGACGAGCAGAAGGCGTATCATCGTGTTGTCCACATCCTCTAGTAAGCCGCAAGACGGCATTCTTGAGCACAGCCAAACGCCGGTTTAGGGCCTCCCGCCTGTGGGGGACGGAGATTTCCGACTAAAGGCGGAGGACAGAAGCCGGAAAATCCTAGAGCCTTAAGTCGGAGATGGACACGATGGTCACTCGGATTCTGATCGCAGACGACCACAGCGTGGTCCGCCAGGGGCTGCGGATGTTCCTGGCCCTGGATCCCGACCTGGAAGTCGTGGCGGAGGCTACCGACGGCGCGGAGGCCCTGCGCCTGGCGCGTGAGTTTCAGCCGGACGTCGTGTTGATGGACCTCTTGATGCCCGCGATGGACGGTATCGCCGCCACCCAGGAGATCCGGCGGGAGCTCCCGGATACTGAGGTTCTCGCCCTGACCAGCGTCCTGGAGGATGCGTCGGTGGTCAGCGCGGTCCGGGCCGGCGCGATTGGTTATCTACTAAAGAACACCGAGGCGGACGAACTGCGGAGGGCGATCAAGGCCGCCGCAGCCGGCCAGGTGCAACTCTCCCCGGAGGCCGCGGCGCGCCTGATGCGCGAAGTCCGCGCCCCCGAGAGCCCGGAGACGTTGACCGAGCGCGAGACCGACGTCCTCAGGCTGTTGGCTCAAGGCAAAGCCAACAAAGAGATCGCCCAACTGCTGAGCATCGGCGAGAAAACTGTGAAGACGCACGTCAGCAACATTCTGGCTAAGCTCGGCGTGCAGAGCCGGACCCAGGCAGCGCTGTACGCGGCCCGGATCGGCATGGTCACAATCCATCAGGTGAGCGGGGGACGCTGATGCGAGCCTACCCGACGCTGGCCAAGCTGTCCCGCCCCTTCGAGGCCTCTCTCGACGCCGTGATCCTCGTAGATGAGGACGAGCGCATCGTGTACGCAAATCCCGCCGCCAGCCGGATCACCGGCTACGGGCCCCACGAGCTCCTGGGCCGCGATGCCTACGGGGCGATGCCTCCTCACGCGCGCGACGCCCTGCGCACTGCCATCAAGGACCATAAGGCCACCAGGAAGGAGCCGGGCGTTCCCCTGCGTGGCACCTCCGCGCTGGTCAGACCAGACGGTGAAGAGTTTGAGATCGAGTTCACGGCGGTACCGCTCGCGCTCGATGGCCGCAGTTCGCTCGTGGTGATGTTCCGGGACGTCACGGAAATGAAGCGGCTGGCGCGCGAGGTCAAGGCGCTTACCCAGATTGCCTCGCAGGTGGCATTTGCGGGCTCACTTCAGGCGACTCTCGACAAGCTGGCGGAGAACGTGGTCCGGGCCACCGGTACGGTGGCGGCGGGCGTGTGTCTGGTCGACGAGGACAGCCAGGAGCTGCGGTTCTTCGGCCGTTACGGGTTGCCCGAAGGGCCCGACGCCGAAGCCCGGTGGAAAGAAGCCGTGCAGCGCGGCGCCCGGATGCCGAACACGGATTCCGTGCGCGAGAAGAAGACGCTGATTCACTTCGACGCCCGCAAAAAGATCCTAGACGATCCACTGTACGAACCTATCCACCCGCTAATGCGCGAGGCGGGGTGGGATACCGTGGTGTCGGTGCCGTTGATCTACCGGAATCAGGCCATTGGCGCGCTGAACGTCTTCTATCCCCGCGGGAAGAATCCCAGCGAGGCCGAAATCGCGTTTCTGACGGTCATCGCGGACCAGGCCGCCGTCGCCGCAGAGAACGCCCGGCTCTTCGAGGAGGCCAGACAGAAGGCCGTCCTCGAGGAGCGCCAGCGTCTGGCGCGCGAGCTCCATGATTCCGTCTCGCAGGCGTTGTACGGCATCGCGTTGGGAGCCCGCACCGCGCGCACCCTGGTGGACCGGGATCCTGCCCAGGCCGGTGAGCCGCTGGACTATGTCCTCTCGCTGGCGGAAGCGGCGCTCGCCGAGATGCGGGCGCTCATCTTCGAGCTTCGCCCTGAGGCCCTCGAAACGGAGGGGCTCGTGGCGGCGCTGACCAAGCAGATGGAGTCGGCGCGTGCCAGGCACGGCCTCGAGGTCACCGCGGAGTGGTGCGACGAACCCGATCTTCCCTACGAAGTCAAGGAGGCCGTCTACCGCATTGCACAGGAATCCCTCAACAACATCGTCAAGCATGCCCAAGCCCGCCGCGTCGATCTGCGGCTCTCCTGCGGCGCCGATGAGATCGTGCTGGAAATCGTTGACGACGGAGTCGGCTTTGCTTCGGAAGAGGCGTTTCCAGGCCACCTCGGACTGCGCTCGATGCGGGAGCGGGCGATGCGCCTCGGCGGCACGTTACAGGTGGAGAGCGCACAGAGCCAGGGGACCCGCATCCGCGCATACATTCCACGGTCCAACGGGGGCGCCAGATAGCGGGACGTCATTCACGTCCGGTCGTCCCGAGATCCTCGACGGCGCGGAGAGAAGTGCTCGTGACTGAGACCCGTCGTCTTTCGCTTGAGCGAATCGCGCGCGCCGCCACCGTGATCGATCCCGTATTCCTCAACTCTCCCCAGTATCCGGTCACGTCCTCCAGCCAGCAGCTCGACTGTCGCCTTGTGGTCAAGGTTGAGACGCTGAATCCGATCCGCTCCTTCAAGGGGCGCGGCGCGGATTATCTGGTGGCGTCGTTACACGGACGGCCGCACCTCGTGTGCGCGACCGCCGGCAACTTCGGCCAGGGCATGGCCTACGCCGCGCGGAAGCGGAGACTCTCACTCACCGTTTTTACCGCCAGGAACGCGAATCCGTTGAAGGTGGAACGCATGCGTGCCCTCGGCGCCGACGTTCGGTTTGGCGAGGATGTCGACGCCGCCCATCTGGCGGCCAGAGCCTTCGCAGCGGAGCACCGCGCGCAGCTGGTCGAGGACGGCCGTGATCCCGCCATCGCCGAGGGTGCCGGCACCATCGGGCTCGAACTGCTGCGCTGGCCCGACCCGTTTGACGCGATCTTGGTCCCGCTGGGGGATGGCGCGATGCTGGCCGGCGTGGCTCGGTGGGTGAAGGCGCACCATCCCGCCACCCACATGATCGGGGTGTGCGTCACAGGAGCGCCGGCGATGGAGCGCTCGTGGAGGTCAGGCAGGGTTCAGGAGGTGCAGGGAACCGGCACCATCGCGGACGGCATCGCAGCGCGGAAGCCGTTTCCTGAGGCACTCGCCGATATCACGGGCCTCGTGGACGACATCCTGCTCGTCGAAGACACCACGCTGTTGGAAGCCATGCGGTATGCGCACCAGGACTTCGGTGTTGTGCTCGAGCCCGCCGGTGCGGCGGGCCTGGCGGCGGTGCTGACCTACCGCAAGCGGTTTTCGGGCCTGCTGGTCGGCGCGATTCTCAGTGGAGGCAATATTACGGTGGAGCAGATTCAGCAATGGCTGACTCCACCATGACGGAGCGCTACACCATGACCGCTCCGCCGGCGACGTCTAGGACGATGCCGGTGATCCATGCCGCTTCCTCGGACGCAAGGAAGAGGGCCGCCCGCGCAACGTCTTCGGGTGTGCCAAGGCGCCGTATGGGGTGTGCCTCGATTAGCGCCTGTTGCTGCGCTTCGGGTATGCGCTGCTTATTGCGTTCGGTGAGGATTGTTTCAGGAGCGATGCAATTCGCCCTGATACCATAGGGACCAGCCTGCGCGGCGAGGTCTTTGGTCAGGATTTCTATGCCGGCTTTGGCTGCGGCATACGGTATCGGGGATCTGGGGTGGGGTCTGTGGCCGGCGACGGAGGAGATGGTGACGATGTTGCCGGATTTCCGTTCCTTCATGCCGGGGAGGATACTCTTGATTGTTAGAAATGTCGCGGTGAGGTTGCCGTCCACAGAGGCGTGCCAGCCTTCCTCGCTGATCTGTTCAAGTGGACCGGGTGGGGTGAAGCTGCCGCCGGCGTTGGCAACGAGGATATCGATTGGCCCGAGGTCTCGTTCGATCTGGCGACGCATGGCCTCGATCTCGGTGAACTTGGTGGCGTCGGCGGCGACGCGAATCGCCCTCCCGCCGGCGTGCTCGATCTCCGCCTGCACCGCCGACAGTGCCGTCAGATCCCTTCCGTGTACCACGACCGCTGCGCCCCGCTGTGCAAACAGGAAGGCGATCGCTGCGCCAATGCCACGCGAGCTTCCAGTCACCAGCGCGACCTTACCGTCTAGACGGCTCATACGGACCAATCATGGCACATATACGTGAGATGTGTATCCGAATCTCCCCGACGCAGGCCGCCGCGTAGGCAGGTTTCCCCACTTACGCCTCTCCTAGCTTCACAACTTCTTCAAAACGCTCCCGCACCATGGCCGTGTAGCCCGGCCGGCACGGCGGGCTGATGGAGGAGCAAGAATCGTGAGTGTGCGGAACACGTGGTTGACGCCAGTGCTGTGCGTCCTCGTCATCGGCGCGCTCGGGACCGGGGTGCAATTTCCACGCCACCTTCCCGTCGTTCTGGCGGCGGCTTCGCCCGCGGGCGTCCAGCGGTTCAGCATTGTTCCCGGCGAGTCCCAGGTAGTCTATCGGGTCGGGGAGACGTTGGTCCGCGAGAGCAACCGTTTCAACGTCGCGGTGGGAATCACCAGGGCGGTGCGGGGCGAGGTCGTCATTGACCGCGCCAACCCACGCGCCAGCCAGGTCGGGCCCATCACGGTCGATATCAGTCGGTTTCAGTCGGATAGTCAGCGGAGAGACGGTGCTATCAGGGAACGCTGGCTGGAGTCGGCCCGGTTCCCAATGGCCGAATTTACCCCCCTGCGAATCGACGGACTGCCCGCGCAGTACACGGAGGGTCGAGAGATTGCCGTGCAGGTCACCGGGAACCTCAAGGTCCGAGACGTGGTGAAACCCGTGACGTTCACGACGGTGCTGAAGCTGCTGGGCCCACAACTCACCGGGACGGCAACGGCGAAGATTTTGATGACCGACTTCGGGTTCGATCCCCCCGCGATCTTTGGGATCCTGCGCGCGCAGAACGAGGCCGAGATCGAGTTTCGCTTCGTGGCGGCGCCCGCACCATGAATTTCGGAGGAGGACGGATGGGCAGGCTGTGGTGGTTCGTCGCGGCGGTCGTCCTGGCCGGGGCCGGCGCGCTGACCTGGAGCAGCTGGACAGCTGTTGCCCAAACGCCGGTCCAGGTGGAGACGGTGGTCGGAGATCTCCAGATCCCGTGGGCGGCAGAGTTTGCCCCCGACGGCCGGATCTTTCTCACAGAACGACGAGGAGCCATCCGCGTCATTCGCGACGGCAAAGTGGATGCCCAACCGTGGGCCACGATCCAGGTGGCTCCCGTGGGCGAGGGCGGTCTGCTGGGTCTGGCGCTGGCGCCGGACTTCGCCCGCAGCGGGGTCGTCTACGTGTACCACACGTACCAGGACGGAGGCCGGCTCTGGAACCGCGTCGTCCGCATGGTTGCCAGCGGCGGGCTGGGCCGGATCGACAAGGTCATCATCGACCGTATCCCCGGCGCGGTCGTCCACGATGGAGGCCGGATCAAGTTCGGGCCGGACGGCAAACTGTACATCACGGCGGGTGACGCCCGTGAGCCTTCGCAGGCTCAGGATCGCTCCTCATTTGGAGGAAAGATCCTTCGCCTCAACCCAGACGGGACCATCCCCGACGATAATCCGTTTGCGGGCTCGCCGGTGTATTCACTCGGCCACCGCAACCCTCAGGGACTGGCCTGGCATCCCCAGACGCGCATGATGTATGAAGCGGAGCACGGGCCCTCCGGCGATTTGGGCCTCTGCTGCCGCGATGAGGTGAATGTGATTGAGGCCGGCAAGAACTATGGATGGCCGGAAGCCTCGGGGAAAGGTGGAGCGCCGCGGTTTGTCGACCCCATTGCCGACAGCGGCGCGGACGAGACCTGGGCGCCGTCGGGCATCCTGGTGCCCTCCCGCGGGCCATGGCGAGACAGCCTGCTGGTGGCCGCGCTGCGCGGGTCGCAGCTGCGGAGGCTGATCCTGACAGGGCAGGGGTTCACGCGAGTCGGCGGTCAGGAAGTCTACTTCCAGGGAGACCTCGGCCGGCTGCGGGACATTTTTCAGGGTCCCGATGGGACGCTGTACCTGCTGACGAACAACACGGACGGTCGTGGATCGCCCCGTCCGCACGATGATCGTTTGCTCCGGATCGTGTTCAAGTAGAAGGCACAAAAGGAGATGAGCTGACGATGAACGTTTTCGCTAGGTTGGTGCGCCGGTGGCCGGTTTTCTTCGCGGCGCCGCTGGTAGTGCTGCTCGCCGCGGGGACGGCGGTCCTGACCCCCCAGGCCGCCGCCGGCCCGGCGCCCGACCCTCAGACAATCCTGACCCAGGCCTCGCCGGCCGTGGGTGTGGTGCGCGGCGTCGTGGGAACGCGCAAGATTTCCGGCACGGCGTTTGTAATTGATCGGGAGGGATGGCTGTTGACCGCGGCGCACGTCGCCCGCGGCGTGGAGCAACTGCAGGTGGAACTGCCGGGCCTGGCTGCGCTGGATGCGCGCGTGATCGGCTACGATGCCACGCGGGATCTTGCCATCCTGCGCGTGAGCCCGCCGTCGCCGCTGGCGGCGCTGCAGCTGGCGGGCGACACATTGAATGTGGGGGACCCCGTGGTGGTGATCGGCGCCCCACGAGGGCTGCCCGATCAGATCACGGCGGGTGAAGTGCTGGCGACCCGCGTCAGCATCCCAGGTCTGTCACCCGAGAGCTTCGTGCGTGTCAGCGCCGCAGTGCGGCGGGGCAACTCAGGCAGCCCGCTGTTGAACAGCCAGGCGCAGGTCGTGGGTGTGATTGTGGCATCCTCCTTTGACCGCTCTCGCGCCCGAGCCAGTCTGGCAGTCTCGGGAGAAACCATCCGGGCCTCGCTCCCGCAACTGCGGCAGGGGGCGCGGGCAGAACGGGCCTGGCTCGGCATCGTCGGAGGGCGTCCACGTGAAGCCGGCCCTGGCGCCGCACCCGGGCAGGGTGCCGTCGTCCGGCAGTTGGCGCCGCAGAGCCCCGCGGCCGCAGCAGGCCTGCGCCCCGGCGATGTGGTGGTCGAGTTCGAAGGAGCGGCGATCCACAACTGGAGGGATTTGCTTGCCGCGGTCGGGCAGCGGCTGCCTGGGCAGAATGTCCACCTGGTGGTGTTGCGCGATGGACAGCGCGTGGAGGTCACGATCACCCTTGGAGTAAGGCCATAGCCGTCCCGGTCTCTCTGGGGCCGCACCAACCTGATAGCACAATGGTTCGGACTCCACCACGCGTGGCGAATCAGGGTGGTACGGCCCTGGCGGCGCCCGCGGCGCGGTGGTATCGTGTGGCCGGAAAGGGAGCACGCGTGCCGACGATACTTGTCGTAGAGGACGAGCCGGAGATCGTGGAATTGCTCCGCTCGTATCTTGAGCGGGACGGCCATCGTGTGCTCACCGCCGCTGACGGTGAGGCCGCGATCCGGGAGGTCGAGGCCGCGACCCCGGACCTGGTGGTGCTGGACCTGATGCTCCCGCGCCTGGATGGATGGGAAGTGTCCCGCCGGATCCGGGCGCTGATGCCTGTGCCGATCATCATGCTCACCGCTCGGGACCGGGAGGAAGACAAGATCCGTGGACTTGAGCTGGGGGCCGACGATTATGTGACGAAGCCATTCAGTCCCCGCGAGGTGGTGGCCCGCGTCCGCGCCGTCCTGCGCCGCAACCGTCACGAGGGGCGCGACGCGCTGATCGTCGGCGACCTCATCGTCGACTTTCGAGGACAGGAGGCGAGGCGGGATGACTCGCCCTGCCGCCTCACGCACACAGAGTGGCGGCTGCTGGAAGTCCTGGCCAGCCATCCTGGTCAAGTCTTCACGCGGCTGCAGTTGATCGATCAGATCTACGGGTATTCTTTCGAAGGATTCGAGCGCACCGTGGATGCGCACATCAAGAATCTGCGGCAGAAGATTGAGCCCAATCCACGGGAGCCGCGTTATGTTTTCACCGTCTATGGAGCCGGGTACAAGTTCGCCCCGACCACCAATGGTTGACCGGCCCCGTACCAACTCGATTGGCCAGGGTGCGGGTTACAGCGAACCTGCCGCTAGCGAGTTGGTACGGGGCCGGCCGCGCCGCTCGCTGTCGCTGCGGGTCCAGCTCTCGCTGGCGTTCGTCATGGTCGCGCTGCTTTCCGTCGTGGTGGTGGCCTTTTGGGCCCGGCAGATCACCGCGCTGGAAATTACCGAATATCATGAGCGGATCCGGAGGGGCGATGTTCCCTGGCTCAGCAATCAGCCCATCCTGGTGCGCGAGGGATTCGTCCGCGCCATCAACCCCCCGCTCTTTGTGGCGTCGCAGCGCTTGTTTCTCGCCAACTTCAACCGGTCTCTGTGGTTTGCCGGCGGGACCGCCGGGCTGCTGGCGGTGATTGCGGGTTTGGTCCTGGCGCGCCGGCTTTCCCATCCGCTCCAGGAGTTGCACGACGCGGTGACCGGGGTGGCGGCCGGCAACCTGCAGCAGGAGGTCGGCCTGGGCGGCGGCGGCGAGCTGGAGGACGTCGCCAGTGCGTTCAACACTATGGCGCACCGGCTCCGGGAAAGTGAACGGCAGCGACAGGAGTTGCTCGCAGCCGTCGCGCACGAACTGCGCACGCCGCTCTCCATTATCGAGGGCAATCTGGAGGCGATGCTCGACGGGGTCCGGGAGCCCACGCCGGATCTCATCGCCACGCTGCACACGCAGAGCGCGCTGCTCAGCCAGCTGATCACCGACCTCCGTGACCTCAGCCTGGCCGACGCCCGGCAGTTGAGCCTCAGGCGCCGTCCCGTCGACCTGACCGCGTTGTGCCGCGAATCGGTCGATGCCATGGGCTTGTGGATCGAGGAGCGGAAGGTAACGGTGCAGGTTTCCGGCGAGGGAGATACGACTGCGGAAGTGGATCCGGACCGGCTGCGGCAGGTGGTGCAGAACCTTCTGCACAACGCCGTCCGCTTCACCCCTGCCGGGGGGCGAGTGCGGATCACGGTCAGGGAGACGGCGCGGGAGCAGAACCAGTGGGTTGCGCTGGAGGTAGAAGACGAAGGACCCGGGATCCCGGCTGAAAACCTCACCCGGGTGTTCGAGCCGTTCTACCGGGAGGACCCCTCGCGGTCCAGAGCCAGCGGCGGGACCGGGATGGGCCTGGCGGTTGTCAGACTGCTGGTCCAAGTGCACGGCGGCGACGTGCGGGCGGAGAATCGGCCGGCGGGAGGCAGCCGCTTCGTCGTGGAACTGCCTGCGCAACAAGAGAGGGCGCGGTAGAAGATGGGAAAACAACGAAGGCGGACGAAATCCCTTCTGATCAGGCTTGCGTTGCTCGCCATTTTTCTCGTGTCAGTCCATCAGGGGCCCGCTGCCATACTGCCGCGGGGGATCGCAGAAGCGCGGACCCCGTCTACGACGTGCATCCCCGGCCGCGTGACGCCATCTGTGACGGAAGGCCCCTTTTACAAGAGCGGCTCACCGCAGCGCGCATCCCTGCTCGAACCCGGCATGGCGGGTACAAAACTCGTTATCACCGGTCAGATCTTCAGCAAGAGCTGCCGGCCCGTGGCGGGCGCATGGCTGGACTTCTGGCAGGCCGATGCGCGAGGTGCGTATGATAACGCCGGGTACCGTCTGCGCGGCCACCAGTTCACGGACAGCGCCGGCCGGTATATGCTGGAGAGCGTCATGCCCGGGGAGTACCCGGGCCGGACGCCACACATCCATGTCAAAGTGATGGCGCCAAACCGGCCGGTGTTGACGAACAGCTCTATTTCGCTGGAGCGGCCCAGAACCAGAGTGATGCGCTCTTCCGGCCAGAGTTGCTGCTGCAGATTCATGATAGTGCCACCGGCAAAGCGGCGACGTTCAACTTTGAGCTGGAATTGGAGTGATGCGGACGTGAAAATCTCTGCGTGGATGGCTCGGTTATCGGCTCTTCTCCTTCTCAGCGCGCTCAACGGGGCCTGGGTTCCACCGGGCCTCGCTCAAGCGGACCCCGTCCTCGCTGCGGCCGGCGACATCGCCTGCGATCCGGCGGATGAAAGTTTCAACGGCGGGGCGGGAACCACGAACGCCTGCCGCATGAAAGCCACGTCCGATCTTATGGTAGAGATGAACCTCGCCGCCGTGTTGACTCTCGGTGACACTCAGTACGGCGATGCCGCGCTTCCCAAGTTCTTACGGTCCTATGCGGTCACGTGGGGACGGCTGAAGTCCATCACCCATCCGGCCGCTGGCAACCATGATTACGGGCAGTCGAAGGCGTCAGGCTACTACACCTACTTTGGGCCCGCCGCGGGAGATCCGACGAAAGGGTACTACAGTTACAATCTGGGCGCGTGGCATTTCATTGCCCTCAACTCAAACTGCGAAGAGGTGAGCGGCTGCCAGGGCGGCTCTCCGCAGGAGCTCTGGCTGAAGGCTGACCTGGCTGCGCATCCGGCTGCGTGTAACCCTCGCCTACTGGCACCATCCGCGCTTCTCCTCAGGGCCGCACGGCAGCGATCGCGCCTATGACGCTTTCTGGCGGGACCTCTACCAGGCCGGCGCCGATGTCGTGCTCGTGGGCCACGACCATGATTACGAGCGGTTTGCGCCGCAGGACCCGGCAGGAGCCGCCGACCCCGCCCGCGGCATCCGTCAGTTCGTAGTTGGCACCGGAGGAGTGAATCATTACGCGCTTGAGGCCAGGCGGCCCAATAGCGAGGTCTTTAACGGCAG
>VBAL01000172.1 GCA_005888595.1 Candidatus Segetimicrobium genomatis
GCGATGGCCCTGCGCAAAGCCCCCGACGTTGCCCAGAAGGTGAAGCAGTGTTACGTGATGGGCGGCGCCGCCTGTACCGTCGGCAACATCACGCCGGCGGCGGAGTACAACATCTGGGTCGATCCGGAAGCCGCGCGCATCGCCTTCCAGTCGGGCCTGCCGATCCTCATGGTCGGCTGGGAGCACAGCCGGGGGCAAGCGGCGCTGGATGAGGCGGACATGAAGCGCGTGCGGAGCCTGCGGACAACTTTCGCCGATTTTGCCCTGGACTGCAACACGGCGGCGTTAAAAGCGGCAACAGAGTGGTTGGGAGATCCGGGCTTGACGCTGCCGGATCCGGTGACGATGTCCATCGCGCTGGACCCATCGGTGTGCACGGATCGCCAGAAGCATTTCGTCGATGTGGAGACGGGCAGCGACCTCACGCGTGGCATGACAGTCGTAGACCGGCACGGCGTCCTGAACAAGGAGCCCAATATCGAGGTGTGTTGGACAATTGACTTCGGGAAGTGGAAGGACACGCTGTACCGGATGCTGCGCTGAAAGACGCCCCGAGGGCCGCCGCCGGCACGGGTGTTGGGCAGGTAAAGCGGGCGGCTGCTCAAATTCTTATAGCGTTCCCGCACCACCACCAACAGGGAGGGTGAGAGATGAAGCGAGTCAGTCACTGGCTCGTGCTGGTCACCGTCGCCGCAGGGCTGCTGGCCCTCGGAGGCGGCGGACCCGCAGGGGCTCAACCGCAGAAGACGCTGGTCATCGCGATCGGCGCCGACCAGACGGGCCTGGATCCGCAGACCGTCCAGAATAACGAGTCGGGGTTCGTGATGTCCACCATCTTCGACTCGGTCGTCAACTACAAGCCGGGATCCAGCGAGGTCGGTCCGGGGCTGGCGGAGTCGTGGACGGTGTCGCCCGACGGCAAGGTCTTCACCTTCAAGCTGCGCCGCGGCGTGAAGTTCCACGACGGCACTCCGATGAACGCCCGTACCGTCGCCGATGACCTCGACCGTGCCATCAATCCCAACAACCCCTGCTATGTGCTGGCGCGCAAGGGCGTCGACACCTACGACGATTTCACGTTCGGCTCGGTCACGGACAATACGGTGGCCAAGATGGATGTGGTGGACGAATACACGCTGCGGTTCACGCTGCCTGATCCAAGCGCGCCGTTCCTCAGCAGCCTGGCGATGACCTGGCAGGGCATCATGAGCCCGGCGGCGACCAAACAGTACAACTGTGACGCCAGCCAGCATCCGGTCGGCACCGGGCCGTTCAAGTTTGTGGAGGCGGTGCGCAACGACCACATCACGCTGGACGCCAACCCCGACTACTGGGGCGGCCGGCCCAAAGTGGACCGCATCATCTTCAAGATCGTGCCGGAGAGCGCCACGCGCATGCTGATGCTGGAGCGCAACGAGGTCCAGATCCTGGCCGACGTGCCGCCATCCGACTATGCGCGGGTGCAGAACAACAAGGCGCTGCAGCTCTACAAGCAGCCCGGGCTCACCATTCTCGGGGTGGGGATGTCCAACGACCTGGGTCCGTTCAAGGATCGCCGCGTCCGCCAGGCGATGAACTACGCCGTGGACAAAGACGCCATCAACCAGGGTCTGTACGCCGGCGCCACCACAGCCAGCCAGGGCATGCCCCCGGTGCTGTGGGGCTATAACAAGGGCGTCTCACCCTACCCGTACGACGTGGCCCAGGCGAAGGCGCTGCTGGCCGAAGCGGGACTCCCGAATGGGTTCTCCACCGAGATGATGGTGTACGCGAACCCGCGGGGCTACAATCCCATCGGCGGCGCCAAACTCGGTGAGGCCGTGCAGAGCTATCTCGCCAAGGTCGGCATCAACGTGAAGATCACGCAATATGAGTGGGGCGCGTATCTGGACCGGTTCCGCCATCAACCGTGGGAAGGCTTTGCCATCACCGGATGGTCAGGCGACAACGGCGACCCGGATAACTTCCTGGGCGACCTCTTTGAGTGGGACATCGCCAAAGGCCGGGCGCGGACCAACAACACCTCGCGCCATCACAACCCGGCGTACGATCGGCTGCTCCGCGACGCGCGCCGCACCACGGATCAAACCAAGCGCGAGAAGCTGTACGAGCAGGCCAACAAGCTGCTCCATGACGACGCGCCCTGGATCTTCATGAACCACACCAACCAGGTGCGGGCGGCCAGGGCGAACGTGAAGGGCTTCCTGCTCAACCCACTGCAGATGTTCTTCCATATAGAACTCGTCTCGCTGGAGTAACCGCGGCCCTGCCCACGTAGGGACGGAAGCGGGAAACGGGTAGCGGGAAGCGATTGCCACCGTTTCCCGTTTCCTGCTTCCCGCTCCCGGCAGTTGCGCCTGCAGGGCCTCGGACTTCGGCCCGCGCGGACGCGCGGACTGGAACCCAAATGAAAAGATGCTGAAATTTCTCAGACGGCGCCTGCTGCAACTGGCGCCTGTGCTGCTGGGGGTGAGCATCCTGGTCTTTTTCGGGATGCATCTCATCCCCGGCGACGTCGCGCAATTGCTGCTGGGGGACAAAGGCACCGACGCGGACCTGCAGCGCATCCGGCACCAGCTGGGGTTGGACCGTCCGGTCTACATCCAGTACGTGCGATTCTTGGGCGGCATCCTGCAGGGGGATTTCGGCGTTTCGATCCGCACCCGCCAGCCGGTCATCTGGGAGA
>VBAL01000131.1:0-23477 GCA_005888595.1 Candidatus Segetimicrobium genomatis
GCCGGCCCGGCCGCGCCGGCTGCTGATGCCTTCCGACAGCATCTGCACGACCTGCTCGAACTTATCCCGAGTGAGGTCGCGGTAGGGAAGCGCGCGGCGAATCAACGCCCACAGGTCGTCCTCGCGGATTTCCTCGCTACCCGCGATGGCGACCATTTGCTGTGCCAGAATATCGAGCGGCGTGCGGGGCATAACGATCCGGTCCAGCTCACCCGCGCGTGCTGCCTGCACCGCCGCCGCGCACTGGACGAGTTCATCGCGTGTGAGGGGAAACAGCACCCCCTTTGGCACGCTGCCCAGCCAGTGACCTGAGCGGCCCACGCGTTGCAGCAGCGTCGATAGGGCCCGCGGCGCGCCCAGATGGCAGACCAGATCCACGTGGCCAATGTCGATGCCCAGTTCCAGAGATGCCGTCGCGACCACGACGGCGAGTTCCCCAGACTTGAGGCGCCGCTCTGCATCCAGCCGGATCTGCCGGGACAGGCTGCCGTGATGCGGCGCGACTCTGCCCTCGCCCAGCCGTTGAGTCAATTGATGCGCGACCCGCTCGGCCAGACGCCTCGTGTTGACGAACACCAGAGTCGTGCGGTGTTCCCGGGCCAGCGCGGCCACCCGATCATAGACCTCCGCCCACATCTCGTGCGAAGCGACGTGGCTGAGCGGCTGGCTGGGAACATCCACCCGCAGCTCCCAGGCCCGGCGGTGGCCCACGTCCACGATCGCACATTCCGGCCTGCCGTCCGGTGTGGTACGGCCGGCCCCGACCAGCAGCTGGGCGATTGCGTCGATGGGCTTCACCGTCGCGCTGAGCCCGATGCGCTGCAGCCTGCGGCCGGCGAGTCGGTCGAGTCGTTCCAACGACAGCGCCAGGTGGCTGCCGCGCTTGTCGCCTGCGACGGCGTGAATCTCGTCCAGGATGACGACCTGTGCGGTGCGGAGAAAATCGCGGCTCCGCCGCGCGGTGAGGAGAATGTACAGCGACTCGGGGGTGGTGATCAAAATGTGCGGCGGCCGGCGGACCATCAAGTTCCGCTCGCGAGCCGGGGTGTCACCGGACCGCACCATGGCGCGGATCTCCGGCAGCGGGGTACCACTATGCTCCGCCAGCGCGCGAATCGCGGCCAGCGGCTCCTCCAGGTTCTTCTGGATGTCGTTGCCCAGGGCCTTAAGCGGCGACACGTAGACCACGGCGGTTTCGTCGCGCAACGTCCCGTGCTGTGCCGCCTCCACCAGGCGGTTGATCGACCAGAGGAATGCCGCCAGCGTTTTGCCGGACCCGGTTGGCGCGGCGACAAGGGTGTCATGCCCCCCGGCGATGAGCGACCACCCCTGGACCTGAGGCGCGGTCGGCTCCCCGAACCGCTCCGTGAACCAGCGGGCGATGAGAGGGTGGAACAGGTGGAGATCCATGCGGCTCTTATTCTCCACCTGTCCGGCAGGCTGTGTCTATCCCTTCTGACTCCAGCCGGAGGGAACCCAACCCGACTTCTCCAGCGTCGTTTTCAGCTGCTCTCGATACAGTCGTTGATGTCCCTGCGCCGGGAAATTGATCGGCCCGTCATTTGCAACCTCAAGCCCATTCTCCTTGAGGGAATGCGCGAGAGCTTCGTAAACAGATCCAGAAATCAGTATGACCTTCGCATCCTGGGCACCGAAGAGGTCCTTGATCCTTCTAAGAAGGATCGGCAATGAGTCTCGAATCTTCCCCACTTTCCGAGACCGGCCAATCTGGCCCAACGGGAGCTCGATCGCGTCCAATAGAAAGAACCCATCTGCCTTGAACTGACGCAAGAACTGTGCCTTTTTCGACCGAATGAGTTTTGCAGTGAAGGCTTCATTCGGGTACAAAACCTTCATGGTTTCGAGAAAGAGGTTATCACCCTTCCACACGTTCTCGAAGTAGAAGAATCGCCCTGGATCCCGTGGCGGTGATTCTGCTACCAATAAGTACCGAATCCGCTTGGGCAGGTACTTCGACCGAGCCACTTCATAACGGGAACGGTCAACAGACGGATACGACGGAGAGAGCTCGGAGACTTCACCGAGAGGAATAGTCACTTTGATCTCATCGTACGGCACGTCCGGAACGCGACGTGTCCTTGTGTCCGTTTCGTCCAGCTCTGTCTGAAGAATCCCATGCCGTTCGAGTAGTCTCACATCCTCATGTACATTTTTCAGATCCCTGCCGGCCATTTTCGCAAGTGCGTAAATTGAAGATGGCTTCTCTTTCCGGATCAACGCGATGAGCTTCAGCCGTTCGGGGGTCAGGAGATTTCTTGCGGCTTCCATGCTCGTGAAAAACACACCCTCTCTTCTGGGCGCGGGTTTGCCGGATCGGAGCGCCTCGAAGGTTCGCTCAAAGTCATCGAGAACGTCTTTCACACTCTTCACGCGGATTTCGAATGTCTTCACCCGCGATCTCCTTTCATCACCCGCTCTACGTCGGCTTCAAAGTCCACCCGCAACCGCGGCACATCGAGGAACTCGTAAGGGAGTTCTATTGCCCCACGACTATGGCTTATTATACCATATATGGTTTCACAAGCTAGCTATTCCAGCTTCCATTGCGGACACTATCCACTAGCGCTGAAAGAGGCGCTTGTACGGCCGGCAAGATGGAAGATCCGATGAGTGAACCCGTTCGGTGCGCGCTGTAAACTACTCCCTAGTCCCGCTGTTGTATCTAGTACATGGTCTCCCGGTCGAGGATCCCAAGCTGCCGTGCCCGCCGCTCGGCAAGCGTGAACACCGCCAGCGCGGCCGTGACCCATAGGACGGTCAGCAGCCCCAGACCCACCAGCACCTGGCCGTCTGCCAGGTGAGGGAGCGAGCGGACAACCGCCGGCCCCAGCAGACCGCGGCGCATTGCCTCCAGCCACCACGTAAGTGGGATGGCCGCAGACAACGCCTGCAGAATCGGTGGGAGAACGGTCACCGGAAAGATGGCCCCACAAACGAGGTACAGTGCGGCGCCCACGCCTTCCGGCATCCGCCAGGCTTCACTGGATATGAGGACCGCCGCGCTGACCACCAGCAGACCTAACGCGATGACCGACGCGATCCCAAGCGCGAACGCCGCTGCCGTATAGGGCGCGTTGATCGTTGCCAGATGCATCGGCACGCCGAGCACCCACCGGCCGAAGATCAACGTAACCGCCGCCGCGGCCACAGCGGAGGTGGCCTGCGCCAGGGCGCGGCCGACCAGATACGCTCGAAGCGAGATGGGGGAGATATACACGTACCGCAGCGTTTTCCAGTGCTCACGATCGGTGATTAGGCTGTAGGCGGTTCCCATCATGCCCCGCACGACAAACGGCCAGCAGGCCGCCCCCACGACAAAGAACCCGAGCATCGCAGTGCCGCCGGCGCGCGCGACGACGTGGTACATAAAGACCAGGATGAGGACGCCGCCCAGCGGCCGGGCAATGGAATAGATGAAGAACAGCAGCGGATCGGTCCAGTTGCTCTCGATCTGCCAGCCCAGCCAGTAGCCGACCCGGAGGGTGCGCCACCCGCGCTGCAACGTATTCGCCCAGGGATAAGATGCCCGTTGGGTCGGCATGATCTCAGAACGCAGTCACTCTGCTGTCATTGCGAGGCCCGCAGGGCCGAAGCAATCTCGCTTGCATCTGGAGATTGCTTCGTCGCTTCGCTCCTCGCAATGACAGCCATCTCAGAATCGCAAACTAAGCCGGCCTTCGCGGCGCGCCAGGTACTCCATCTTGCGCAATGACTGACGCGCCACGAAAATGAACAGCACGGCCAGGCCGACCAGCGCGGTCAGTTCAACGCGCACCGGCAGAAGCGCCGGATGACTCTCGGGGAACAACAACTGGCGCATCGCATCCAGGGCCAGTGTCAGGGGGATAATGGACGTCCCCATGCCCACCCAGAATCCGAGCGCCCGCACCGGAAAGTAGAACCCTGAGGCCAGGAACACCGGCTCCATGAATAGCTCGGCCATGTGCCACGCCTCCCGCCCCCACATCAGGAACACGCTGGCAAACGTGACGCCCAGTCCGTACAGCGCGATGATGCCGACCCCGAATATCAGCAGGAACAGCGGGAGCTGCGTGATCGTGTAGGTCACGTGGAAGAGGACCGATCCGATGACAATGATCGCCACCGCCCGCACCAGCGTGCCGACGAAGCCGCCGAACGACATCCCCAGCAGGATGGGGACGATGCCGCAGGGCAGGACCATGTAGAGTTCCAGATTCCCGCCCTGCTTATCCCAGTAGAACTGCGCGGCCATGTTCCACATGACGTTCATCCAGAACGCCATCGTCGCGCCGCCCATGATCACGTACCCGACAAACCGGTCCGGCGCGCCCAGGGCCTTGTAGACATAGACAAACGCAATCGTGCCCAGCAGGGGCAGAATAGTGTCGTAGAAGAGCCACGACCGCTCCCGGTTGGCCCCGATGATGCGCGGATAGGCGCGGCCCAGCGTGGCGCGCACCACGCGGCGGATTCCGCGGGCCTGGGCAATGTCGCTCACGCCCGGCCTCCTTCGTCCGCCTCTTCCAGCCGCCGCCCCACGATCTGCACGAAGACGTCTTCCAGGCTGGGTTCAATCTTCTGCAGCGAAAAGATCCTCCGCTCCCGGTCGGCCAGCGCCTTGACCACGCCGGCGATCACTCCGTCATCGGCCAGCTGCAGGCGCAGCTCCGTCCGGCCGTCCGATGCCCGGGCATCCGCCCGCTGCACACCCGGCACCTGGCTCACCCAGGCCGTGCCGTCCAGCGGCTCGGTGGTGAGGACAAAATACGTCCCACCCGCCGTTCGCCGGCGGAGCGCGGCGGGGGTGTCGCAGGCGACGATGCGACCCTTGTGAATGATCGCCACCCGGTCGCAGAGTTCCTCGGCCTCGTGCATGTAATGGGTCGTGAGCAAGATCGTGCGGCCGGGCGTGGCATGGATCCATTCCTTTATATAGGCGCGGACGTCACGGGCCGCCTCCACGTCGAGGCCCACCGTCGGCTCGTCAAGGAACAGGATCTCCGGATCCGGCAGCAGTCCCCGCACCATGTTCATCTTCTGGCGCATGCCGCTGGACAGCGCGCTGACGCGGCGATTGCGCTCCTCATACAGCCCCACCACCCGCAGCAGCTCGTCGATACGGGCCAGGGCGGTTTGGGTCGGCATTCCGTAGAACTGGCTGAACATCCACAACTGCTCACGGACGGTCAGCAACCCGTAGCCGGAATGCTCCCCGCCGGAGACCATCGAGATACGCTCGCGCACCTGCTGCGCCTGCCCGACGACGTCAAATCCCGCCACGCGCGCCGACCCGGACGTCGGGAGGAGCAGCGTCACCAGCACCTTTATGAACGTGGTCTTGCCGGCACCGTTCGGACCCAGCAGCCCAAAGAACTCCCCAGGGGGGATGTCGAGGGTCACGCCATCCAGCGCCACCACCGGCGCGCCCGAGGGATTCCCGGCTGATTTCCGCGTCCGGTAGGTGCGGACAAGATCCTGAGTTGCGATGGCCAGGTTGCTCATGAGTCTTCCCGGTCCACCCGGTCTACCCAGTCTTCCCAGTCTCCTGCAGAGATCCGATCGTAGTTAGACCGGGGAGACTGGGTAGACAGGGAAGACCGGGTAGACTTTAGTGTCATATCTTCTGAGACGTTTTCGCCGCGGCCTCGGTCCATTTCGCGGCCAGCACATCCCGGCGTGGGCGGTACACCTGCATATAGAACTGCTGCTGCGACTCCAACACCGGCTTCGAGAACACCCCAACGATCCGCAACGCCTCAGCCCACGCGTCTTTGAATGTCCCCGCGAATCGCTGCTCGATCTGCCGGCGGAAATCTTCAGGCCGCTGGAGCTCTCCGCCGATCGTAAACAACGCGGTCCCGGCAGCCGTAACCTTGTACGCTTTGTCATCGCCGAGATGAAACTCCCCGAAGGAGGCTGTGTACTTCTTTGGCTTCGCGGGGCCCTTGCCGCTTTTGAAGCCGCGCTTGGCGGCGGCATAGTAGATGGCGCGGTTGAGCCCCCACGACTTGGCGCTGGCCATGGGAAGACCCAGCGTCTTCGCCCGCGCCGCCTGGAGGGTCGCCATGACCTGAAATCGTCCGACGCCGGAAGCCACGTCGATGATTATACTGCCGGGGTGGAGGCAGGCGGAAGCGAACACCCTGAACCGGCAGGGGAGGCTCGCCGGCGGGCCGAACGTTTCGCGATACCCAGGACGCGGAGGTGAGTCGGGCATGAGTATCGTCGGTGAGCGGTCGAGGATGTACGTGGGTGGGGCATGGATCGGCGCGGCGAATGACAAGACGATGCGCGTCACCAACCCCGCCACAGGCGAACCGTTGGCCGACCTGCCCGATGCGGGCCGCGACGACGTGTGGAAGGCGTGTGACGAAGCCGCGAAGGCCTTCCCGAAGTGGGCGGCGACACCGGGGCTGGAACGCGGGAAGATCTTGCGGCGCGTCTACGAACTGCTGACCGAGCGGCGCGACGAACTGGCCAGGCTGGTCACCGAAGAAAACGGCAAGCCGTTTGAAGAAGCCAAGCGGGAGGTCGCGTTCGCGACCGGCTACTTCAGCTGGTTTGCGGAGGAGGCCCGCCGCGTCTATGGGGAAATCGTCCCGCCGCCCGTGCCCGGCAAGCGGCTGTGGGTGATGCGGCAGCCGATTGGCGTGGTCGCCGCGATCACGCCGTGGAATTTCCCAGCCACGATGGTCACGCGCAAGATCGCCCCGGCTCTGGCGGCCGGCTGCGCCGTCGTCTTGAAGCCCGCCAGCGCCACGCCGCTGACCGCGCTCGCCCTCGCCCGCATCTGCGCGGAAGCCGGGCTGCCGGCCGGCGTGTTCAATGTGGTCACCGGCAAGAGCAGCAGCGTGATCGGCCAGGTGTTTTTGGACCATCCCGCCGTGCGGAAGATCGCCTTCACGGGGTCCACCGAGGTCGGCAAGCGACTCATGGCCGGCGCCAGCGCGCAGCTCAAGCGCGTCTCATTTGAGCTGGGCGGAAACGCTCCATTCATCGTCTTCGACGACGCGGAACTCGCCCCGGCCGCCGACGGCGGAGTGGCGATCAAGTTCCTGCGCGTGGCCGGTCAGTCGTGTATCTGCGCGAACCGGGTGTACGTACAGGAGAGCATCGCCGAGAAGTTCATCCCCATGTTTGTCGAGCGGGTGACCAAGCTGAAGGTGGCGCCGGGATTTGAACCGGGCGCGCAGATCGGTCCGCTGATCAATTCAGAGATCCTGGAAAAGGTCGACGCCCTGGTGCAGGGCGCAATCAAAGACGGCGCGCGGGTCGCGGCGGGCGGCCGCCGGCTGGGGAACGGCGCATTCAGCACGGGGCTCTACTATGCCCCAACGGTCCTCACGCAGGTCCGCGAGGAGATGGCCGTGGCGAAGGAAGAAATCTTCGGCCCGGTTGCCCCACTCATGACATTCAAGGATGAGGCTGAGGTCATTCAGCGGTCCAACAACACCACCTTCGGCCTGGCCGCATATTTCTACACGCGCGACCTCCGCCGGACCATCCGCGTGGCGGAGGCGCTGGAGTATGGGATGGTCGGCGTCAACGACTCAACCGGCTACACTCACGAAATCCCGTTCGGCGGGTTTAAGGAAAGCGGGCTCGGGCGCGAGGGCGGGAAGCAGGGCATCGAGGAGTACATGGAAGTAAAATCGATTTCTATCGGGATATAGTTCGAGTCTACCCAGTCTTCCCAGTCTACCCGGTCTCACCGACGGCTATTCAAACAGAGGGCAAGAGCATTGAGACCGGGAAGACCGTGGAGACAGGGAAGACAGTGTAGACTCGGAGCGCCGGCGCTAGTAGACGGTGCTCCGTTTAGCGGCCAAACACCAAATTGGGCAGCCACAGCGCCAGCTGGGGCAGGAAGAAAACAAGCACAAGCGCAAGAATCTGCAGTCCCATAAACGGCATCATCCCCCACCAGATTTCCGACAGCAGCACCTCTTTCGGCGCGACTCCTTTGATATAAAAGGCCGCCATCGCCACGGGCGGGCTGAGGAATGCCGTCTGCAGGTTCACCGCCACGAGAATCCCCAACCAGATAGGGTCGACATGGTATCGAGCCGCGATCGGCCAGAACAGCGGCATGAAAATGATGATGATCTCGGTCCACTCCAGCGGCCACCCCAGCAGAAAGATGATCAGCATCATCAGCCAGACAAACCCCCACGTGGGGAGGTTCAAGCCGACGATGAACTCCTCGATGAGTCTGGACCCGCCCAGGCGCGCGAATACACCCGAGAACGTGGCCGACCCGACGAGGAGCGTGAGGACCATACTCGAGGTGCGAATCGACTTGTAGACGGCGTCCCTGACGTTCTCCAGGCTCAATCGGCCGTACGCCGCGGTGAGGATCAACGCACCAAGCGCACCAAATCCCGCGGCCTCCGTGGGCGTAGCCCAACCAAAGGCAATGGACCCCAGCACGGTGGAGATCAACGCGCCGATGGGCACCACGCCGGTCAAAAACATCCGCACTTTCACACCCAGCGGGAAATTCCGCTCCTCGGGAGGCAGCGGAGGGCCGGACTCCGGCCTCAGCCACGTCGCGATGACGATGTAGATGATGTAGAACGCCGCCAGAATGAATCCGGGAATGAACGCTCCGAGGTACAGCCGGACAATGGATTCGCCCGCGTTGGCCGCGTACAAAATCAGCAGCACGCTGGGTGGAATGAGGATGCCGAGCGTCCCCCCCGCCGCGATCGCTCCCGAGGCCAGGCGTTTGTCGTACCTGAGTTTGAGCATGGGCGGCAGGGCCAGCAAACCCATAATGGTCACCGACGCCCCGATAATCCCGGTGGCCATCGCAAAGATCGTGCACGTGATCACCGTAGAGAGGGCGAGCGAGCCGCGCAGCGGACCGGAGATGATCAAGATTGTGCGGAAGAGCCGGTCCAGGATTCCCGACCGCTCGACGACATACCCCATGAACACAAAGAGCACAATGGAGATGAGCACGTCGTTGGACATGACGAAGAACGCGCGCTGCACCATCATGTCGAACACCAGGTGCCCAAATCCCACGTATCCGAAGACGAAGCCTAGGGCCAGGAGTGTGAAGGCTGTGGGAAAACCAATGAAGATGGCCAGGCTCAGCAGGGCCAGCTGGATCAGGCCGAGGGTCTCGTTACTCATTCCAGCACCTCAGCCTCAGCCATGTCCGCGGGCCACTGACCGGTGCGGATCGCGGTGATGCAGCGCAGGACCTGCGCGACGCCCTGGAGCGTCAGCAGGGCCGCCCCGGCGGGTATGGCCGCCTTCAGCGGCCACACCGGCGTGGCATACGGACTGAGCGGTGAGGTTTCGTGCACCCGGTACGAAGCGAAGAAGAACTGCCATCCCACCCACGTCAGCGCGATCATTGCCGGGAAAAACACCACGAGGTACAGGACGAGGTCAATAGTGGCCTGCGTGCGCGGTGAGAAGTTCCGGTAGAAGATGTCGCCACGAACGTGCGCATTGCGGGAGAGCGTATAGGCCGAACCCAGCATGAAGTACATGCCGTAGCTCATGTAACTGAAGTCAAAGGCCCACGTGGTCGGCCTGCCCGCGAGCCGCCGGGAGATGATCTCAAAAGACATCGCCAGGGTGATGCCCAGCACGAGCCAGGCGAAGGTCTTGCCGACGATCTCGCTGACCCTGTCGATGAACGTGACGACTTTTTCCATGCGCGGCCCTCCCGAGGAAACCTGGTTGCCGTTCTGTCCCAGCATGCAGTCAGGGCGTTCCGGGAGGCGACTCCACGGGACGCCCTGACGCTGTCACGCTCTTGTCAAGCTGCCCTTCGGGCTATTGCTTCCCTTTGAAGTAGTGGTCGTACGCGATCTTATTGTCCACGTAGACACGCAGCTTCCAGGACACCACGCGCTTCGCCCACGCCTTCTGGCTGGCCACGATCTTGGCGAAGAGCGGGTCTGCGCTGGAATGTTTCTCGACGAGCTTGTCCCAGGCGTTGAGCTGCGCCTCCAGGACCTCCTTGGGCGTGGTAAACACCCGCACGCCTCGCTTCGTCTCCAGCTCCTCCAGGTCTACGCTATTGCGCGCGATCGCTCTGAAGTGGTAGTCGGCCGACTCCGCGAAGATCGCTCCCTTCACGATCGCTTTGAGCTCCGGGGTGAGCGCCTCCCACTTCGCCTTGTTGACATCAACTTCGAACTGCTCCATAGGCTGGTGGAAACTCTGCAGCATGTAAATCTTCCGGACATCGGGAAAGCCCAGGGCTTTGTCGGAGGACGGATTGTTGAACTCGGCCGCATCGATGACGCCCCGCTCGAGCGCCGGTACCACCTCGCCGCCCGGAAGGATGACCACAGAAGCTCCCATATCCGCGAACAGCTCTGCAGACAGCCCCACGGTCCGATACTTGGTCCCCTTGAACTGCTCCGGCTTGAGTATAGGAGTCCTGAACCACCCTAACGGCTGCGTGGCAAATGGGCCGAAAAGAAAGGCCACATAATTGAGCTTCAGCTGGTTCTGGAGGAGATCCTGATACATCTCGAACCCGCCGCCGTAGTAGAACCATGACAGCAGGTCCACCGCGTCCATTCCGAAGGAGGGACCGGTGCCGAAGAGACTCGTCGTGGGGCTCTTTGAGTATGCGTACACGCCCACCGCGTGTCCGGCGTCCAGCAGGCCGCTACTCACGGCGTCGGCGATGGCAAATGCGCCAACGACAGCTCCGGCCGGGAGCAGGTCAACTTTGATGCGGCCCCCAGACATCTCGTTGATTTTCTGCGCCAAGGCGATGGCCGACTCGTGGAAGAAGTCCCGGGACGGCCAGCCCGACTGCATCTTCCAGACGATGGGAGCCTGGGCCGTGGCGATGTTGATCGATGGAAACTTGGTGGCCGCCGCGGCGGCGCCGATGCCGGCGGCGACCGCGGTCTTCAAGAATTCTCTGCGGGATGACTTCCTGGTGGACGGATGGGTGGGACGTTTAGTTGCATGACCACTAGCAACCCTGCCTCGTTGCTTCATGGGCCTTTCCCCCCTTCGTGTCTAGACTGACACGAGTCGATCTCTTCGGCCCCAAAAGCAAGATAGGTTGTGCAGAAGCCCTGTGTTTAGCCGCCCTATACGCCGTCCCCGGCATGGGCTCCTTCCAGTTGACCATACGCGGAGTGTCACAACGCTGTCTCAGCCTGGGCACAGAGGGAAGAGCTATAGGTCTTTGTGCACAGCCGCGCGGCGCCGGGCGGGATAAGCGGACGCGTCAGAATAGGGCAGGGACGGCTACGGCACGTAGAGAACCGCCCTGGTAATTCTTCCAACCTAACAGGCAGGCGCAGAAAGGAGGTACGCTGGCAGAGTGAGTCACTACCTGTGGACGTGCGAACTACACGAGCCTGGGATGCGGATACGTGAGGAGGGAAGTCAGGATGGCTGAGCATGAAGTCAGTCGTCGGGAGTTTTTCAAACAGGTCGGTGTGACCGTTGGCGCGGCGGCCCTCGGCGGACTCGCCACCAGTTCTCTGATCCCACAGCGCGTCGAGGCGCAGACGCCCGCGCAGGGCAAGATTCCCGATACCCCCTACAAGGTCGGCCACATGACCTTCCTGTCCGGTGCCGCGGCGGTCCTCGGCGCACCGATGCTCAAGGGCCACATTCTTGCCGCTGAGGAGATCAACGCCGACGGCGGATTCCTCCGCAAACGGAAGATCGAAACCATCACCGCGGACGAAGCAGCCGGCACGGACGCGAACGTGAAAGAGTTCAAGCGGATGAAGCTCGAGGCAAAGATCGACTGCTTCACCGGCATCACCTCGAGCGGCAACACACCCGCGCTCGGCCCCGTGGCCGAGGACCTGAAGGTCCTGACGCTCTTTGCGGATGGGTGCACCGATTTCCTGTTTGACAAAGCGGTGCCGAATCCCAAGTACGTCTTCCGGTTCACGAACATCCAATCAGCGGATGGCGTGACCTGCGCCATGGCCGTGGCCATGACCTGGCCGGAGGTGCGCAAGCTCGCCTTCATCAGCCCGGACTACTCCTACGGCCGCAACGCCTTCGACCATTTCCGCATCGCCATCGGCAAGCTGCTGCCCGACACCGAGGTCGTCTCTGAGGCCTGGCCGAAACTGGGCACCACAGACTTCACCGCTCACATCACCAAAACAATTTCTACCAAGCCGGACCTGCTGGTCTCGTCGGTCTGGGGGGGCGACTACATCGCCTTCTACAAGCAGGCGTTGGGCTACGGGCTGTTCGAGAAAATGAAGTTCGCCAGCACGATCGCCTTCGGGGTCGCGCCCCATGCCATCGGCAAGGACCATCCGCAGGGCGTCATTGCCGGTGTACACGCCAATTACTACTGGAATTTCCCGCCGGGCAACAAGTGGCCGATCAACAACCTCTTCGTGCGCAAGTACTACAATCGCTGGAAGGAATACCCGAACTTCGAGGCGGAGGGCGCGTACACGGCGCTGCAGATGCTTCGTCTGGCTATCGAACGCGCCAACCGGCTGACCGGCGGGTGGCCGGACGATGACGCGATCATTCACGAACTGGAAGGCCTCTCCTGGGAGTCGCCGGCCGGATACATTCAGATCCGCACCGATAACCACCAGGCATACAAGGATGCGGTCACCGGGTTCTCTTACGACGAAAAGAACTTTCCGTTCCTGGTCCTGGATCCCAGCCGGATGATCACGATCCCGATTCGCAACATCACGGCGCCACCCGGATGGCCCAAGGGGGAACCCACGTCCACGTACACCTGGATTGAGCAGACCTGGCCAAAACTCCGGTCGTAACCGGCCGCGGCACAGCGGAGGGCGGGTTCCCTTCCCGATCCGCCCTCCGTTCCGTCCACGTCCGGACCGTTGCGATGAAAACGTTGACAGCCGTCTGCATCCTGACTCTGCTCGCGGCACCGATCCGCGTACGCGCCGGCCACGAACTCCCGTACTACCCGTCCTTCTATCCTCACGAGATACGGCTCGAGGCGGCTGACGCCGCCGACCTCGGCGATGCGCTGCGGGCCGGGCGGATCCACGCCAGCCCCGGCGCGAATCCATTCGGCGGCGCGCTCCCCGCGGACACGGCCACGGTGGCCTCCTGGGGCGGGTACGTCGTACTGACCTTTGGCCGTGACGTCATCCGCTCCACCGCGCCCGCGCGCTGTAGGTTTTGTGTTTCATCCGTATCCCGTGACGCCGTATCACGGCGACTATTTCTATCATTATGATCTGGCTCAGGAAGCGTTGCGCACGGTGGCCTCAGATCCAACCACGACGCCGCTGCCGCCGACGTTTAGGATCAAGGCGACCGGAGCGGCGGCGGGTCTGATGATCGGTCCGCCGACCGTGACGGATGGAACCTGGCAGGCGGTCATCGAGGTGGTCGGCCTCGACACCCTGGTGCCGGAGGCCGGACTGCCCCTGGCCGGCCGCCCCGCGCCGCCGTGGGGCAGGGAAGGATGGTTCCACGCATTCCGGTTGTTGGCCGGCTACGTCTCCGACCCGCAGGTCGGTAGGCAGGCCGTCGAGATTTACCACCATCTCACGGGGGGTATCATTGCGACCGCTCAGGAACGGGTGAGCCTCGGGCGGCGACTCGTGTCCTTGCTGCGGAGTGGGTGCGACCGGCTTGTGCTCGGCTATATCGTCCGGCACGAAGCGCTCATCACCGACTTCACCAATGGAATAGAAAACGTTGGCTACGACGCGCAGACTGGGCTGAGTTCGGCGATCTTCCTCCGCACGGCAAAACTCAAGGACTTCCCCTGGAACGGCGTGCTACGCCTGGGGATCAGCGGAGCGCGCATCGCCGCCTGGAATCCACTGGCCGGGTTCACCGACGCGTTCGGGCGGCTGCTCTGGAATGCCGTCGGCGACCCCGCCCTGCTCCCTGCCCCCTATCGAAGCGGATGGGTGGCGAACCGGGTCACCTGGACGATTCACGCGGTGGATCGCGTCCCGGCCGGCGCACTGATCCCGAGTCCAGACGGCCGCATGCGGCCGGTTTCCGCCGGGGCGCACGCTGCGGTCAAGGTCACCTACACGCTGCGCCCGTCGCTCTTTCATGATGATTCGACAATGACAGTGGCCGACGCCATCTATCCGTACATCATGGCCTTTGAGGCTGCGGGAGGCCTGGACGGCGGCTCCGATCGCGCTGTCGCGGCCGCCACGGCTCCGGTCCGCGAAGCGCTGGCCGGAATCCGGGTGACCGGCATCGACCGGATCACCAAGCAACTGTGGGGCGTGGAACTGGCCTGGCAGGCGCCGATCGTGGAAGTCTACCTGCGGCAGGCTCCGCACGATCCGGAGCAGGCCGCGGCGCTGGCTCCCGCGTGGAGCGCCGTGCCTTGGACGCTCCTGGTGCTGATGGAGGAAGCCGCGCGGCAGGGGATCGGTGCGATTTCCCAGAGCGACGCCGCGTCCCGCGGCATCGCCTGGCTCGACGTGGTACGCGATCGCAGAACCAGCGAGCGCTTGCTGCGCATGGTGGACGCGTATGCGGCGCAGGGCTATCGGCCGGAGGGACTGAGAGCCTTTGTCACTCCGTCGGAAGCGCGCGACCGCTGGTCCGCCCTGCGTACATTCTATTTGAAACACCAGCACTGGCTGGTGACCAATGGGCCGTATCAGCTGGCGTCGTGGTCTGACAATTCGGTGACCCTGACGGTCTTTCGCGATCTGAGCTATCCCCTAACGGTGGGGACCTATGACCGCTATGCCATCCCCCACCACGGGTACGTCACAAAGGTCGAACGCCGATCGGGACGGCTCGAGGTCACTGCCGACGTGGAACGCGTGGCGCGTTTCGCGCGCAGCTTCGAGATCGTCCGGGAGCCGCTGGGGAAACCGCCGTCGCCCGAGCAGGCGTTATCCGCCGGCCACGACGGAAAACCTCAATGCCAATACATCGTCGTGAGCGCTGATGGGCGGGTCATCGCCGCGGGCCGTGTCGAGTATGCGAACGGCGGGACGTTCACCCTGCAGATCCCCGACGGCATTGCGCGGTCCAGCATCATCTTGGCCATCGTGGTTGCGGAGAACGAGACCATGCCAGAGGTTACGACGGTCGCCCTGCCGCAGAGCTAGGACGTGCGGCCCACGCCCGCGATTCCAACGTGCCGGCCACCTGCATGGCGAGGAGCACGACGCTGACGGTAACACCCGTGATCACGACCCAGACGAGAAACCGGGACGCACCCGAGAGGAGCGCGATCGTCCCGCTCGACAGCCCGGTCAACGCCAGCCCCAGCACGGGCAGGACGGGCGCGCCGCAGCCGACTACGCTGCACGGCATCGTGCTGAACCCCAGCGTGCTCAAGATCGCCCCTATCAACCCGCCGCGCGAACCCCGCCCCCTCGCGGCGAGGTTGTCGCTCCTCAGTTGGGCCCGCCTTTCCAGCCACAGCGTGGAGTAGGTTCCAAAAAGCACGCCCATCAGGATCCACCGGGCGATGTCCCTGACGGTGGCGGTAAAACCCCACTCCGGCGCATCGTACTGCCCCGAGGCGACGAACCAGAGGACCGCCGCATTCCAGAGGAACTCGACCTTTCGTCCCGCGGTCGCTTCGCCGGATCGAAGCCACGACGGTACGTTGTGTAGCCACGGATTGATGGAGAAGTAGTCATAGGGTTTGCGAACAACGGACAACACGAAGGGCGGCAAGACCAGATTCATCGCCACGACGCCTGCGACGATGAGCACAAAGATGCCCGCCCGCGCCCGGATAGCACGGGCCGGCGCCCGAAGCACCGTGACCAGTTCTTGTCTATCCATGAATAATCCGCATGACCCCCTGATCGGCGAACGCCTCTTCCGGGGTCCCCACGAACGAGATTTCTCCCCTGTCCATGACGTATAATCGCTCGGCCACGCGCGACGCGGTCATGATGTTCGACTCGGCGATGAACAGCGCGATCCCCATGGCCTTGATCCGCGCGACGGCCTCGGCAAACCGCTTTACGATCGCGGGCGCCAGGCCCTCGAACGCCTCGTCCAGCAGCAAAATCGACGGGCGCAGCATCATCGCCCTGGCGATGGCCACCATCTTCTTTTCGCCGCCGCTGAGATGGAAACCCCGTCTGCCGCGGAGCCCGCGCAGCTCGGGGAAGAGTTCATAGACGTTCGCCGTCCCGACACTCCCCGCTCCGTCCCCGGTGCTCCCGAGCCACGATGCAATCCGCAGGTTTTCCTCCACGGTCAGGTCGGGGAAGACGCCGGTGTCCTCCGGCGCGTAGCCGATCCCTCTCTGCACGCGCCGGTGTGTTGGCAGCCTCGTGATAGTCTGTCCGCTCAGCCGGATCTCACCGGCGCGAACCGGCAGCAGCCCCATGATGCTGTCCATCGTGGTGGTCTTGCCGGCGCCGTTCCGCCCCACCAGGCACACCACCTCGTCCCGGCGCACGGTCAACGACACGTCCCGCAGAATGTGGGCACGGCCGCGATAGGTGGTGAGGTTGGTGACCTGGAGCACCGTCCCGGCTGCGTCCATTATGCCTTCCCCAACAAGGCCGCGGCCACGCGCTCGTCGGCGCGAATCTGCTCGGGGGTTCCCTCGGCCAGCACCTTCCCCTGGTGCATCATCACGATACGATGCGAATAGGCAAACACGACGTCCATGTCGTGTTCAACGATCACCGCCGCCAGGAACCGCTCTCGCACAAGCTGGGCGACGGCGTCCATTATGGTTCCCTTCTCTCGCGTGCCGACGCCACTGGTGGGCTCATCCAGCAGGATCAACTTTGGGCGCAGCGCGTAGGCCAGTGCCACGTCCAGCAGCTTTCGCTCGCCCTGGGCCAGTCCGGCGGCCGGCGTGTCCCACTTGTCCTCCAAGCCGAAATCCCGCAGGACCTCCAGAGCCTCCTCCCTGGCTGGGCGATTGCGTTCCGCCAGGCGCAAGACCTGACGGGTCGTGCCGTCCCGCGAGAAAATCGCCAGCCGCACATTGTCGAGCGCGCTGAGTTGATCAAACAGATTCACCAGCTGGAAGCTGCGGGCGATCCCGGCCCTGATCCGGTCCCGCACGGGCACCGCCGTGATGTCAGTGTCCTGAAACGCGATGCTGCCCGCATCCGGCACCAGGAGTCCGCTGAGCAGGTTGACCAGCGTGGTCTTGCCTGCGCCATTAGATCCTACGAGCGAGACCAGCTCCTCGGACTCCACGAAGAAGTCTACGCCGTCCACGGCGCGGGTCTCGCCGAACGACTTCCTCAGTCCCTGCGCGAACAGCAGGGGCATCTTCAACGATTCCTCCGTTCGCGGCGGGATCCCCAGGCGAAGACGCCGACGATTCCCTGCGGCATCACCAGCACCAGAGCCACCAGGATGATCCCCAGCAGCATCTGCCAGTACTCCGTGGTCTTGATGACGTAGGTTTCCAGATAGTTGTAGGCGACACCACCCAGGATGGGACCGATGAAGCTCTTGAACCCGCCCAGCACGGTCATGAACACGATCTTGCCGGAGAAGGTCCAGTGCAGGATGTCTGGCGTGGTCAGCCCGTTCAACGGGGCGAACAGCGCGCCCGCCACGCCGGTAAACGCGCCGGAGATGACAAACGCGTACCAGCGGTACCGCCGGACTCCGATACCGACGAACTGGGCCCGGACCTCATTGTCGCGGATGGCCTGCAGCGCCTTTCCAAACGGCGAGGCGGCGATTACCCCCATCACCGCCACACAGATAAAGAAGATGAACAGTACATAGTAGTAGTAGGTAAAGGAGAGAAACCTCACCTTATCGCCCGCGGTGCCGACCAACCCCCCGAGTAAGATCGGGGTAGGGATGCTCAGCCCGTCGGTCCCGTTGGTGATCCAGAAGAACTTGAGGGCCAGCGCCCACAGAACCTGTGACAGTGCCAGAGTCAGAATCGAGAAGAAGATCCGCGTGTAGCGGACGCAGACGGATCCGAAGACCGCTGCCAGCACGGTGGCACTTGTGAGTCCCGCCAGGAGGAACCCTTCCATGGAGTACACGTGCAGGTATTTCACCAGCAGACCGGCCGCATACGCTGCGCCGCCGAAAAACGCGGCGTGCCCGAACGACAGGAGGCCCGTGTAGCCCAGCAGCAGGTTAAACGCCAGGGCCGCGATGCTGAACACCAGACCGTAGGTGAGTTGAATCCGCTGGAAGGGGGACGCCAGCCAGCCAATGACCGGGACACCTTCCAGGAACGGGAGCAGGAGCGCGAGGAGCGCCAGTGCCGCCGTGTACCATAGGGCCGGCTGGACCCCGTGCGCGCCGCGGGCGGTGTCAAGGGGCATCGCCGCATCTGGAGAATGCTGGACGCCACTCATGCGCGCCCCAGCAGGCCGGCGGGGCGTGTGATCAGCACCACCGCGGCGATCAGGTAGAGCACGGCCAGTTCCAGTTCGGGGAAGTACTGGATCGCGATGGTCCGCACCAGGCCCACGATGAGCGCACCGACCAGCGCCCCCTCCAGGCTTCCCAGACCTCCGATCACCACCACCACGAATGCCAGGATCAGCGCGTCCACGCCCATGCCCAGGACCGCGCCCTGAATGGGAACAATCACCGCACCGGCCAGCCCGGCCATCAGGCAGCCCAGCGCAAACGCCTGCACGTAGACGGCGCTGACGTTGATGCCGAGCGCGGCAGCCATGCGGCGGTTCTGGGACGTGGCGCGGAGAATCACCCCGAAGCGGGTCTTGAACACGAACGCCCACAGTAAGATTGCGGTCGCGAGCCCCAGCAGGATCACCACGACGTTGTACCGAGGATACGTCGCGCCCAGCACGTGCATACTGCCAAACGAGGCCCACAGCGGACTGACCGTCAGTGGTGTGGCCCCCCAGATGTAGCGCATTGCATCCTCCAGGATCAACAGCAGGCCAAAGGTCAGCAGCAACTGGTACTCCTCCGCCCTCGCGTACAGCGGTCGGAGGAACAGCGGCTCCACGACGGCGCCGGTCGCGCCGACGGCCGCCGCGGCCACGGGCAGGAGCACGATGAGATAGGCAGGCTCCGCCCCTGACGCTCCGGCCACCCGCGAGATCCCCCAGGCCATGACATACGCCCCCAGGGCGAACAGGCTCCCGTGGGCCAGGTTGACGATCCGCATCACGCCGTAGATCAGGCTGAGCCCGCCCGCGATCAGGAACAGAACGGCCGCATAGAGCAGCGAGTTGAGGAGTTGTGCGAGGAGGACGTCCATGACGTCACGCCTGAACTATCGCGCCGTCCACCCTGCGTCGAGTGTGTAGGCTCCACCTGTCATCGCCGCGGCATGATCGCCGCAGAGATACAGCGCAAACGACGCGACCTCTTCGGGTTCCAGCAGCCGTTTGATGGCGGCCGGAGCCAGCATGATCTTCTGCACCACGTCTTGCTCTGGAATCCCATGCACCTTGGACTGCTCGGCGATCTGGCGTTCCACCAGCGGTGTCCGAACGTACGAGGGACAGATCGCGTTGACCGTGATGTTGTACTCGGCAACCTCCAGGGCCACCGTCCGGGTAAATCCCACCACGCCGTGTTTGGCGGCATTGTACGCACTTTTGAAGGGCGACGCGACCAATCCGTGGATCGAGGAGATGTTGATCACGCGCCCCCAACGTTTGGCCATCATCGGCGGCAGCGCATACTTGGTGCACAGGAAGGTGCCGGTCAGCATCACCCCAATGAGGAGATTCCACTGTTCCTCCGGGAACTCGTGCACTGGCGCGATGAACTGCAGGCCGGCATTGTTGACCAGGACGTCCAAGCCGCCAAACTCACGAACCGTCGCCGAAGTCATCGCCTCCACGTCCTTCGGCTGGCTGATATCGGTGCGCACAGCGATCGCCTGACCCCCGCCCTGCTCAATCTCCTGCGCTACCTTACGCGCCCCCGCTTCATAGAGATCGCACACGCAGACGCCCGCACCGCGTGACGCCAGCGTCCTGGCGATGGCACGGCCGATGCCGCTCGCCGCACCCGTCACGATCGCGGCCTTCCCGTGGAGGTCCACCTCTGGGCCAGACACGCCGACACCCCCTCCATCACGCGCTTCGTATCTCAGCGAGTTAGTGTTGCGCTTGCATGAGATGTTCTCCTCCCTTGCGTGCTCGTTAGATATCTCTTTCCTTTCGTGTCAGCTGGACAAACGCGCGGGCTACACGCGGATCGAAGTGTGATCCAGCATCGCGCTCCAGGCGCTCCAGCGCTTCCTTCACCGGCAGCGCCTTGCGGTAGGGCCTGTCACTCGTCATCGCCTCGTAGGCGTCCACCACTGCCACGATCCTCGCGATCAGAGGAATCGCCTCGCCGGCCAGGCCGGCAGGATAACCCTTCCCGTCCCAGCGCTCGTGACTGTGACGCACGGCCAGTTTGACGCGGTCGGACAGCGGTGCCTTCTGCAAGATCTCAAAGCCTCGTTCGGCGTGCCTGCGCATGATCACGAGTTCATCTGGATCCAGGGGGCCGGGTTTCATCAGGATGGCATCCGGCACCCCAATCTTCCCCAGATCGTGCAACCGTGCGCCGATGCGAACGTCATCCACAGCCTCCGGGGAGAGCTTCAGCGCGCGCCCGACCCGCGCGGCGAGATCGGCAACATTCGTGGAGTGATCGCCGGTATACGAATCCTTGGCGTCAATGGCGCTGGCCAGCGATTGATACGTGCCCAGGTGCGCAGCGATGAGAGCAGCCTGTTGTTTGAGCAGTTGCTGGGACGCCCTCCGCACGAGGACGAAGACTGAGCCATACAAAACAAGAAACCCCAGGGGCACGGCGGTCCAGACGGTCCGGCTGATGTGCTGAAGTTGCTGATGCAGGCGGGTGAGGTCATAGAGGATTTCGAATGCGGCAATCGGCTTCGGGTTCCCCTCCACCTGAACGGGAACGAAGAACCGGATCACATCTGGGGCGATGTTCTCGAGTCGCCCCCGGCGCTCGGTAAAGACCGCAAGTCCGGGCATGGAGAGGTCCGGACCGGCCCTCTGCAGCGTCTCGGGTTCCGGGACGTTGCTGTACAGTAGCTGCCTGTCGGCGCGCCAGAGCCTGATACGCAGCGCACGATCCGACACGCCGTGAGCGCGGAAGAGCGCGTCCAGAAGCGCTCGCCGCTCCCGGGGCAACGTTCCCGCGAAGTCCGCCGGCCGGAGCTGCGGGGCGATCGTGCGAAGCACGAGCTCCGCCGCGACCTGGGCTTCGTCTTTGACTGCGAAGGATTCGATGGCCTGGACCGTGGCCGCCGAGAGGACTACGGCGAGGGCCACGGCAATGGTTGCGCTGGCGATTGTGAAGCGCTGGAGGAGGGTAAGCCGGTTCCAGAACCTGACCATATCGGAGGAAACATACCCTTCGGTCTTACAGCCTCAGTCCCCCTCTCATAGTGCGCGGATAGCGCGCCCGGGCGAGAAAACTGGTCAAGAATGGGGTGTCGGTGGCAAGCTTCTTGCTCTGTAATGCGGTTACATAGTCCTTGCCGGCAGCGCTACTGTCCAATACACTCACAGGTGCCGGGGGTGAGTTTGTGAAGCGCAGAGTAGTAATACCGCTTCTGTTGGCTGCGTCCGTTGTCGTGTCCCTCTGGGTGGCGGGACCATTTGGAACCATTGGCTTCCTCCTGCGCGCCCCGATCATCCTGATGAATGACCTGATTTCTATCGCCCGGCAGGCTTTTGCTTCTCCAAGTGCCTTCGCAACGGGTCAGCCTCAGATTAGTGCTTCCGGCGTGACCGCATCGCCGGTGTCTACGACCGGCTTGGCTGCGTCGTTAGACGTCGTTCGACCGTCAGTGAACTCTGCGCCGCCCAGCCCCCAACCCAGCCCGATTCCGACGCCGCCACCAGGGGTGTTGGTACCTCCACCGACTCAGATCCTGGCTCCCGTGGAGGAAATTTTGGCCCCGGCCGAGCCGGTCCTGGACCCGGTCCAGAGCACTGTTGATCCAATCGTAGACTCAGTCGGGAAGACTCTGGAACCGGTCACGGGCCCTGCTGAGAATGCCGCGGGGTCGGCGACGGAACCGGTCGAGAAGGCCGCGGGTGGCGCCGTGCAAGACGTGAAGAGCGCACTCGACAGGATCGGCGCGCCGTAACCCTCGCGCCGAAAGAGACAATGATAGCGAAGGGGTCCACGCCGTGGGCCCCTTCAGCATGTCTATTGATGGAGACTAGAACCCCACGTCTATTCTCGGCTAGATCCTCCCAGCATCCGCAAAGTGACCGGAGGGAGCCTGGCCCAGATGAGCCATGAGCGCATCAACGATCTTGGGATCGAATTGGGTTCCGGCCCCGTTTTCTATCACATCTATGGCCTCCTCTATCGACCGGGCTTTCCGATATGGTCGAGTGCTAATGATGGCATCGAAGACGTCCGCAACCGCCACGATGCGCCCTGAGAGCGGGATCGCCTCGCCCTTGAGTCCTCGGGGATATCCAGTGCCATCCCACCGCTCATGGTGAGTTAGAGCAATCTCCTCGGCCAGTCTCAAGAGGTCGGACCTTGCCTCGGAGAGAATTCCGGCTCCGACCTTGACGTGCGTCTTCATGAGCTCGAATTCCTCAGGAACCAGCGTGCCAGGCTTCAGCAGAATACGATCCGGGATGCCGATCTTCCCCACGTCATGCAGGGGAGCGGCCCGCCGGATCAGCTCCACCTCATCTGCAGCCAGCCCCAAATTGCTAGCCAGCGCAGCTGACATTTCCCCGACACGTTTGGCGTGCTCCCCGGTGTCGTCATCGCGAAACTCGGCGGCCGCCGCCAGCCGCTCCACCATTTCAAAGTAGGCATCCTCGAGTTCCCGGGTGCGTTCGCGTACCCGCAATTCAAGGAGCGCGTTTTGACCGCGGAGCTGGAGGTGGAGATCCGTGGTCTTCTGGTCGGCAGACCTGCGTTCCGCCATGACGCTGGCCAGCGGGAGAGCAACCAGAGCCGCAGTACCCATGAAGGCCTGCAACAAGAGGAGGGACTCGTTGGGCGTGGCACCCACGAGAGGACCGAGATGCCTGATCGTGGCCCACACGGCGATAAGGGTGAGGAGGACAACAACACCAGCGGTCTCACGCTGATCGAAGCGCAACGCCGCCCAAACCAGGAACGGCACGGTCAGGTAGACGAACGGAAACTGATCACCGAATACAATCCAGCTTATAGAAAGGAGCGCCACGAGAAAGAGAGCACGTTCAAGCATCGCTTGGCCACTCCAGCGGCGATGGGGATCCTTCGCGTAGAGGATGAGCAAAGGCGCAAAAATGAGCGCTCCAGTGGCATCCCCCAGCCACCACGTGAGCCAAATTAGCCGGTAATCAGCCCAGGGGGCGAAACCACCAAGTGCCAAGCTTGTCACGCCGATCGTTGCGCTTACTGCTGTGCTCAGAATGGCTGCGAGAAAAGCAAACTTGAATATGTCTCGAGGATGATCAAAGACATTACTGGAGTTCGCGTACTTGTTTACCAAATACGTCCCAACCAATCCCTCCAGCGTATTCCCCGTAGCAATACTCAGCGACGTCCATACCGTCCCATAGGTGGTGAGATTGGCTAGAAATGCGCCGAGGAATATA
>VBAL01000131.1:23637-24014 GCA_005888595.1 Candidatus Segetimicrobium genomatis
AACCCCGCGAACGGTGGTCGTATGGCCCCCAAGAATCGCCGTCGACCTAAGTTCAGAGGCATACGACATAGTGATACCTCTGCAAACTGTCCCTTAGACTCGACCAAGAATCATGCCTCATTCGGCTTGCCTCGCCAGCATGGGCTGCTTCGTGAGCATCTGCTCGAGCTCAGAAATTCCATTATCCCTTGGTCTCCCGGGTGGTGATCAGGAACATCTGTCCCGGTTGGGGATTGAACGCTTTCACCCGTCCCGCCAGCGCACGCCGCGCCGCCACTTCCTTCACGAACGCGTCACCGCGCAACTCCGGCGGCAGGAACGACGCGTGATGTTGCGGGAAGACGGAGTGCAGGTTGGGATTGTCTGTGAGCAGGAAC
>VBAL01000182.1 GCA_005888595.1 Candidatus Segetimicrobium genomatis
CGTCTCGGGCGACGAAAACATCTCTCGGGTCCTCCCGCGGCGGAATCGCCGCGATCACGAGTCCGGTGGCCACCTCGGTCGGCAAGTCTTTCAGGCTGTGAATCGCGAAGTCGATCCGGCCCGCGAGAAGGGCGTCCTCGATTCGCTTCGTGAAGGCGCGCTTGCCGTCCAGGGCACTGCCCAAGTCCTCCCGGTAACCGTCGTCGCCGTGGGTTCGGATCACGACCGTCTTCGTCTCAAGGTCCGGGTGGACGGAGCGCAGTTGCCTGACGACCTGTTCCGTCTGCGCGAGCGCGAGGGGGCTCCCCCGCGTCCCGACGCGCAGCGTCCCGCTCATCCGGATCCTCCCTGGAGTCCGGCGACTATCTCATGGACGATTTCAGCGCGTCTCTCCTCCGGGAGTGACCGCAGGCGCTCGGTCGGGCCATGCAGGAAACGATTCACCAACCGCATCGAGAGTTTGTCGACGATCGCCCGGTCCTCTTCGGAGAGATCCGGGAGCCGGGCAAAGGCCTCCTCCAGCTCACGCCGTCGCACTGCCTCGGCGGTCTTCCGAAGAGCGGTGACATCGACGAACGCCTCCGGGCGCAGCGATTCGATGAGGCGTTCCGACTCCTTTCGAATCCGATGGTCGACTCGCGCGAAGGCCGCGGGCGCCGGGGGACGTTGACCCCAGGGCGCGAGGCCGTCAAGATCCAACAGGTGTACCCCGGGAAGACCGCGACAGCCCGGATCTACGTTCCGCGGAAAGCCGAGATCGATGAGCCACATCGGCCGGCCCTGGCGTCGACGAATCGCGGCGCGGACCATCTGCTTCGTGATGAGCGGGCGCCGGACCGCGGTCGCGGCAAGGACAATGTCGGCGTCGGCGAGAAGGGTCTGCAAATCGGCCCATGGGACGGCTTCCCCCTCAAGACTCTTCGCGAGCTCGCGGGCCCGTGGAAGATTCCGATTCACAACGCGGATTTCGGCGTGCGGCCGAAGCTCCTTGGCAGCGATCCGGGCCATCTTCCCTGTCCCGATGACCGCGACGACTCGACGCTCAATGGGTACGACGGCCTCGAGGAATCGAATGGCCGCGTGGCTCGCCGACGCGTCTCGCGGGGTGACGCCAGCAAGCGTTCGGATGGACGGGGCGACTCGTGCGGCTTGGAAAAACACGGCGGCAAGGTGGCGCTCGGAGGCCCGAGTCGGTCGCCGCGACGGGGCGCTCCGGACTTGAGCCGTCACCTGCTCCTCGCCTTCCGCCAGGGAGTCCAGGCCGCTGGCGACCCGAATGAGATGAGCCGCTGCATCGCGGTCTTCGAGGACGTACAGCATCCGCTCGTCGAGGGAGACGCCGAGGGTCTTTCGAACGAGTTCGGCGGCCCGAGCAGGGTCTTCCGTGAGTGCGTACACTTCGATTCGATTGCACGTGGTCAGGAGGACGACATCGGACCAAGGTGGTCGCGGTCCGCCCGCCTTCCGCAAGGAAGCGTACGAGGCCTTCCGGAGAAGCCACTCACGCGCGTCGAGGCTCGAGGTCCGATGGTTGGTCCCGATGACGATGAGGTGAGTCGCAGCAGCGCGTGTAGGGAGGTCCGAGCGACGGGGAGAAAGGGGCGACTCGCGATTCATCGACTCGCAAACCGTGCGACCCAACAAGCCTATAAAAACGTGCGCGCAAACGATTCACATCATAAGGCTAACTTCGGCGGCGATCAGACCGATCCCGATGATGTGGGCAGAGAGGCTCGACCGCGGCGCGACGTCTGCCCCACTCGGTGGTTCTCAGGCCTTGCGGTGGACGGAGACCAAGTGCTGGACGTACCCAACGAAGCCCCCGGCGGACATGTAGTTCTGCGGGTTCCGGAAGAACGGGCATCCCAGGGCCGCGGACACGGCGCCCAACGCGATGAACGCGAGAAACCCGATCGCCTTCCAGTTCGGACGCTTCATCATCACCCCGATTCCGGACGAGCAGATATCCTTTGCGGGTTCCGATTCGAATGGGCAGTGGCGAGTGGAGCAATGGACTCACATTGAGCGCATACGAACATGGGCAATCGTCATCACCGACCTGGGGCTCGCCACCGCGGCTCAGTAAGACCCATATAGAGTGCATCGGATACAATGCACTATGAAGGCCGCCCGACTTTTCGCTTACGACAAGCCTCTCCGACTCGTCGACGCCGAGACTCCACGCCTCAAGAATCCGGCGGACGTGATCGTGCGGGTCACCGGGGCGGGCGTGTGCCACACGGACCTCCACATCGTCGAGGGCGTTTGGAAGGAGAAGGTCCAGGTCACCTTGCCGTACACCTTGGGCCACGAGAACGCGGGAATCGTCGAGGAGGTCGGACCGGCGGCCACCTCCGTGAAAAAGGGAGAGAAGGTCATCCTCCATCCCGTGATTACGGACGGGCTGTGCCGTGCCTGTCGGATCGGCGAGGACATGCATTGCGAAAACCTCGTGTTCCCAGGGATCACCGCGGACGGCGGCTTCGCGCAATTCATCCGCACCTCCGAGCGCTCCCTCGTCAAGTTGAACGAGCTCGACCCCGCGGACGTCGCCCCCCTGGCCGACGCCGGGCTCACCGCGATCCGCGCCGTCAAGAAAGCCGCGAGCCGCACGACTTCGGGCAGCAACGTCGTCGTCCAAGGGGTGGGCGGCCTCGGTCATATCGCCCTCCAGTTGTTGCGATGCATGACGAACGCCTACATCACGGCCTCCGACATCGCGGAGAGCAAACTCCGCCTCGCGGAGAAGATGGGCGCTCACCGCGTCATCGATGCGCGGCGGGATCCCGTGAAACAGGTGATGGAGATCACGAAGAACCAAGGGGCGGAGGTCGTGATCGATCTGGTGGGCAACGACCAGACCCTCGCCAACGGAATGCGGATGCTCCGGAAAGGCGGGTCGTTGATCATCGTCGGCTACGGTGGCACGGCGAATCTGAAGGCCATCGACATGATCTTCTCCGAGTTCTCCGTCCTCGGAAGCCTCGTCGGCAACTGGGACGAACTAC
>VBAL01000132.1:0-17935 GCA_005888595.1 Candidatus Segetimicrobium genomatis
CAGGGTGCCCAATACGCTGGGATGGGCAAGCAGATGGCCGCGGCGTCGGCCCAGGCCCGCCAGGTCTTTCTTCGCGCTGATGAGGTCCTGGGCTTCCCGTTGTCGCGGCTGTGCTGGGACGGGCCCGACGACGAACTCCGCCGGACCGACATTACGCAGCCGGCGATCCTCGCCACCAGCATGGCCTGCCTGGCGGCGCTGCAGTCGCGCGGGGTCACACCGCATCTGGTTGCCGGCCTCAGCCTGGGCGAGTACACCGCGCTGGTGTGCGCGGGGGCGATCCGGTACGAGGATGCCCTCGTCGTTGTGCGCCGCCGTGGCGCGTTCATGCAGGAGGCCGCGACGGGCCGGCGGACCGCCATGGCTGCGATTCTGGGTCTTGACGCCCCGGCCGTACGCCGGATCTGTAGCGCTGCTGCCGCCCGGGGCGTGGTCGAGCCGTCTAACTTCAACAGCCCTGGACAGATCGTGATCGCGGGGGATGAGGACGCGGTCCAGGAAGGGATCAGGCTCGCCAGGGAGGCCGGCGCGAAGCGAGCGGTCCAGCTGCCGGTCAGCGCTCCGTTTCACACCAGCCTGATGCGTCCGGCGGCGAGGCGACTCTCCGAGGTCCTGGTGGGCCTGGCCATTAGCCGTCCGACCATTCCCGTTGTCAGCAACGTGACCGCGCAGCCGGTCCGCGAGCCGGACGACATCCGGCGCCTGCTGGTCGAGCAGGTGGCCAGTCCCGTGCGGTGGGATGAATCGGTCAGAGCCATGGCGGATGCGGGCATCACGACGTTTGTCGAGGTCGGGCCGGGGACCGCATTGTCGGGATTGATCCGCAAGACCGTGCCGCCCGCGCGGGTGCTGCACGTGGAGGACCCCGCCTCGCTGCAGGAGGCATTCGCGGCCTTGCAGGTGTTCCCCGGTGATGTGGCCGAGAGGGACGTGGGGCACGCAGCGCCGGCACCGAAGGGAGCAGGCGATGGGAGCGCTTGATGGCAGGGTCGCCATTGTGACCGGTGGATCAGGCGCCGTCGGCAGCGCCATCTCTCTGGCGCTCGCGGCCGAGGGTGCCAGGATCGTCGTCCACTACGGAACCCACCGCGATGCGGCCGAAGCGGTCGTCGGCGCCATCAGCGAGCGCGGTGGTGTGGCCAAAAGCATACAGGCAGATCTGGCCGTCCCCGCTGGCGCACCGCGAGTCGTCGCGACAGCGCTGGAGGTCTTCGGGCGGATCGATATTCTGGTGAACAATGCCGGCATGATCCGCGATACGCTGATCCTGCGCATGAAAGATGAGGACTGGCAGGCCGTGCTCGACACGAACCTCAGCAGCGCCTTCTACTGCACCCGGGCGATATTACGGGAATTCGTGCGCCAGCATGGCGGCCGGATCATCAACATCGCATCGATCGTGGCGGAGATCGGAAATCCCGGGCAGGCCAACTACGTGGCGGCCAAGGCAGGCATGATCGGGCTGACCAAGGCCGTGGCCCGGGAGGTCGCCTCGCGCGGGATCACCGTGAACGCAGTCGCTCCGGGATTCATCGAAGCCGGGATGACCGATCGGCTCTCACCCGATCAGGTGAAAGTCCTTCTGGAGCAGGTCCCCCTGGGGCGGGCGGGGAAACCTGAGGAAGTAGCCGCCGCGGTGGTCTTCCTCGCCTCTGACGATGCATCGTACATCACCGGACAGGTCCTGAATGTGGACGGCGGGCTGGTCATGCGCTGACATGGCTGGGGTATGATATCGGCGGTGCGGTAGACTGACACGGGGGTGGGAAGCTCGATGGCATCCATCTTTGATCGCGTCAAAAACATTGTCGTGGAACAACTTGGGGTAGCGGCTGATGAAGTCTCACCCGGGTCCTCGTTTGTGGATGATCTCGGCGCCGACTCGCTCGACGTGGTGGAGCTCGTGATGGCCCTGGAAGAGGAGTTCGGTGTTGAGATCCCGGACGAGGACGCCGAGAAGATTGCCACGGTGGGCGAGGCGGTGAAATACATCGAAGCCCACATAGGCGAGCACGCCACTGAGTAGCGGCAGAGGAGCATCTCCGGCTCGTGAGGTGCCGCCGATGATTCGGCGCCGGGTCGTTGTGACCGGGGTGGGGGTCATCACCCCCATCGGGATCGGCAAGGAGACCTTCTGGGCGGGTCTGATGGAAGCGCGGAGCGGAGTGGGGCGGATTAGCCGCTTCGACGCCTCCGGGTTCGACACCCGGATTGCGGCCGAGGTGCGCGACTTCGACCCCGCGGCCTTCATGGAAAAGAAAGAAGTCCGCCGCAACGATCGTTTCGTACAATTTGCCTACGCGGCCACGCGGATGGCCCTGGATGATGCCCATTTCACCATCACCGCCCAGAACGCCGGGCAGGTAGGGGTGCTGATCGGGTCCGGCATCGGCGGCGCGGAAACGTGGGAGAATCAGCATCAGATCCTGCTGGAGCGCGGCCCGGGCCGCGTCAGCCCCTTTTTTATCCCAATGATCATCGTGAACATGGCGGCAGGCATCGTTTCGATTCTCACGGGGGCGAAGGGGCCCAACAGCGCCGTGGTCACCGCGTGTGCGACCGGTGGGAACGCCGTCGGCGATGCGATGCGAATCATTCAGCGTGGCGAGGCGACGGCGATGCTGGCCGGCGGCACGGAGGCGGCCATTACGCCGTTGAGCGTGGCCGGCTTTTGCTCGATGAAAGCGATGTCCACGCGCAACGACGAGCCCGCCAAGGCGTCCCGGCCGTTTGATGCCAAGCGGGACGGATTCGTGATGGGGGAGGGGGCCGGCATGGTCCTCCTCGAGGAACTCGAACATGCGCTCCGGCGCGAGGCGTTCATCTACGGGGAGATGGTGGGCTACGGAATGAGCGGGGACGCCTACCATATCACGCAGCCGGACCCCGAGGCGGACGGCGCCACACGCAGCATGGCCAATGCGCTGCGCGACGCCGCGATGGCTCCCGCCGACGTGCAGTACATTAATGCCCACGGCACCAGCACCCCCTACAACGATCGGACCGAGACGCTGGCGATCAAACGGGTCTTTGGGCTGCATGCCGGCAAGGTGGCGGTGAGCTCGACCAAGTCGATGACCGGCCACCTGTTCGGTGCCGCCGGCGCGGTGGAGCTGATCACGTGCGCCCTGGCGCTCCAGCATCAGGTGCTGCCCCCAACGATCAATTACGAGTTTCCCGACCCGGAGTGCGATCTGGATTACATCCCCAACGCGCCTCGCTCAGCGGCAGTCGACGCTGCGATGTCCAATGCCTTCGGCTTTGGAGGGCACAACGCCACCCTGATCGTCCGCAGGTATGACCGGCGCTGACACGACGGTTCCCGCGCTTCCAGCGATCGATCCCGACCGAGAGGCTCAGCTCGCGGAGCTGGAGGGGAAGCTCGACGTGCGGTTGCGCGACCGCCGGTTGCTCAGTCTGGCGTTGCAGCATGGGTCGTACGGCCACGGGGGCGGCAGCCGCCGCGAGAGTTACGAGCGTCTGGAGTTGCTGGGCGACGCGGTCCTGAGTCTGGTCGTGTGCGACCATCTGTACCACCGCTATCCGGATGCCCCGGAGGGCGAACTGGCCAAGCTGCGGGCTCGAATCGTCAGCGAGCCGTGGTTGGCGCGCATCGCGCAGTCGCTGGATCTGGGACGCTATATTCTGCTCGGCAAGGGGGAGGAGAAGGCCGGCGGGCGGCATCGACCGGCGCTGCTGGCCGACGTGCTGGAGGCGGTGCTTGGGGCCGTCTACGTGGACTCCGGTTTCGGCGTGGTCCACGCCGTGGCCACCCGGCTGTTGCAGGATGCGTTCGACGAACTGGAGATGCCGAGCGAAGACTACAAGAGCACGCTTCAGGAACTACTGCAGGAACAGGAGCGGCGCATTCCGCGCTACCGGATCAGCAGTCAGGAAGGTCCCGATCATGCCAGGATCTTCGTGGCGACGGTTGAAGCCAGCGGCCGGATCTTGGGAGAGGGAAAAGGGTCCAGCAAGAAACAGGCAGAGCAGGCCGCGGCCCGCGAGGCGCTGCGCCATCTGGCCCGGCGTGATCGCAAGGCCGAAGATGAGGGTCGGGGATCGGGCATCAGAGATCGGAATTCCAGCCAGGTGTCCCGACGCCAGACCCCCAACCCCCGCCACCCCCCGGGGCACGCGGCGCGATGAAGCAGATCTGGGCACCCTGGCGTCTGGAGTATGTTCAGGCAGAGAAGGCCGCGGGCTGCATCTTCTGCGCGGCGCTGGCAGATCCCGACGATCACCGCACGCTGATCGTGGCTCGCGGCCAACGCTGTTTTGTCATCATGAACCGGTTCCCGTACAATGCAGGACACGCGATGATTGTGCCCAACCGTCACCGGAGCCGGCTGGCTGAGCTCGATGACCAGGAGCTGGGTGAGTTGTTCCGGTACACAGATTACTGTGTGCGGGTGCAGGAGCGCGTGTTGCGTCCAGAGGGGTACAATATCGGCATGAACCTCGGTCGAGCCGCCGGTGCGGGGATCGACGACCACTTACACATCCATGTGGTGCCGCGGTGGGTCGGAGATACCAACTTCATGCCGGTGCTGGGAGACGTGAAGGTGATTCCTGAGCACCTGCAGGCGACCCATCGCCGGCTCAGCGACGGGTTCGCGGCGGTTCTGCAGGATGCTGCGGTCGCGCCGTCCAGGGGCACACGATGAGAACCGTCGCGGAATTCATGGCGAAGTCGCTGGTGACGGCCGCCCCGGGCGAAACGGTGACCGCTGTGGCGCGCCGGCTGACCGAACACGGCATCGGGGGGCTGCCCGTGCTGGAGGCGGGGAGCACTGTGGGGATTGTGACGCTCAAAGATTTGGTGGGCCAGCCGCCGTACCGGCCGGTACGCGAGGTGATGACGCGGGACGTCGTGATCGTGGCTCCCACCGCGCGCATCACCGATGCGTACGCCATCATGGACGGCCGGCGGATCGGCCGGCTGCCCGTTGTGGACCACGGCGCGCTCGTCGGCATCGTCACCCGCGGGGATCTCCTCAAAGAACTGGGCCGGCTCACTGATCCGATGACCGATCTGCCTTGGTCGGGGACCCTGCGCCAGGAGGCTGCCGATCTCCTCAAAGCGGGGCGCGAGGTCTCCGTCCTGTTCATCGATCTCGATGACTTCGGCATCGTGAACAAGCTGTACGGTCACGTCGTCGGCGACCGGGTGATCAAAGCGGTGGCGTCGTTGCTGCGTGAGAAGACTGATCCTGAGAGCGATGTCATCTGCCGGTACGCCGGTGATGAGTTTGCGATCGTTACCACGCGGACGGTGGATGCCGCCACGGCTCTGGCTTTGCTGCTGCGTGAGGTCATCGTGGCCACCGAAGTGGCCGGGGCTCCGCCCGGGGCGGTCAGCGCGGCAATCGGGATTGCCGGCGGCAAACGCAGCATCGAGCGTCACGACATCCACTACGATGCCACAGTAGACGATCTCATCACGATGGCCAGCCGCGCGTCCACCATGGCCAAACGCACAGAGTCTCGGATCCTGCACAGTTCGCAGACGCCGACCGCTTCCCGCGCCGAGGCCGGGGGAGAGGACCGGGTCGCGATCCGCCGGATCGATCTGGGGGTCGAGGATGGCAGGGGGACGGCAACTGTCGAACTCGAACTCAACGGCCGCCGTGTCACCGGTCAGGCGCAGGGCTCGGTGCTGGGTTCCGGCGGCATGCGGTTGCTGGTTGACGCCACGATGAGCGCCGTGCGCCACTGGCTCCCCCAGCCGTGGGACGTGGTCGTGGAGGAGATAACCCGGACCCCGCTCGACTCCGGCGAGGCAGTGCATATCTTGCTGGTCATGGGTTCACCGACCAGCGAAGAGCATCATGTCCTTGGGTCTGCCCTGTACACGGCTGATCCGCATGAGGCCGTGGTCAAAGCCACGATGAAGGCCATGAACCACGTCTTGGAGCAAGCGCAACGTGCTCCGGCATAGTCGTCTGCTCCCACGGCTGCGGCCCCGCTCGGTTGCGCTCGGGATGAGCGTACTCCTACTCGCCGGCGTACTGGCGGTGGCGGGCGCACAGTCGCCCCCGGTCGCCTCAGGGACCGCTGCGCTCGCCCACGTTGCCACGCTCAGCCAGCAGATCGGTCCGAGGCCGGCGGGGTCGCCGGCTTACATCCGCGCGACGGAGTATGTCACGGAGCAGTTTCAACGGCTGGGATACCGTGTCGAGCCGCAAGCGTTCCCGTTCCAGTTCTTTGATGAGCCGTATCTGCCCATTCTGACCGTGGTAGCCCCGGTCGAGCTGGTGCTTCACCCGGCGACAATGATCTACTCCACGGCCACGCCGGAAGATGGCGTGGCAGCCGAGCTGGTGGATGTCGGTCTGGGGCGAGAAGAGGACCTGCGGGGGAAACGGCTGGACGGCAAGGTGGCGTTCGCTGGGCGAGGACAGATCCGCTTTTCGGAGAAGGCGTCGTTTGCTGCGGCGGCCGGGGCATCCGCGATCATCATCTTCAACAACCAGCCGGGTCCGGCGCAGACCGGGACGCTGCTGACGCCGTCGAGAATCCCGGTCGTCATGGTTCCGTATGACGAAGGCCTGCGTCTGGGGGCGTGGCTGGCGGCTGGCCCAGTGCGTGTGCACCTCGTCATCCGGACGGTGACCGAACGGCGTTCGTCGGCTAACGTGATCGCGGTCAAACCTGGTACGAGTTCACCGCAGGAAGTGGTTGTGGTCGGCGCCCACCTCGACAGCGTGCCGCCCAGCCCGGGAGCCAACGACAACGCATCGGGAGTCGCCGCGGTGCTGGAGGTAGCCCGCCTGCTGGTGGAGGTGCCGACCGCACGCACGGTCCACTTCGTAGCATTCGGGGCGGAGGAGTTGGGGCTGGTCGGCTCCAGTTACTACGTGGCGAACCGGACGCTCGCTGTGACGGGGATGGTGAATCTTGACATGGTGGGCCACCGCGCGCAGCTGCTGCTTTCGAACTCGGCCGGAAGGGGCGGATTGATGGACGTGGCGGAACAGGTGGCGGGCCGTCTGGGAATCGGGGTGCAGCGGCTGAGCCTTGGCAGCAGCGACCACGTGTCGTTTGAAGGGGCGGGAGTCCCGGTGGTCTTCATTCACACCGGCGACGACGGTGTCTATCACACCCCGCAGGATGTCTACGCGAGGATTGACCCGAACCTGCTGGCACAGGCCGCATCACTGGCTGCGGCGCTCGTGGTGGAGATCGCCCGCTAACCTACCCACCCTGTGTGCAGGCGTCATTTCGTTGGCCGGCGTCGTATTTCCACCCGGCCGATGCGCCGTCCGATGACGGTCTCGACCGTAAACTGCAGCTCGCCCAGCGAAAAGTGGGCCCCGGGTTCGGGGATTCTTCCCAGGTGGTAGAAGATGAATCCCCCCAGCGTGTTAGCCTGCTCTCCGGCCAGGGCGATCCCGGTCAGGTCTTGAAGAGCGGCCAGATCGATCGAGGCGTCGACGATGATGCGATCCGGCTGCGTGAGATCCACGAGCGGGGGCTGTGGCCGGTATTCGCCGGGGATCTCGCCGACGATCTCTTCGAGCAGGTCTTCGATGGTGACGATGCCAGCGGTGCTGCCGTACTCCTCGAGCACGACCGCGAGTTGGGAACGGCCGTGCCGCATCTCCTCCAACAGGTCCACCACCGGTTTGGTCTCCGGGACATACAGGACCGGCCGCACCAGCGCCGTGATTGGCGCGTCGGCGCGGCCGTCGGCAAGCTGGATCAGCAGGTCTTTGGCGTGGACGGCGCCGACGATGTGATCGAGATCCTCACCGATGACCGGCACCCGGGTGAAGCCGCGCTGCCGGATCACGGCGACTGATTCGCGCACCGTCGCGGTGGCGGGCACGGCGGCGATGGCGGTACGGTGCACCATCACCTCGCCGACCACGCGGTCCGTGAGGCGGAACACCCGCCGCACCAGCGACTCCTCCTCGCGTTCCAGAGTCCCGGCCCGTCGGGCCTCGCCGACCAGCATCACCAACTCCTCGCGCTGGTAGGCCACGTGCCTCCCACTGGGCGCGCGCAGTCCAAAGATGCGCAGCGATCCGTTGGCCACAGCGTTGAGCGACCAGATGAATGGTTTGAACACTCGGGAGAATGCCGCGGTCGGTGGCACCGTCACCAGCGCGGTGGGCTCGGCGCTCCACAACGCGATGCTCTTGGGGGCCAGTTCGCCGAAAATGATGTGCAGGGCCGTGATCAGGCCGAACGCCAGCGCCGCGGAGATCGTTTGTTGCGCCGCCGGTCGGAAGGTGATGGGCAGGCCGCCCAGCAGCGGCTCGATCAGCGTGGCAACAAACGGTTCACCGATCCACCCCAGGCCCAGGCTGGCCATGGTGATGCCCAGCTGGGTGGCCGCCACGAACGGTTCGGGATTCTCCGTGGCCCGTTGGACCAGCCGGGCCCCGCGCCGGCCCGCTCGCACCAACTGCGCGATCCGGGTGCGGCGGGCTTTGACGATGGAAAACTCCGCAGCGACGAACAGGCCGTTGGCCGCCACCAGAGCGAACACCGCGAACAGGCGGAGCGCGATCGATGCGGACGAGAGATCCATGCGTGTCACCTCATGGAGTGAGGTTCCGCGGTGCGGAGAACGGCTCCTGGGGATGCTAGAGGGACATTCATCCAGCATGATCGCCGGTGGGTGAGACCGGACGGCCCTCGGACGGGGCCCCGAATTGCGGCTAAGGAGTGATTGAGTTACGGGTCCCGTTTCCGAGAACCGTCCGGTCTCACCAGGATCGAGCAGGACGCCAGACCGGGAGGCGGGATGAGGACGTTGGACAAAGGGGACCAGTAACTGAGTCACTCCTTAGCCGCCCTTCTGGTCCCCGGTCCAACGTCCTTATCCCGCCCTCCGGCAGTGCGGTCGTTTGGGAAGATCGAACACAAACCCTGCGATGTCCCATCACAGGTCTTAGCAGCAAACGGCTCGTGGCGAGCGCCTTGACGATGCACAAACGGCGACGATACAATTTGATCGATGACATCCACCCAGGCCATCCCGCCCGACGATCCCGACAAGCTCGCCAACTTTGAAGCCATGGTGGCCGGCGGAGACCGCATCGAGGCCGGCGAATGGATGCCCCAGCAGTACCGTGCCGAGTGCCTGCGCCTGATACAGATGCATGCCAACTCGGAGCTGATGGGCGCGTTGCCAGAACGGGAATGGATTCCCCGCGCCCCCACGCTGCGCAGGAAGATGGCGCTGGTCGCCAAGGTGCAGGATGAGGTCGGTCACGCCCAGCTGCTTTATCGGGTGGCCGAAGACCTAGGCAAGCCGCGTCCGCAGATGATCGAAGAGTTGCTGGCGGGCCGGAGCAAGTTCCACAACGTGTTCCACTATCCGGCACCCACCTGGGCCGACGTCGCGGTGATTCAGGTGTTCGTTGACGGGGCGGCGATGCAGACGCAGGGATCGTTGCGAGCGTGTAGCTACGCGCCGTATGCCCGGGTGCTCAAACGCATCTGCTACGAAGAAGATTTTCATATCCGCCTGGGCATCGACGTCCACCGTACGCTGGCGGACGGCACCCCCCAGCAGCGGGCCATGCTGCAGGAGGCGATCATCCGCTGGTGGCAGCCGATCATGCACTTCTTCGGTCCCCGAGACCAGGCCTCACCGCATCTGGAGACGATGATGCGCTGGCGCATCAAGGTGAAGACCAATGACGAGCTACGCCAGCAGTTCCTGCGGCAGTTTGTGCCGCTGATTACTGATTACGGCTTGCGGGTGCCCGACCCGCAGCTGAGGTGGAACGAGGCCGGGCAACGCTACGATTACAGCGAACCCGACTGGGAGGAGTTCAAGCGGGTCATTCGCGGCGAGGGACCGAAATCTGCGGCCCGCCTGGCGCTGCGCAATGACTACTGGCGGCGCCACCAGTGGGTTCGCGAGGCGATCGACGCCTGGGGGATGGCAACATGAGAGACGAGCGGGCCGGATTCAATCCGGTCCATCTCTACGAGTACCTGGCGAAGGCGCGGGCGAAGCTGCTGGACTGGGTCCGGCCGCTCACGCTGGCACAATACACAAAGGAATTTCCGTTTGGTTTGAAGACCCTGCGAGATACGCTTGTGGAGATTCCCCTGTCGGAGTGGACGTACGTGCAGCGCCTCCGTGGGAAAGATGTCCCCCCCTGGGACGAACGGCCGCTGGCGCGGTTCTACAAGACGGATTTCCCGCCGCTGGAGCGTGCCTGGCAGGAGCAGGCCGAGGAGACGAGGCGGACGTTGCGCGAGATCTCGGACTGGACCCGACCTCTCGAGTATGTGGCGCGGCCCTCCGATGAGCCACCGGTGAAGATCCGCACCACGACCGGAGGCGCCGCGGCCCAGCTCTTCTTCCACGAGATCCATCACCGCGCTCAGGCGATGGCGATGCTGCGCCAGCTTGGCGTGCCTGCGGAAAACCTCGACTACTCGCTGCTCATGTACGAACGCCTAGAGCTGCCGCCCCAGGCGCGGTAGAAGAGGGGAGATGCCGCGACTGGCGGAGTTACTGGGGAAATCTGACGCGGATGCCGCGCGCCTTTTCGCCGTCTTCCGGCAGGACACCAAGAACGACGCTCACGTGCACGTCGGCGATGTGCACGCCACCGACGCCGAGATGGCGTTGGTGCTGGCCAAAGAGCAGTTCACACGCCGCGACCCCTGCGTGAACTTGTGGGTGGCCCCCTACAGCATGATCGCGGCCACTCCCTACGATGACGCCGCGCTGTTTGAGCACGCCACCGACAAGAGTTATCGCTTCGGCGGCTCCTACCGCGAACAGCAACGGATCACCCGTCCCAAACGGAAATGAGATGAGTCTCAGCGCCGCGGCCTTCAAACCGCAGGTGCGCGACGCACTGGCCGCCTACCTGATCGCCGTGGCCGATGATGAGCTCATCATCGGCCATCGCCACTCCGAGTGGACCGGCTTCGCGCCCGACATCGAATCCGATGTGGCCTTGTCGTCGATCGCACAGGAAGAGATCGGCCACGCCCGGTTGTTTTACGAGCGGGCCTGCGACCTGATCGGCGGCGATCCCGACCACGTCGCCTTTGGACGCGCCTCCGCGGAGTTCCGCAATGCCGTACTTACCGAGCGCCCCAACGGCGATTGGGGATATTCGATGGTGCGGTTGTTTCTCTATGACCGGGCGGACCACGTCCGATTGGATGCGCTCGCCTCCGGTGCGCTGCGGCCGCTGGCCGACCTGGCGTCGACGGTCCGGCGCGAGGAAAAGTACCATCTCATGTTTGGGGAGCAGTGGCTGCGCCGGCTGGCATCGGCGACCGAGGCGAGCCGGGGGAGGATGCAGCAGGCGCTGGACCGCGCCTGGCCGGAGGCCCTGGGGATGTTCGAACCGGTGCCGGGCCAGGAGGAACTGGGCGCGGATGTCGTCCCGGTGGCCCTGGCAGAGCAGTTGTTCCAGTGGCGTCAGGGCGTCATCGCCGTCTTGGAGAGCGTGGGCCTTAGGCTCCCGGCGGCGAAATCAGTGGAAGGGATGGGAGGCCGGATCGGCCGCCACAGCGACGATCTGGGTACGTTGCTGGATGAGATGACATCCGTCTGGCGTTCCGACCCGCAGGCCAAATGGTGACGAGAAACGGGAACGGGGAACCCCCACGCTCGCTTCGCGAGCTAGGGGCGGTGCGCGGGAACGCGGAACCGCGAAGTAGAACACACTACACGGGCATGCCAACTACTCGAACCTTTGAAGACCAAATCTGGGAGGCGCTGGCGACGGTGAAAGACCCGGAGCTGCCGTTGACCGTGATGGATCTGGGGCTGATCGACGAGGTTCAAGTGACCGGCGGCCGGGTCCACGTGCGCATGACCCCCACCTACAGCGCCTGCCCGGCAATTGACGTGATGCGTCAAGATATCCGCACAAAGCTCCTCAACCTTCCTGGGGTGGAGGAGGTCCAGGTCGAGCTGTCGTTTGCTGAACCCTGGACGATGGCGCGGATGACGGAGCGAGGCCGGGCCCGCTTGCTCGAGCATGGGCTCAGCGTGCCAACGCGTCAGTCCGCAGAAGCGGTGACCTGTCCGTTCTGTGGATCAACGAACACCGCCCTGGAGAACCCCTTTGGCCCGACGCTGTGCCGGGCGATCTACTACTGTCGGGACTGCCACAACCCGATCGAGCGGTTCAAGCCGCCGCTAGAATGAAACTGAACGGGCCTAGGTCTGGGTCTGATGCCTGGTGTGCCGTAAGCACAATATGAGACTCCCTCCGGTTCGCATATACAAGAGGGCTCGTCCGATGGTCGTCCGTGAACAGTCCACTGACCGCCGCGGCCGTCCGCTGGCGCCGGGGACCCGCGTGCGGGTCGTGGCAGAGCAGGGGCAGCCAGAAGGATCCGTGGTGCGGGTTCTGAGCGAGTACGGCGCGGTGACGGTGCTGCTGGAGAAGCCTGCGAAGGCCGAGCGGATGTACCCGATCAACGAAGTCGAGGCGCTCTAGCCGTAGCCGCCGCGCGGCTCAAGTTTACATAACCGACATTATCGGAAGTTGGCTTAAGTAAGCCAAAATCGCCCTCGGTCAACTCCTCTCTCTATTCCCCGGTCTTTGGTGATCCTGGGATACCTTGGAGCGCCCTCAGGTACCTGATCTGGCCCGAGTGGTAGATATCATGGGTTGTCGTTCGGACCAGGCGCATCGCCAGCGGCTGAGTCCCGCCGCCCTTGTACCAGATGATGCGCCTGGAGAGCGCCGCGTCATCCAGGGCCTGCGCCCGGGTGAGGAACTGGATGGAGATATCCAGCAGCGCCCGGCGGTCTTTCTGCCAGTCCGTCGTGCCAGTCATCGGTTTCGAGTTGGGCCCCATCAGGCGGATCACCATCCCACGCCTTGAGCACACCGCTCTTCCAGAGAGTCAGATGACGGACGATCTGCCAGATAGAATGCCGAGCCGGGGAAGGTTTCCACGCCGCTTGCGCGGCGGTCAAACCCTCCAGTGCCGCGGTCAGGGATGGCTGCCATTGCCAGTCCTCTTCGTACAGTGTTGTATGCACATGATCGACGACAAGCTCCTTGAGCGTCAGTTCCAGCTCTCGGCTCATCTCCGCCCTCCAGGCTGGGATCTGTAAGTTTGATGGCATTTTTTACGAACAAGTGTTTGCCAATTTGGTGTTTCTATGCTATACTCCCTGACACATCCATTTGCAGGGGCTCTGCGGGGGCCGTCCGGCTCCTTGGGGGGCGTGGCCATGGGGAAAGGTCTGACGCGGCGCCAGCGCGAGATCTTGACGTTCGTGCAGCGGTACGCGGATGCCCACGGGTACCCGCCATCGGTGCGCGAGATTGGACAGGCTCTGGGGCTGACCAGTAGCTCCACAGTGCACAGCCACCTGTCGGCCCTTGGGAAGAAGGGGTACGTCCGACGGGATCCTAGCAAGCCACGCGCGCTGGAAGTGCTCCGCGACGAGCGTGAGGTTCCGGCCATGAAGGTGGTCGCGATTCCGGTGATCGGCCATGTCACCGCCGGACAGCCTATTCTCGCGCAGCAGAACATCGAAGACTACTTCCCCCTCCCAGTGGATTTTGTCCGCACGGATGAGTGTTTCATCTTGCACGTTCGCGGCGACAGCATGATCAACGCCGGCATCTTCGACGGGGACCTCCTGATTGTACGACGCCAGCCGACAGCGACGAACGGTGAGATCGTCGTGGCGCTCATTGATGACGAAGCCACGGTCAAGCGGTTCTTTAAGGAAGAGGACCGGATCCGGCTGCAACCCGAGAATCCCAACCTGGAACCGATCTACGCACGCGACGTCACCATCGAAGGCATCGCCATCGGGGTGATCCGGAAGTTGCACTGAAGTCCTAACCACACCAGATTGCTTCGCCCATTTGGGGCTTGTAATAACCGAGGGGTGAGCCGGCTAGGCTGACCCCGTTCCGTCGTACAGCGCGCGTAGGCGTTGGGCGTAGGCGCGCGGGAGTTCCGCTTCCACCGCAATGCCCTGCTCTCCATACTCCTGCGAGATGATTCGGCCCCGGCCAAAGATCTCAGATACCGTCCGGGCCTTGGCGTAGGGCACCAGCAATCTCACCCGCTCCAGCGGTTCGGGCAGCTGCTGCGCGATACGACGCAGCAGGTTGATCAGGCCGACGTGTTGCAGCGCAGAGATCGGCACCCCCTCCCCTACTTCCGCCACGACCTCGCGCACCTCGGTACTGGCAAGACGGTCGATCTTATTGACCGCGTACACGACGGGTTTGTCTGCGGCATCCAGTTCTTTCAGCACAGTGTGCACGGCGGCGATCTGCGCCCGCCATGCGGCATGACTGGCGTCGACGACATGGATCAGCAGGTCGGCTTCAGTGACTTCTTCCAGCGTGGCGCGGAACGCCGCCACCAACTGGGTCGGGAGGCGCGAGATAAACCCGACGGTATCTACCAGCAGCACCGGGCGATGGTTGGGAAGCGTGACCTTGCGGATGGTCGGGTCCAGGGTGGCAAACAGTTTCAGCGTGGACTTGCCGGCGTTGGTGTAGCCGACCAGCGCCGCTACGGGAAACTGCGCCTCGCGGCGGGCCTGGCGCTGGAGGGCGCGGTGCCGGCTGATCCCCGCGATCTCCCGGCGCAGGTCGGTGATGCGCCTGCGAATGCGCCGGCGGTCGACTTCCAGCTTGGTCTCACCAGGACCCCGGGTCCCGATCCCGCCACCGAGTCGCGACAGCCAGACGCCACGCCCGGTCAGCCGCGGCAGCAGGTAGGTCATCTGAGCCAGCTCGACCTGCAGCCGTCCTTCCTTGGTGTGTGCGCGGCGGGCAAAGATGTCGAGAACGAGAGCCGTCCGGTCGATGACCTTGACCTCTAGACGCCGCTCCAGGTTCCGTTGCTGGGCGGGAGTGAGCTCGCCATCGAGGATCACCAGGTCGGCGCTGTGCTCGTAGATGTCCCGCTTGAGGTCTTCGACCTTGCCGTCACCGACGAAGGTGGTGGGATCGGGGCCCCTCCGCTTCTGCAGAACTTTGGCGGCGACAACCGCCCCGGCGGATTCGGCCAGTCGTGAAAGTTCGTCCAGGTTTGGTTCGCGACCATCTCGCGGCGGGCGCCCTGCGCCGGACGACGGCGGGCGCAGGAGCCCAACCAGAATCGCCCGTTCCGGGCCGGTCACTCGGTCCGGCGCGCCCCTGGGGCGGGCGCTGTCTGAGCCCTGCCCTATCGCGCGGGGGGCGCCGATCGTGATCCCTCCACCGTGTCGCGCGGCGCGCGACCGAAGGCCCCGACAAGCCGCCGCAGCGCCTCGTCCAGCCGATCGTCGGCAATCGTGAGTGAAATTCGCACGTAGCCTTCTCCTTGCGATCCATACCCGGCGCCGGGCGTGATGACGACGCCGGTGCGGTCCAGCACGGTCGAAGCGAACTTGGCCCCGGAAGTCCCGTCGGGCACCGGCAGCCAGATATAGAACGTGGCCCGCAGATCGGCAGCCTGCCAGCCCAGCGACCGCAGCGTCCGGATCGTACGGTCACGACGGGCCTGATAGAGGCGCAGCCGCTCGGGCAGGAACTGCTGCGGGCCGTCCAGGGCGGCAATGCCGGCCTTCTGGACAGCACGGAAGACGCCGGAGTCGACGTTGGTCTTCATTTTCGCCAGGGCGCTGACCGCGGCCGCGTTGCCAACGACAAATCCCACGCGCCAGCCGGTCATGCAATACGTCTTGGACAGCGAGTGAAACTCGATCGCCACCTCTTTCGCCCCGGGGATCTCCAGGATGCTGGGGGCCCGGTAGCCGTCGTACGCGATCTCCGAGTACGGGTTGTCGTGCGCCAGAATGAGATTGTAGGTGCGGGCGAACTGCACCGCTTCCTGGAAGAACTCAGGCGTGGCAGTGGCACCGGTTGGATTGTTTGGATAGTTCAAGAACAGGATCTTCGCTTTGCGCGCCACATCGGCCGGAATTGTCCCAAGATCAGGGAGAAATCCCCGGTCGCGCAGCAGCGGCACCGGATGCGGAATCCCCTCCGCCAGAATGGTCGATGACCGGTAGACTGGATACCCGGGATCCGGGATCAAGGCCACCTCACCGGGATTGAGAATAGCCCACGGTAAGTGGGCCAGGCCTTCTTTGGAGCCGATCAGGGCCAGCACTTCTTTCTCAGGATCCAGCGTGACGCCGAACCGTCGCTGATACCAACGCGCCGCCGCTGCCTTGAACTCCTGTGTGCCGGAGTACGGGGGATAGCGGTGGCTGCGCGCATCGGTCGCTCCCTCCATAAGCGCGTCGATGATATGCGGCGGAGTGGGCAGATCGGGATCACCGACCCCGAGGTTGATGACATCCACACCCCTGGCCGCAAGTTCCGCTTGTTTTCGATCAAGATCGGCAAACAGATAGGCGCCGATCTGTTCCAGACGCCGTGCCACCTGCATTCCCCACCTCCCCGACCGCCTGATTTCACTCTACCATGCGAATGCAGCGGCCGGCTACCTCCTCTGATCCCAACTCATCGACGTCGAGCCACCGGATACGGTCGTCGCGATGAAACCACGTGAACTGCCGCTTGGCGTACCGCCGCGTGTTCCGCTTCAAGCGGCGCGCAGCATCCTCAAGCGAGACCGCGCCCCGCAGGTACTCGATAATCTCTTTATAGCCCAGCCCCTGCATCGCCGGCAGCGTGGGTGAGTATCCGCGGTCCAGCAGTCCCTGCACCTCACCGGCCAGTCCCGCGGCCAGTTGCTCGTCGACGCGGGCCTCAATCCGGCGGTGCAGCCCGTCGCGGTCCATGGTGAGCCCAACCTGTACCGCTGCGCCGATCGGATCGCGTCGCTGCTGGATGCTGATGGGGCGGCCGGTATGTTCGTAGACTTCCAGCGCACGGCTCAGCCGGCGCACGTTGCGGGGATGGATGCGCGCCGCTGCTATGGGGTCCACCTCGTGGAGCCGCCGGTGCAGCGTGCCAGGGTGGTCGCGCTCCAGCGCTTCCAGCCGCGTTCGGAGTGCGAAGTCGGGTGGCACCTGCGGGATTGTGAAGCCGTCGACGACCGCCTGGATATACAGTCCCGTCCCGCCGCTCAGAATGGGCACCCGGCCGTTCGCCCGGATCTGCGCCATGGCCGCGATGGCCATCTCGCGGTAGGTCGCCAGGGTCACGACCTGATCGGGGTTGGCGATGTCCAGCAGATGATGGGCCACGCGCGCCTGCTGCGTGGGCGTCGGTTTGGCCGTCCCGATATCCATGCCGCGATAAATGGTGCGGGAATCGGCGCAGACGATTTCGCCCCCGAGACGCTCGGCCACGCCGATGGCGGCGGCTGTCTTCCCCACTGCTGTCGGTCCGCAGATGACAATGAGCGCTTCGCGCACCTTCACGGTGATCGTGTAGGGTGTGTAGATTGAGCTGTTTGCGTTACCGTCGCAAGAACCATCTCTCAAGTTGCGCGAGCGGCAACGTGATCAGCGTGGGCCGTCCATGGAAGCAGGTAAAGGGATCGTCCGCGCGCGCGAGGTCGCGCACCAGCGCGGCCATCTGGTCGCGGTCCAACACATCCCCGGCCTTGATCGCCGTCCTGCAGGCGGTGGTGATGGTGAGACGCTCGAGCAGCGTCTGGGCGGCAACGGCCCGGGGACCCTCGGCAAGTTCAGCGATCAGATCGACAAGCAGCCGTTGGGGGGAAGCTTGCGCCGCGATGCGGGGAACCGATCGAATCAGCACCGTCCGGTCGCCGAATGGCTCCAGGTCAAAGCCCAGCTGCATCAGGAGGGCCTGATGCATGGTGAGGAGGGCAAACGCATCGGAGGGCAGGGGGAGCGGTGTGGGGGTGACCTGCAGCTGTCCGTCAGCAGCGCCCCTCCCCCGCGTGCGCAGCAGGCGCTCGTACAGCACGCGTTCGTGCGCGGCGTGCTGGTCGATGACGATGAGTCCGTCCGCGCTTTCTGCAAGCAGGTAGGTGCCGTGCACCTGGCCCAACAGCCGCATGGCCGGGAGCCGCCCCGTTGCGTCCA
>VBAL01000132.1:18010-18527 GCA_005888595.1 Candidatus Segetimicrobium genomatis
GGATGAGTTGCGCTTTACGCAGAACGCCGCGGACCAGGCGCTCGACCGCGCCGAAAATCTGATGCTCGTCGTCGAAGCGCACCACCAACTTCCGGGGATGGACGTTGACATCGACTCGATGCGGTGGAACGTTGAGGAAGATCGCAAACGCCGGGAACCGGCCGACCGGAAGGAGCTGCCGGTAGGCGCGCTCCACTGCCGCGATCAACATCCGGCTATGCACCGGCCGGCGGTTCACAAACAGGTACTGCTGGCGACGGCTGGCCCGGGCAAGTTCCGGGCGGCCCAGCCAGCCTTCGATGTGCATGCCTCCTGCATCCTCGGAGAACGTCAGCGTGCGGCCGGTCACGTCCTCGCCCAGCACAGCGGCGACGCGGTCGGCCGCCGTTCCTGGAGGATAGCGCAACACTTCCGCGCCTTCGTGGATGACGCGGAACGAGACGGCGGGGTGCGCGAGCGCCAGCCGGTTGATGGCGTCGATCATGAGCGAAAATTCGCGGGCGAGGGACTTCAGGAA
>VBAL01000132.1:18600-19185 GCA_005888595.1 Candidatus Segetimicrobium genomatis
GCACCGGTCGAGGCGCTGGAAATTTCCATCACCGAGACGGCGGCGATGCTGGGGAGGGCCTCTCCGCGGAAACCAAACGATTGGATGGCATCCAGGTCGCCGGCGGTCGCGATCTTACTGGTGGCGAAGCGCCGCACGGCGAGACGCAGATCGTCGGGGTGCATGCCGGAGCCGTCGTCGCCGACCCGGATCAGCGCGGTGCCGGCGCCCTCCACCTCGATCAGGATCTGGGTTGCCGCTGCATCGAGGCTGTTCTCCACCAACTCCTTCACCACAGACGCCGGGCGCTCGACGACTTCTCCGGCAGCGATGCGGTCGGCCACAGCTTGATCGAGGATATGGATGCGACTCATGAGGATCCTGGATCTTGGATCCGAGCTCTAAGATCCAGCATCGTCCTTTGGTTTGCGCCTCTTCATTCGCACGACATTTCCCGGCGGAGGCGCCGCGTGCGCTTCGGCGCGTTGTTTCCGCAACTGCTCGCGGAGTTCATGCAGCGCCGCCATCGCGTCCATCGGCGTCATGGTCTCCAGCGGGATCGCCAGCAACGCGTCTTCGACCGCGGACGGCGCCGCCAGCGGCAGG
>VBAL01000132.1:19200-28158 GCA_005888595.1 Candidatus Segetimicrobium genomatis
GGTGGTCCGGGGCCAGCGGTAGGGGAATCTGCATCGCCCCGCTGGCCCGAGACGGCATCGGCGGCAGAAATGCCTCGTCTGCGGGTGCGGCGCTGGCCGTGGCCTCCAGGCGGCCGAGAATGCGCCGCGCCTGGTCGATCACTGCGGCGGGCAGTCCGGCCAGCTGCGCGACGTGGATGCCGTAACTGCGGTCCGCGCGGCCGTCGGCCACCTTCCGTAGGAACACGATGCGCTGCCCTTCTTCTTTTACCAGCACATTGACGTTGTGCACGCGCGGCAGCAGGTCGGCGAGCTCAGTGAGCTCATGGTAGTGTGTCGCAAACAGGGTGCGCGCGCCGACGCGGTCATGCAGATACTCGACCACCGCCCACGCCAGGCTCATGCCGTCGTAGGTACTGGTCCCCCGCCCTACCTCATCGAGGATGATCAAGCTGCGGTCGGATGCGTGGTGCAGAATGTTGGCGACCTCCTGCATCTCCACCAGGAATGTGCTGCGCCCCGTGGCAATGTCGTCGGTGGCGCCGACTCGGGTGAAGATGCGGTCGACGAGCCCGACGCGCGCGGTGGCGGCGGGGACAAACGACCCAATGTGCGCCAGCAAGGTGATGAGCGCCGCCTGGCGCAGGTAGGTCGACTTGCCGGCCATATTCGGGCCGGTGACGATCAGCATAGCCCGCTCGGCCCCAGAGATGAGCAGGTCGTTGGGTACGTACCGCTCGCCGCTCAACAGGCGCTCGACGACCGGGTGCCGCCCTGCGCGGATGTCCAGCACCGGTTCGTCGGTGACCTCGGGCCGTGCGTAACCGCCTGCCGCCGCGACCTCCGCCAGGGAGGCCAGGACGTCGATGTCGGAGACCGCGTCGGCAGAGCGCAGCAGCGTCCCAGCGTGGGCAGCCACGCGGTCCCGGATATCGCCAAACAGCGCGTATTCAAGCTCGGCGATACGCTCTTCGGCCCCCAGGATAGCTGCTTCGCGCTCTTTCATCCCTTCAGTAATGAACCGCTCTGCGCCGACCAGCGTCTGCTTGCGGATGTAGTCTGGGGGCACCCGGTCGAGGTTGGGCTTGCTGATTTCGATGTAGTATCCAAAGACTTTATTGAAGCCGACTTTCAGGGATTTGACCCCGGTGCGAGTTCGTTCATCGGATTCCAGGCTGGCGATCCAGGCCTTGCCTCCTGCGGCGGAATGCCGGAGCGTGTCCAGCTCCGCGCTGTAGCCATCGCGAATCACGCCGCCCTCCTGGATGATGAGGGGAGGTTGACTGACGATGGCCGAGTCGATGAGGGTGGTGACGTCTTCGTGCGAGCCGATCTGTCCCCGCAGGCGCTGGAGCTCCCCGGGTGCGCCGTCAAGGGTCTGGGCGAGTTCGGGGAGCCTGCGCAGCGAGCCGGCCAGGGCAACGAGGTCTCTCGCGTTCGCCGATCCGTGGCCGATCCGCCCGATCAGGCGCTGCAGATCGGCTATCGTTCCTAGCGCCGTGCGCAGCCCACTCCTGACCCGGCTGGAGGCGACCAGGTACGCGACGGCATCCAGCCGGTGCTCGATCTGTGCGCGGTCCACCAGCGGTTGCAACAACCACTGCCGCAGCCGGCGGGCGCCCATGGCGCTGCTGGTTTCGTCCAGGACATCGACCAGGGTTCCTTCCGCCCCACCATCTCGTAGGTTGTGCAGTAGTTCGAGATTGCGACGCGTACTTGCGTCAACGAGGAGCGCTCCATCGGCCGCATAGGTCACGATGCGCCGGATGTGCGCCAGCGGGCTGTGCTGCGTCTCCTGCAAGTAATGCAGGAGGGCGCCGGCGGCCCCAACGGCGGCGGGAAGGTGTTCGCACCCAAAACCGTCCAGTGTCGTCACCCCGAAGTGCGTCAGGAGAAGCTGGCGAGCCGTGGCGGCATCGAACCGCCAGTCCTCTAGTGTTGTAAGCCGCACTCCGGCACCGGTCAGGTCGTTCAACTGTGCCGCGTTCCCTTCTGGGGCCAGGATCTCACGGGGAGCCAGTCTGGCCAGTTCCTCCACGAGACGGCCGTCGCGGTCGTCCCCGGTGAGTTCCGTGACGTGAAACTCGCCGGTGGACAGATCGGCTGCCGCGACTCCCCAGACGCGGCCGGTCGGGACCGCCGCCACCAGGTAGTTGTTGGCGTTGCGCGGGAGCAGGGATTGCTCAAGGGCCGTACCGGGCGTCACGACCCGCACGACATCGCGATGGACCAGGCCTACGGCCTTCCGCGGATCCTCGAGCTGGTCGCACACCGCAACACGGTGGCCCCGCTCCACCAGACGAGCCAGGTAGGTGTCCACGGCGTGGTACGGCACGCCGCACATGGGGATCCGCTTGCCCTTGCCAATTTCTCTGGATGTCAGCGTGATCTCCAGTTCCCGGGCAGCGACAAGGGCATCGTCATAAAACAATTCGTAAAAATCCCCCAACCGGAACATCAGGAGCATGCCCGGGTACCGGCTCTTCAGCTGATGGTACTGCTGCATCATGGGGGTGAGATCGCGGAGCACAGGTAGTGGTTCGGGGAGCCGGGGAGGGTCTCCTCGCTAGGAAAGTAAAGTAGTACGCGATAGGAATCTGCTGCCGGCTGCAGGAAGGCACAGTCGCGCCGGGCGAAACGGAATGGAACACATCTTGCTATCACTCCCATCTGAGAGGGGCAGATGGGATCCATCGACAAGCAAAAGGTCAAGGAACGAGGCACACTCATGGGCAGCGCCGGGCTCGTGCTGGCCCTGGCCGTGGCGTGCCTGCTTAACTACGTCGGCTTCCGCACGATTTCTGTCGCCGGCTCCCTGTGGGCGCTTGGGGCGACCGTCCTTGTCCAGGGCGCGCTGTGGCTGGCGGTCCGCATGCGCTGGGATGAGCGGCTGACCCGCTGGGATCCGCACTTTATCTACATCCCCATGATCGCGGCCACCGCCCTGCTCACGCTGTATATCTATCTGGCGCCGTCGATGCGGATGGTCTTGCTCATGGCCTGGTTCGGCGCGCCGATTCTCCTCGCCGGTCTGGTGGGGTTTGCCGGATTGTTTGCGATGAGTGCGCTGATGGCCCTGTCGTACCTGGGCGCGATCACGCTGCTGGCGCGGCAGGGACAGCCGCTGTCGATGCCTTTTGAGTCTTCGGTTGCCACGATGTTTATTCTGATTAACGTCTTCACGGGCGTCGTATTTGAGCGCCTGCGCCGGGACCGGCAAGAGCGTAAGGTGCTGCGGGCCAAGCTCGCCGAGCTGGCCATTACCGATCCTCTCACCGGGTTGTATAACCGGCGGCATTTCGAGGAGATCCTGCGCGCCGAAGTCCACCGTATCGGCCGGTACGGGGGCAACTGCTCCTTGGGTATGATCGACCTGGATTTTTTCAAGAACTACAATGACACGCTAGGCCACCTGGCCGGGGACGCCCTCCTCCGCGAGCTGGCGGCGCTGCTGCGGGGTCATTTGCGGGTGAGCGACGTACTGGCGAGGTATGGCGGGGAAGAGTTTGGGCTGATCATGGTCAATACCCCGAAAGACGAGGCGGTTCAGGCGATGGAGCGCCTCCGGGTCCTGGTTGAGGAGTACCCGTTCCGCGGCGGCAGCATCCAGCCCTTCGGCCGCCTGACGGTCAGCGTCGGGATTGCCTCCTGCCCGTCCGACGGCGTGGACTATGAGGAACTGGTCCGCAAAGCGGACGGTGCGCTGTACGCGGCCAAGCGGATGGGGCGGAACCAGATCCAGGCCGCGCTGCTTGCCTAAACTTCCCTCAAACTTCCGCGAAACTTCCTCCCGAGAAATTTCGATATGGACGACTCGCTTGCAACTTTTCCCTCACTGGCACCAAGGTTGCTCTTTACAGGAGGGTAGATGCCGGGGGTGCCAGCACCGGTTGCAGGACGGGAGGAACGGGAGATGCGATACGAAGAGTTCGAGGTCATGCAGACGCGGTTCAACGATCTGGATCGGCGCTTGCAGCTGATCCTACTCGGATGGGTCGTCAGCATCGCGGCGTTCATGATCGGGCTTCGACTTCTGACTGCAAACGCTGCGCTGCTCTCCGTCATTCACTAGGCACCAACATCGCGAAAGGCCTGGTCTATAACTCCTTCCGGCCGGAGCAAATGCGCTCCGGCCTGTGTATTTTCGCGCGCCGGCGCGGATGCAGGGAAAACTAAGAGCGAAGGAATTTTGCATCGATCTGGTATAAAAATTGCTCTAAATGTACGCGACAAAAGGGCTGTGAAAGGATGCCTCAATGGGCCACCGGTTGAAGCTCGAGGAAGTTGCCTGTGAGATCGCCCCTGCCCGTACCCGGGCCCGCGTTCAACTGCGCAACGCCGGTCTCGAGCACGTGGGACTGGCGAGCAGCCGCGCCGGTGAAGGGAACTGGCAGCAGGTTGTCGCCCAGGCGACCGTCAACGCGGTGCGGATGTACGCGGGCTTCGCCGGAGCCGAGATGCGGTTGGCGCTGGATGCCGTCAACGTCGTCAGCGATCCAAACCCTGTGGTACTGGTGTCAATCACCGCGGGAGTGGAAGGACAGGAGCTCTCGCTCCTGGGCTCAGCCATGTTGCGCGATGATCCCCAGCGGGCCGTGGCCAAGGCCGTGCTGCAGGCGTTGAACCGGCAGATTGAACGGCTGACTCCCCTTCTGTCAGGGGCGGCGGGCTAGTAGTAGACTGACACCTGAGGCAGCTTTTCGCGGACCCTAATCACCGTGTAGTCGTGGCGTGGTCCTGCAGGAATGGCCGGTCCCTGGAAGAGCAACCCACTGCGCCGGGAGAAGTCGTACATCAAGAGCTGCGGAATCGACCGGCACATCCGGCTGGTTGGGCAGTTGGGATCGTCGTAGTCGATGGCATACCCGGCGACCACAGCGCTGTCGTTGGACAGCCACATCGCGTCATGGAAGCCGCAACTCGCATCGCACTGGCCCAGCCACATGGTGCGATTCGCGGTGAGATCGATCAACCTCACGACCCCGTCGTCGGCGAATCCCGCCACGATCCCACTGGTTCTCGTTTCAAAGAAGATCGCGGCATACGCGTTGATGGCCCGTCTGCCATCGGGCGACGTGGCGTAGAGCTTTCTCCGCAACTCTTCGTAGGGCCCGTTGGGGTCATACGAATCCGGTGCCCAGACCTCTTCGATGGCCTTGAAGGAAGCCAGGCGAAGGCTGCGCAGCTCGAACCCCGGGCTCGCCGCCTTCCAGGCCGCTACCCACTGGGGCAGGCGCGCCTCGATACGGGGCGCCAGGGCGCCCATGAGATCTGCTGCGGGAGCGGCCTGAACGCTGTGGCTGAAGCCGGCCGCGGCAAGTCCGGCGAGAGCAAAGAGGAAGAGACCTACACCTATCCGCGTAGCTGTCATTCGGGGGTCCACAGTTAAGGCCATGCCCCACTCCGAGGCGCGCTAGGCGATTTTGAGGCCCTCCCGTCAGGTGATGTCGACCCACTGTCCGCCGCGACGGGCACTCATCAGGACGGCTTCGACGACGCCCAGCATTCGTGCCCCGTCCATGAATGTCGGGTATTCTGGCGGCTCCGCCGGGGCATTGGTCCCCTCGCGCATCTCGTCGACGCGCTCGTAGACAAGACGGAAGAGACTGCCCATCGCGTCACCGTACCCCTCCGGGTGGCCCGCTGGGTAAAGCGCAAAACGAGGGACACTCGGATCCAGTTGTGCAGACACTTTGTGAAGCAGGGCATTGGGGGCGTCCCGCTTTCCAACCCACAGCTGTTCGTGGGTGGCCTGCTGCCAGACCAGTGCGGCGTCCGCGCCGTCGACTTCCACCGAGATGTCGTTCTTGTGCCCTGCGCTGATCTGAGAGATCACGAGCGACCCCAGGGCGCCGGCACTGGTTTCGAAATGGACCAGTACCGCGTCCTCCGTCCGCACGCCTACCGGGGCGGTGGTTTTTGCAGGCGATTGTGACACCGGTGGAGCGCTAAACGTGTGAGTCGCAGATACCACTCTCTCTGGTATGAACGTGCGGCTGAGGGCTGATAGCCGTACGAGACGTTGTCCTGTGACGTGCTCGACCAGGTCACACCAATGGGTGCCAATGTCGCCAAAGGCGCGGGATGCCCCGCCCTTATCAGCGTCGACCCTCCAGTTGTAGTCGGTGGGGTGTAGGAGCCAATCCTGGAGGTAGTGGCCATGGAACAGGTACAGCCGGCCGAGCAGACCGTTGCGGATCATGGCGCGTGCCTGCTGCACCATTGGATAGTAGCGGTATTGATAGTTGACGGCGTAGACTCCATTCCGCTCTGCGGCAAAGGCAGCAAGCGCTCGAGCGTCGCCTGCGGTAGACGCGAGCGGCTTCTCGCACACGACGTGCTTGCCCGCGTCCATTGCCAGTTTTGCCAATCGCGCGTGAGTCTGGTTCGTCGTACAGATGTGGACGGCGTCTATGGCAGGATCAGCGATCAGATCCTCGTGTTTGGTGTAGATGCGGGGGATGGCGAATCGCGCCGCGATCGCTTCCGCCCGGCCTGGCTCCGTCGAGGAAACGGCGTTGACTGTCACTTGCTGGAGACGCCGCAAGATCTCCACGTGCACGGGGCCGATGAATCCCAGGCCGCACACTCCTACGCGGATGGACTCGCCTGCCCCTCCGGTCGGCTGCATTGGTCTTAGCCCTCCCATTTAAGAGAAGAGTGAGGTGCTGGTGCCCTTCCGACTGACGGATATACTCCATCGGCTGCGAAAGACCCGCAGCTGATGCGAATCTGCGCCTTCCACAGCCGGATCCGTCGCCGGAACTTGCCCTGGGGCTGTTGAAGATGGCTTTGTGATTACCCTTTCACCAGCCGAGGCAAGGTCTCTGGCGGTCAGGGCGCAACTCCTCTCTGGGTCTCGTCCACCTGCCAACGCCCAGGGGATCATGACCGTCGCGCGCCGCCTCGGCCGTCTTCAGCTCGATCCGACCAACGTGGTCGCGCGTAGCCACCTGCTCGTGCTGTGGAGCCGGCTGGGCTCTTACGATCCCGAGAACCTGGAGCGCCTCCTATGGCGGGAGCGGCGCCTCCTTGAACACCGGGCGTTCATCGTGCCTACCGAGGAGCTTCCCGTCTACCGTTGGTTCATGCGACGGTTCCCGTCGGGCGATTCCGCCTGGCCGCGACGGGTGCGGACATTTCTGCAGAGCAATGCCCCACTACGCCGCCACATCCTTACACGGCTGCGGCACGACGGGCCGCTGCCATCCCGGGCTTTCGAGGACGTCGCGGACGCGTCGTGGCGATCGCGCGGCTGGACATCGGGGAGGAATGTCGGACAAATGCTCGAGTTCCTTTCGGCAAGAGGAGAAGTCCGGGTAACCGGCCGGGAGGGCGGGGAGCGACTGTGGGACCTCGCGGACCGATCCCTGCCCCGATGGACACCCCACGACCGGCTCTCCGAGCCAGAGGTTGCCCGTCGGGTCGTCGAGAGGTCACTCCGTGCGCACGGCGTTGTCTCGCGGCCAAACGCTCGGTGATCGCCCCTGCCAGACTCGAGGAAGAGCGCGTGTCCCCCAAGAACCCGTGGTACGTCTATCTCAAGTATGCGGCGCCCACAGGACGGTCAAGCGGAGCCGGCTCCATGCCCAGGACAACTCTCCTGTCTCCGTTCGACAACCTCATCCACGACCGTGAGCGGACCGCCCATCTCTTCGACTTCGACTTTCGTCTGGAGATCTATGTTCCGCGGGCGCGTCGCCGCCACGGGTACTTCGTTATGCCGATCTTGCACGAGGACCGGCTGATTGGTCGGGTGGATCCTGAGGTGGATCGTGCGCGAAACGTCCTCGTCATCAATACTGTATACGCTGAGCCAGGCGCACCCGCGACCCGCTCGGTCGTGACTGCAATCAAGCGAGCCGTGGAAGATCTCGCCGCGTTTCTGGGCGTCCGAGGCATCGAGTTCAGCGGCCGTCTCCCGGGAAGATGGGCGCGGCTCTCATCCTGATTGCGGGAGGAAGAAGGACGGATTCTAGAGAAAATTCACCTCGCCGCGAGTACTGGTTACCACGAGGAGGAAGACCGTATGAACGTCCGACTGTTGGTGTTCGTCCTAGCCGTCGCTGTCGTGTTCTCCCTGTCTAGTGTTGTCCGCGTCGCATCGAGTGGGGACACGCTGGTGACGCGGGATAACACAGCCGGTAGCTACCTGCGCTACGATGGCGAGACGGATGCGACGATGACTGCGTGCAGCACGGGCCGGCGCTCGCAGAACGAGCCGACCGTCGCCGTAAACCCGCGCAATCCGGACGTCATCGTCGCCGGTTCTAACGACTACTGCGCTCAGATCGTGAATGGCGACGTGTGGGCCGGCTACTACCGCTCAACCGACGGGGGGACCACCTGGAGCGACAGCCTCCTGCCCGGCTACCCGCAGGACGCCTCGGCGGCGGGAGTCGCGTCGCCGGCGCACGGACAATGCGCCGCCGCGGGCGACCCAACGCAGGCGTTCGACACTCAGGGTCGTCTGTTCTATGGTTTCATCTGCTTCAACAGGGTGAAGCCGATTAACGGCTCGCTGTATGTGGCCACGTATGACCAGGACGGGGCCCGCTACGTCCGGACCGTCCTCGTCGACAGCGGGACACCGTCGGCCAACTTCGCGGGGCTGTTCCAGGACAAGATCAACCTCACGGTCGACCAGACTAGTGGCTCGCGGTCGGGGTCTCTCTACGTCGCGTGGGCAAGGTACAACGGCTATGCACCGAACAACGTGATTCTCTTCTCGCGTTCAACCGATCACGGGCAAACGTTCTCCCGCCCGATCCGGGTCACACAGGGGCTCTTCGAGGAGCAGTTCGCCGATCTCGCCGTCGGCCCTGAGGGTGACGTCTACCTGACGTTCCGTACCATCTCGCACCAGCCATCCACATTCGACGCGATCTGGCTCGTGAAATCGACGGATGGCGGGGCCAGCTGGAGCGACCCCCAAGTCGTCGCCCGGATCACGCCGTTTGACTCGGAACAGTTCGGCGG
>VBAL01000168.1 GCA_005888595.1 Candidatus Segetimicrobium genomatis
AGGGAGTGCGTCAGGTAGATGTATTGTCGCGACCCGCTCGCCGGGCTCCTCCCCGGTAAACCTCCACACGGCTGTGGGGTAGCCGCTGTCGATCGTTCCTCCCGTTACCCTCCAGGTGTGCTTGGCCTGGGTCTGCTCTGTTGGGTGGTAGCGCGGGGCGAAAACCGCGATCGTGACGCTGTCTGACCGAAGCACGACTAATCGAGAGACACTGCAGGCCAGTTCATCTTGCGCGTCCACGCCCGCGGGAGATCCCTTACGGGCATCCGCGGCGCCAATGAGACTCGCGGGTGTCAGCACAGCCGCACACAGCGACCAATAGATCGCCCTGCTCGGTGTAGTCAGTCTCGACTACCTCCTGACCTCCGTCTCCACACGCTCTTCACGACGAGTACGATACCGAGACAGATGCCGACCAACACCGTCGTTACTTCCGTGGGCGGTATCATTCCACCCGAGGAAACGTAGTATCCGACCCACAGAAGGGTTGAGAGGGCAACGGTCCACAGCGCGGCGCTAAGGCTGAGTTTCATGTTCCTGTTCGCTCTACGCCTTGAATCCTAGTCTGCAGGCAGGCCTGCGGTAGCGCAACGGGACCTGCGGACCAGCGCCTCTGGGAGTCATGGCCAGCCGGCCTCGCCGTTCGCGTTGGGTTGTGGTCGTAGTGGCCTTGAAGGGGCTCTAGCCTGGCCAACGGTCGCAGGTTGAGCTTCCGCGCCCGCGACCGGCGTGAACCCCGAGTCGCCCCGCCCCACCCCGAACGAAATGCGAAGCGCTCCCCCCGCGCAGCCAACCCCTGATCCCCGAAAACCGCCCTAGCGGGCCGTGCGCCGCCCGCTACGTTCGACCCTGTTCGGCGGCGAACCTCGCATGTCACGCTTCGGGAAGACCATCGTCCTCATTCTGCTCCTCCTCGGGGCCATGCTGCTCCTCACCTACGTCAGCCCCGGCATCAAGGCATTCGCGACGGATCTGTCGAAGCAAAGCCACCTCCCGATCTGGCTCGTCGGTCTCGCGGCGCCGATTCTCTTCTTCTTCAACAAGCTGGGCGGTTTCCTGAACGGCCTGTTCGGCGAAGGAGAGACGGAGCGGAGCATTCGGGAGAAGAACGACGAGATCAAAGCGAAGCTCGACGAGGTGGAACGGAGCGTTCAGCAACTGGACGAGTGGAGGAGAAGCGAAATCGAGCCCCGGCTGCGCAGGATTGACGAGCTGCAGCAGAACATCGGGTCGATGGAGGGACACGCCGCGACGCTTACGGAGCGACTCCAAGGCCTGGACCAGGAGGACGAGAGACTCCGTGGGGAACGCGAGCGCCTGCGCCGCGAGTCTGACGAGTTGCGCGGTTCGATCCGCGACATCGAATGACCAGGTGCCGTGGGACATCCTTGAAGGCGCTCGCAATGCTGATGAGCGGCATGGCGTTCCTCGCCGTGTCCCCTACCTCCGCTCAGACCGAACAGACGGTGCTCCGCAGTTGCGCAGAACCCGGGAAGCTGCGCGTGGCTCGGGGGGCCCTGGTTCGCGTGGAGTGTGATTCCGCCTTTGTGTACAACAAACCGGCGGAGCTGGTCCTCAGGCGCAAAGACCGGGTCAACGACAGCCTGAACCGCGTCACCGACAGCCTCTTGCGAGTCAAGGACAGCGTTGCCGCGACCCTGCGCGCCCTGGTGGCGCTCCGCGATTCGATCAACGCGGTCAAGAGCGCGGTGATCCTCGAGCTGCGGCAGATTCACCAGATCGAACAGCGGTCCTACGACTCACTGCGTGTGTTGCTCCAGGTCACGGACACGGCGGCGCGGGCGTCGGTGGCCAACACCGATCGCGCGCTCAGCTACGTCAGAAAAGTGAAGGCCGCGAGCTACATCGCCAGCGGACTGGCGGGTGGCGTGGTGGGCGGGTTTGGCATCAAGCCCGGCGGCGAGAGCGGCTTTCACTGGTCCGGGTTCGGCGTGGGAGCGGCGGTCGGTGTGTTGACGAACTGGCTGCTCATGAAGGTCGTTCGTTGATTGGCGAAGGAGCCTTGGGATGACCCTCCGTGCATGCGTTCCGCTCTGCCTGGCCCTGGTGGGGGCTCAGCCCGGCCGTCTGCTGGCGCAGACGATCAAAGACGTCACAGAACCCCCCACTCGTCCCGCTCCCGCAAGGGTCGCAAGCGCACGGCCCCCGGATACCTCGGAGGCGAGTCTGCTGCGCCACACCGTGGATTCCTTGCGCCAGGCGAACGCGGCGTTGCGCTTCAAAGTGCCGCCCGACTCGGCCTCCCGCGCACGCTACGAGAGCGCGGTGAATGTCACGAAAACGGTGCTGCTAGGCTGGTTTGCGTTGGTGCTGTTCTACTTGGTCTGGGCGGTGCATCGCTACGTCTACAACTATGGCCTATCCAATCGAGAGTGGAAGATCCTCTATCCCGAAGTTTATGAAACGTGGTTGGACCGGCTCCTGGTCAGGATCTTCGGGGGCAAAGACTATCGGACCCGCCGGCAGGAGCTGATTGAGCACCAACTGACGCTCAGGAACCGCCAACAGGAAACGTCGCCCGACGACCTCCCGGCCGCGCCAGCGGCCGCCATCACGAAACCCTTTGATGAGCCCCCGGGAAATCCGTACCAGGACGACTCGTTCGGCCTGCCCCCGGGCACGATCCGCGGGATTCTCGCGCTCACCTCCCTGATCATGTTCGTGATGGTGGAGGGCGTGAACCTCCACTCCCCCGCCAGCCTGGAAGGGCAGTTCGACGGCCTGGTGACCGTGTTTGAAATGGTGGTCGCCTTCTACTTCGGATCCCGCGCCGTCGAGGTGCTGCAAGCGAAGGCGGCCGAGCAACGGACCAAGGAAACGACCGCGCCCGCGGCGGCGGGGGTGGAGGCGCCCGTGCGTCCCGCACCCAAGGCAGCCGCGCCTCAGGAGCCCGCGCCGGTCATCACCACGCCGTCCCCGGCCGCCGCCATGGAACAAGTGCTCCTGCCCGAGACACGGTCGTTCGACAGGTTCGCGAACGTCGTGGCGTTGACCAAAGACGGCGGCGCGGCGCCCGCAGCGCAACCGGCGGCCCAGCTGACCGGAATGCCACTCGCGAAGCGCGTGCTGACGTTGACGGCCGCGTTCGAGACCGGACGCGGCTTCCCCGACTGCTTCGGGACCGTCGCCGGGAACTTCGACGGCCAGGGGCTCAGCTTCGGCGCCCTGCAATGGAACATCGGCCAGGGCTCGCTCCAGCCGCTGTGGAAGGAGATGCGCGACCGGCACGACGCCGACCTCCGGACGATTCTCGCCGGCTTGTATGACGA
>VBAL01000169.1 GCA_005888595.1 Candidatus Segetimicrobium genomatis
CAGCGCACGGACGCTTGATAATCGTTGTCAGGGTGGCTGAGGGTACGCAGAGTCGGCGAATCGGTCGCTTGCTCTTCTTGCGACCTGGACGAGCACTGCTGCAGCGAATGCTTGTGTCGTCCGGGCTTCGGGTCGAAGGCTGGTTCGCGGTAGTTCCCGACATCAAGGCGCCACGCCTTATCTACCGGCTTGGTGGAGCCGCAGAACGGTATTCGCAGGAGCACTTGGTTTGGAACGGCGGCTCTCGGCTGCGGCGACTGCTTCGTACGCTCGTCTCTGCCGTGAGTGGCTGCGACCCGTCCGTGGGCGCTGTCGTCATGATTGCGAGTCGACGTGATACTTGACGCAGAAGAGAGAATCGCCGGATTGGTGGCGGACAACGCGAAGCGAGCGCGATTGAGTGCGGTCTGCATCTATGCGAGCCGAATGAAATTGTTGCTCTTTGATGGGCAGGACGCGAGCAAGCCCCTCTATGTGGCACAGGTCGGAACATTCCCAGAGTTAGACCGAGAGGACCGCTTCTTACGCGCCCTCCACAGCGCCCTCCCCGAATTGGTGGCCGATTCCCTTGGCTGCTTTCCGTGGCAGCGAGACGAGTGGCTCCAGGTCCAGAGGGGCTTGCCCGGTGTGCCTTGGTTTGGCCTCGCGCATCGTCTCCGGTCGGTCGCCGAATGGATGGACCTGCGCGAGCGCGCTATTGATGCGCTGCGCACGTTTGAAGTGGCTGTGCGGCGCCACCAAGAATGGACGTGTGTTCTGGCGCCGGGCCGTGAGCTGATGCGGGAGGGCTCTCGTTCTGAGGGGCTCGGGGTTCGGCAATCGAGTCGCCTCCGTGCTGAGGTCGAGCGATTGAGCGGAGTGCTGGACGAGATCGGAGAGATCCGGGCATCGTGGCAGCACGGTGATTTCTGCCTCAATAATCTGTTGGTGTCGCGCCACACAGTCAGCGTCATCGATCTCGCTGAGTTTGGCGAAACCAGCATGCCGCTCCAGGATGAAATCGGCCTGGCTCTTTCTCTCTACATGCTCGCCCCCGAGAAGGCCAGGGGCGTCACGCTTCGCGATCACCTGAACGCTTGCCTCTGCGAGGCGGGCGCGTTGGCGCGCGAGGAATACCTCCATGGGTTCTTGCTCCATTACCTGATCCGGAGAATCAACAGGAGCCATCGGCAGGTCACCCGCGCCGCCATGGCTGCGCGACTACTGGCGGCCGCGGAGGCGCTCTGCGCGGCGCCGGCACAATTTCTCGATGATGGCCAATTTCTGAGACACGATTCGCCGCTTCCCGCCTGTGACTCGTTACCCGTGGAGATCGTCTGACTTTCACCACGGACCTCCGTCTGACGGTCCGCCCCGCTCATTTTTTTGGCCGTCGGTACTCCACCTCGGCCCAACGGCGAGGCTGATCTCGCAGCAGTCGAGGAAGCGGCGCGAGCCATCGGCGGCCACGTGGACGACTCTAAGGTGATCGTGACGAAATCCATCGTGACGAAATCCACCGTTTCGACGGGAAGACCCTTCGTGGAGTCCTTCGGCTTGGCGTGCCACGGTATCTGAACCTCGCGACGGCCCCTCTGATCGGAGAGTACGAAAGGGAAAAGGACTTCCCTCTACGCAGCGACCTGCTCCGCCTTCTCGTAACCAGCCTCGCGCTAACTGGTCACAGAGCAAGTACTTAGGCCGCGCTTGCCGTTTGGCAGCACCTTTGCCATGAGAGAGAAACAGCATCTCGTCGTCTGACACCGTGTCGGCCTCACAGGCGTCGCAGGGTGAAGAACGCTGCCATAGGGTGTCCCGAACCGTCTGGCTCGACCTGCCGTAGCAGGACAGTTGAGAGGAGCGCTTCAACGGGTGATAACGGGAGGCGCAACGGCCCCAGGCGATCGAGCAGGGCTTCCGTCCTAACCACTCCCTCACCCCAGAAGCTCAAGTCGACCACCTCAGCCGCGTCCGAACTCAGCAGCCGTTTGGCGAGCGTCTCGCGGTCATAGTGCCGTTCGTAGAAGATGGCCTCCGATCCGATGGGCTTGCGCTCATACACAGGGCCCTTGACGAAGGTCTCCCGATAGTTCCGATCATAGGGCACAGTCACGACCACAACGCCCCCCGGCCGGACCACCCGGATCAGCTCGCGGATCGCTGCCGAGTCGCCGGAGTCCGGAATGTGTTCCAGCACCGAAACGGAATACGCTGCGTCGAAGGAGCCGTCAGCGTATGTCAGCGCGCGACCGTCCTGCACCTCAGAGTGCACGCGACCGGGGTCTCGGCCTTCGAGCCGTTGTGCGCTTGCATAGCGTCGGCTGAGGAGAACCGCCTCCGGGAGGAGATCCGTCGCGACGACCTGATAGCTTTTGTGACGGGCGAGCATGGCGGCGAGATCCTTTGGGCTGCCGACGTCGAGGATGCGGGCGCCCGCTGGCTGCTTGAGCTGACGCCACACGTACGCGAACTCCACGCTGCGCCAGTAGCTCACGGGCAGGGCTAGCCGCTTGAGCCCCAGCACGGGCTCCTTCCGCAGTGTCCGCAGCCCCACAACGACTCCTGCAGCCCAGATTCCGAGCGAGTGTGCGCCGTCTAGTCTCAAGGCGCCGGTCGGCCCCTGTCCGACCACAACACCAGCTGGACCTCGCGTTCGGCACTCTCGCCGGCACGCCGCGCCGGAACGGGTGACGACGAGGCGCTTGCCTGGCAGCGAGTCGTGGCCGCCAGGGATGAACCAATGATTAACGTCGACATGGGGTTGAGATGCGCAATGGTCGCTTCTTCGAATTCAGCTCGTGATGCCCCCGCCGAGTCCGGAACTCAACCCGGTACGGACTGCAGCTGGCGTCAAGGCAGCGCGTGGGGCTCGGCCCTGACACTCAATTCCATGCCGTCCGCCCGCGAATGATAATTAGCGGGCGCTCAATCGCACGTGGTCAAACCAGTAGTGATCTGTCTGGTGCTTCCGGGCTCCGACGTTGCCACCCCACGTCGGGCTGAACTCAAAGATGTCGAACTTATACGAATTCCTGACGTCGCTGTAGCTGCCCTGTAACACGCCGTCGAGCCACCACTGGAGCGTGCCGGCCTTACTCGCGTACCACTCGACCCGGTGCCACGCGCCGAGCGTGACGACGGTGGCATGGACGTTCGGGGTGCGCCACCGGTAGTCGCCGGGATACTCGGGCAGGACGTGGAGCCGTCCGTCGGGGCGCAGGATGAGGAATTGCTGCCCGCCGGCCCCGCCGCCGCCGTTGAACAGGAAGGCGATTTTGTTGCCGTTGGGACCGAGATCGAACGGCGACGGCCCGCGTAGACCTCGCTCGCCGAGAGGTTGTAGTAGACGGTCGCCGGCGCACTGCCCTCGACCATTCCTTGGGGATAGACGAAGTCGTAGACATTAGACGGCGAGAATGGCGCGCTTGGATCGGAGATCCGTTGCACCCAGCCCTGGGCGGGACCGGCCGGTAATCCGTAGACGACTCTCCAGCTCGGACTGCGAGGAATCGGCACGTCGCCTGCCGTCGGCGGTGCTTGATCGAATCCCCAATCGCAGAGGACTGTCAAACCCGCAGGCTCGTTCGGCCAACTCGCGCTCGATGGGGGCGGCGCCGGATGCCTCGAGCAAGCAAGCACAAGGCTTAGGAGCAGCGCAACGCAGAAACCCGCCCTTCGACGAAACATCACGTAATTCTACTACGCCTCGATGTATTCAGGGATGGCCACGAGCGCCCGAAAGCGCCACTGCTCGATCAGCTCAAGCCTGCAGCGTCGCGACGAAGCCCGCGCCGCCCGTGTTATCCCAGCATTCTCCGCCGACTCATGCAGCACGTATCATTGCGGCTCTTAGCGAGTCGAGGCGCCATGACGGCCCCTCCTCGAAGCATGCCTACGCCGTGAGCCCGCTAGCGCGTGCTCAAGTGCATGTGGTCAAACCAGTAGTGATCCGTCTGATGCTTCTGGGCTCCGACGTTGCCCCCCCACGTCGGGCTGAACTGAAACATATTGAAGTTGTACGAATTCCCGGCGTCGCTGTAGCTGCCTTGGAGCACGCCGTCGAGCCACCACTGGAGCGTGCCGGCCTTATTCGCGTACCACTCGACCCGGTGCCACACGCCGAGCTTGACCACGGTGGCATTGACGTTCGGGGTGCGCCACCGGTAGTCGCCGGGATACTCCGGCAGCACGTGGAGCCGTCCGTCGGGGCGCAGGATGAGGAATTGCTGCCCCCCGGCCCCGCCGCCGCCGTTGAACAGGAAGGCGATTTTGTTGCCGTTGGGACCGAGATCGAACGGCGACGACGGCTTCCACCAGAAGCCCGCGTAGACCTCACTCGCCGAGAGGTTGTAGTAGACGGTTGCCGGCGCATTACCCTCGACCATTCCTTGGGGATAGACGAAGTCGTAGACATTAGACGGCGAGAATGGCGCGCCTGGATCGGAGACACGCTGCGCATAGCCGTGCGCGGTACCGGGGGAGACTTCGTAGACGACTCTCCAGCCCGGACTACCGAGGATCGTCACGTCCAGCGGGAATCCCGTCGGCACGTCTTGATCGAATCCCCAATCGGTGAGGACGGTCAAGCCCGCGGGCTCGTTCGGCCAACCGGATGAGGGCGGTGGGGCGACATTTGAGACCGTAACGGTGACGTCCGTCGAGGTCGTGGTATTCCCGGCGGCATCCCGGGCCACGGCCGTGAGGGTATGGCTGCCATTGGTTGCCCCGCTGGTATTCCAAGAAATGGAATAGGGCGCCGTCGGA
>VBAL01000133.1 GCA_005888595.1 Candidatus Segetimicrobium genomatis
CGGTCTGGCGGAGACGCTGGACTGGAGCGCGGCGCTCATCGCGCTGCATCGTGAGCACCTCGATCGCGAGGCAGTGGAACAGACGCTGGGCGTGCTATTCAAGCATCGCGACGACGCCGACTTGATGCGCGCGCAGTGGCTGGATCACCTCCTGCGCGGGGTGGAAGAGGTCGGGCGAGAGCCGGCGCCGTGGAGCCAGGAGACGATCAACCGCGTAGCCGAGCGGGTGCTGCCCAAGTGATGAGCGTGGCGGGAAATCTCACCGCGCATGTGGTTGGGTTCTGCCGCATGTTGCGCGGACGCGGTCTGCCGGTGGGTCCCAAGGAGGCCGCGGATGCTCTGCGGGCGCTGGCGGCCGTGGATGTCTCGAACCGGCGGGAGTGTTACCTGGCGCTGCGGACCGTGCTCACCTCTCGCTACGACGACCTGGCGGTTTTCGATAAAGTCTTCTGGGAGTTCTGGAACCCGCCGGTGCCGCGTGGCACGGGCGCGGACCAACCCCCGCCGGACCTCCCGGCGTTGGCCGGGGATGGGCAAACGCCGGCACTGCTCTCCTGGCTGGACGAGGGGCTGCAGACGCAGGGCGAAGAGACAATTCCCGCCTACAGTCCGGTCGAGCTGCTCACCCAAAAAGATTTCAGCGCCTTCTCCGACGATGAACTCGACGAAGTCAGCCGGCTTGTGGTCGCGATCGCCCGGCGTGTCGCCATGCGCCTCAGCCGGCGCATGCGCCAGGTGCGCCGCGGTCATCTCCTGGACCTCCGGCGCACGATCCGTCACAGCCTTCGCCGCGGGGGCGAAATTGTTGAACTCGCCCACCGGAAGCGGAGGATTCAGAAAACCAGAGTGGTGCTGCTGGCCGATGTCAGCGGTTCGATGGACTTGTACAGCCGGTTCCTCATCCAGTTCATCTTTGCGCTGCAGCACGCGCTGGGGCAGGTCGAGACGCTCGTCTTCAGCACGTCGTTGACGCGGGTCACGGACGCCCTGTCGGAGTCCGACCTGCGCGCGGCGCTGGCGCAGGTCGCCCACACCGTCCCCGACTGGTCGGGAGGGACGAAGATTGGGCAGAGCCTGCGGACGTTTCTCACCCGCTACGGTGATGCCCTGCTGACGCCGCGTACCGTCGCGATTGTGATCAGTGACGGATGGGATACCGGTGACATCGACGTGCTCGAAGAGGCCATGGGGGAACTGCACGCCCGTGCCGGCCGTGTGATCTGGTTGAACCCGCTGCTGGGCAGCCCCGGCTACGAGCCGATCTGCCAGGGCATGCGCGTGGCGCTCCCGTACGTCGATGTGTTCGCGTCGGCGCATAACCTGGAGAGCCTACGGCGATTGGAACGACATCTGGCCCTGCGGAGGCGGTGATTCGTGATTCGGACGGACCAAACAGATATGACCGTAGTTACGAATCACGAATCACGAATCACTAATCACCTACCGTCTAATGAAGCTCACTACCGCAGGATGGAGTAGCCAAGGATGAAAGAGTTGATCGAGATTCTGGATGCGATTGACCGTTTCCGCGCCAAGGGGGAGCCGATGGCGCTGGCGACGATCGTCGGCGTGCGCGGCTCCACCTACCGCCGCGAGGGCGCGCGGTTGCTGCTGACCCGCAGCCAGCAGATGGTGGGCAACATCAGCGGGGGGTGCTTGGAGAGCGACGTGATGGTTGTTGCAGACGAGGTCATGGCCGGCGGGAAGGCACGTCTGGTGACATATGATCTGACGGCAGATGATGACGTGGTGTGGGGGTTGGGACTGGGCTGCAATGGTGCGGTGGACATCTTCGTCGAGCCGGTGGATCCTTCGGCCGAGATCTTTGGGCTGTACCGGAACGCGATCGCCGAGGAGCGGGCGCTGGCGGTCGTGACCGTTGTGAGCGGCGCCACGCCCGCGGGCCCCGGACCATTCGCTCAGCCGAGGCGAGACACTCCCCCCGGGGCCGACCAGAGCGAATGGCCCGGGGCGGGCCGGCGGCTGGCGTTGTGGGCGGATGGCACGCGGATCGGGACGCTCGGCGACGCCGCGATGGATGATCGCGGCGCGCGGGCGGGTATGGCTGCACTGCAGGAGGGCGCGTCGCGTGTCCTCGCCCTGCCGGGACGGGGCGGTGAGGTCCAGGCGTTTGTGGAGGTGTTGCGGCCGCCGATTCGCCTCGTCGTCTGCGGCGCCGGACACGACGCGGTTCCGGTGGTCCAACTCGCCGCCCAGACGGGCTGGCGGGTGGTGGTTGTCGACTCACGGGAACGATTCCTGACGAAGGACCGTTTCCCGGGGGCACGGCAGTTCATCAAGGCTGAGCCCCTGTCAGCCCCTGAGCGCGTGCCCATAGACGACCGGACCTATGTGGTCGTGATGACCCATAACTACCTGCACGACCGTGATCTGCTGCGTGGCTTCTTGCAGACCGGCGCCGGCTATCTCGGCATGCTGGGTCCGAGGATCCGCACTGAGAAAATCCTCGATGAATTGCGGCGCGGTGGCGTGACGATCTCGGATCGAGACCGCGGCCGCATCTTCGCGCCCCTCGGCCTTGATCTCGGGAGCGAGACGCCGGAGGAGATCGCGCTGGCCGTTATTGGTGAAATTCAAGCGGTCGAATCTGGGCGGCGTGGAGGCTTCTTGCGCGAACGGAAGGGGCCGATCCACGAGGCCGTCCGCGGGATCGCGGGAACGCGGGATCGCGGAAACGCGTAACTGTCTGCATGCCTGAACCGGTCTCCGGTCCGATCGCCGCGATCGTGCTGGCCGCCGGGGCCAGCGCCCGCATGGGCAAACCCAAACTGCTGCTGACGTATCACGGCGTTCCCCTCCTGCGTCGCGCCGTGGATGCGGCGACCCGCGGTGGGTGCCGCGATGTGGTCGTGGTCCTGGGCGCAGACCGCGAGCATTATCTGCCCATCCTGAAAGGCACGCCCGTCCGCACCGTGCAGAACCCCGACTTCGCCCAGGGCATGAGCAGCTCCATCCGTGTGGGGGTCGAGGCGGTGCCGGACGACGCTGAGGCCGCGGTGATCATGCTGGCCGATCAGCCATTTGTGGATGACGGCGTCATCCGCCGCGTCATCGAGACGTACCGGACATCTGGGATGAAGATCGTTGCCTGCACCTACGAGGGCACCCGCGGCGTGCCCGTCTTGTTTGACCGCGCGCTATTTCTGGAATTGCTGGTCCTGGAGGGCGATCAGGGTGCCCGGCAGGTCATGGCGACGTATCCCAAGCACGTCGCGACCATGGAGATCCCCCCGGACCGCGCCAGGGACATCGACACACCCGACGACGCCGTGAGGTTCCTGTCCGAAAGGTAGCGACCCACCCGGCCGGCGCGGTGACTGCCCCTGAGTCCAGACCGGAGGTCATGGAGCCGCCTGTTTGGCCTGGGGCGGCAGCAGGACGAGAGCGCTGGCCACAGGGCGTTCCCCTGTCTCGTCCGAGGGCAGGTTCACCACGCGGCCGGCGACCACCATCGTGGATGAACCACCGCCGTCGAGGTTCATGGCCTCCACCGCGCCCAGCCGCTGCAGTTCCATCGCCAGTTCCGCGATCGTCATCCCTAAACTATGAGGCGGTTGCCGGCCGTCCACCACGATCAGCAGAATGCGGCCGTCCCCCAGCACGCCGATCGCCGTCCGCGGGTGGCGGTGCTCGACGAGTAGGGCCGGAAGTCCTTCGCTGCCCGCGAGCCGGCCATTGGCCAGGAGTCGCGGCCCGCCGCCGACCGCGTCGACGACGCGCTCCCACCGCGGATCATGAGATTCTGGACTAAAGCGGAGCGTTACCGAGATCGTCGTCGTGCCGGTCTGCAGCATCTGTAGGATCCACAGCCGGGCGCGACCGTGGCCGGAGAGCACATAGCCGTCACGGGGAATGGCGGCGTTGCCACGCAGGTCGCTCACCGCAGTCACGACGCCGCCTCTGATGACGGCTTCGGCCCCGAACGCATTTGTGCGTGTGGTCTGGTCGAACGCCGGCTGGTAGAGGATCAGTTCGTCCGCGCGGCGGTCACGGTTGACGCCGTCGATCGAGACGCTGCCGTCAGGGGTCGTCACGGTTGCCTCAAAGCGCACGTGATCAAACAGGACGACTCCGTCGTCGGTGAAGCCGGCGCAGGTCCGCTGCGGATCCGGTTCGCTGATCACCTCTCCGGCCACCATCAGGCAGCCCAGAGGGCCTCCGCTCGCGCCGAAGAAGCCGCCGTTGGTGGCGGCCAGAGCGCCGGTCCGGCGCGCGATCTCACTGGTGCGTATCCGCCGCAGACGCAGGCCGTCGCCGGATGCCGGCCGCAGGCGCATGCCCGCCCGCGGGTCCACGATCAGCGCCGCAGAACGGAATGGACCCGGGAGCGCGTCGAAATCAGGGACCGTCTGGATCACCCAGGTAGGATATCCGTCCGCGGCGAGTTGCTCTTTGGCCAGCATCGCTTCGACCGCGGTGCTGAAACTTCCGACGCGTATTTTGTAGAAGCCGTCCTGAAAATCAATAAAGGCCGGCATGCCCCTGGCGCGGATGGAGTCGGCGAGACGGTCGGCGTTGTCTTCGCTTGCAAACGCTCCGATCTGTACGCGCCACACCGGCAGGGTGTGCAGCACCCCACGTTTCTCGATGCGTAGATCCGCGCCCCTGGCCACGGGCACCGTATACTGCAACCGCAGTCCCTGCTCAGCGGCCAGTAACCCCAGTCCCAGCAGGCTGGCCGCTTCCGCCCGCGTCATGGGAGTGGACGGGCGAAACGAGAGCGCCAGAGGTTCCTGCAACAACGGCGGGTCACTGACGAGCGCCACCGCGATCGCGCCTCGGGTGGGGTCTGGCAGGAGGGCCGTGTCATCATACGGCTGCGGCCACGCCAGGAGTCCACTGGCCTCAAACGTATAGCCCAGCGCCTTCACGGTGAGCACCACGGCATCGGCGCGCGCCATCGGTTCAGAGGGGAGGAGGGCCGCGGTGCGCGGCAGCAGTCCGAAGGCTGCGGCCGCGTCGATGAACGGGAACAAGGGATGCGAAGGAGACACGTCGTCATACGTCGCAGCGCGTCCGGGGCGCAGTGGCAATCCGGACGAGAGGACCAGCCATTTGATGAACTCACCGCGCGTAATCTGATCGTCAGGGTGGAAGGTCTGATCGGGGAACACGTCGGCGATGTTGCGGCGGACCAGGAGCCGAATGCGGTCTTCCGCCCAGTGGCCGGTGACGTCGACCGGACCCTGCGACTGCGCCCATGCGGGCGGTCCGGCGATTGCGGCAGCGATGAGGATGACGATCACGACGACGCGCATGGTGCGTGGATACCGTTCGTCCGCCATGGGTGGCATCCCTTGACGGAGATGGCCTGAGAGACCTCCTCCACCAAAATTAGTGGTCATGGCGAGGAGGAGAACTAGATGTGGTGGCGAACCAACGTGCGTGACGGCATAGACGCCGTCCAGTCTGCGCGGGAGCCCTGGCGTTCAGCGTTCGGGGCGTGGCGCATCAGGGGAGGGTGGTCAATGGCTAAGAAGAAGGCCAAGAAGAAGAGATAGGCACGAAATGACTCTGCCGTAGATCACGGTGGGGTCCCCGCAAGTTTGCGTTTCTAAATTTGCGGGGTGCCAAAACAAGAGACGGCATGCCGCCGCCTCTTGTTTTTTTGAAAGGAGTTCGCGCGTGCCATTGCCGCTCCTGGCAAGACTATCCGAGTCACCTGGGCTGCAATACCTGGACTAGCGGCTTGCTGGCTTCGGAGCGAGATTTACGCCGTCGGTTGTTGCTGCTGCGGCCATCAGCGCCTCGACATCGACGTTCGCTTCGTCGGGATCCAGGCCGACGGCGATCGCGATCGCCGTCGCGGTGTCGGCATTGAGATCGATGGTTTCCGCCAGGCGACCATCACGGATCACCTGCACCACGGGCCGCTCCACGCGGGACTCTGACGGACGCACCACAAGCGCGAGGTGTTTATCTTCGAGTTCGACCAGGCTCCCGACAGGATACGCGCCCATCATCCGCAGGAAGACTTTGCCCACGACCGGGTCGTACGACGATCCCAGGCCGACGGCAATCCACCTCATGGCCAGGTCGGGACGCAGTTTGCGCTGCGTGCCCCGGCGGGCGGACGTCACCGTGTCATAGGCGTCGGCGACCGCTACGATGCGGGAGAACAGGTGTGGTCGTGTCTTGGCCGGCAGGCGTGGATATCCAGATCCATCATTGCCGGCGTGGTGCTCCAGCGCGCAGACGGCGGCCACGCGCCCCAGGCCTTCGAGATCCCGCAGGATGTCACCGCCGTGCGCGGGGTGGCGATCGAGTACCTCCTGGTCCTGCGGGCTCAGCGCGGTGGCACGGTTCAGCAGGTCCCGCGGCACCCGGACCTTGCCGATGTCATGGAGAAGGGCGCTCATGCCCAGGGCCATCAGGGCCTGCCGTTCCAGGCCGAGGCGCGTCCCGACCAAGAGGGCCAGAATGGCCACGTTGACGGCGTGGTAGGAACTCGACTCGTCGTAGTTCTTGCCGGTCATCAGACCCAGCAGAGCCCAGCGATTGTCCAGCACGACTTCGATCGCCGCCGACAGGAACACACGAGCTTTGTTGATGTCCAGCGACTGGCGGCGAGCGGCCTGCGCCTGCAGGTCCTGCGCCACGGTGTGACCGGAATCATACGCGCTGACAGGCTCTACCTCGACCGGCATATCGGCGGGTGGGGCGTCGCGGGGCGGTCCCACTGTGATGTGCCGCACGCCCGAGGCCCGCAGCATCGCCTCGGCGCCACCGGCGGCGCGGACGGTGGCGACCGTGGCGGTGACAACGCCGACGAACGCGTGCACCTCGGCTGCGGTGATGCCGCGTTGCAGCGCAAACATGCCGACGCTGCGCTCCAGGCACGATGCCAGCAGGGCGGCATTGCGCAGGCTCTCTTCCGGCAGCATCTGGTTCTCGAGGAAGAAGGTGTCGCTGTAGATTTGGAAGGTCACGATGTCGCGATCGCGCAGCAGCAAATCCACGACCTGCACCAAGTCGTCCATCGCGCGTTTGACGATGGGATGCTCCGCGGGATACATCACCTGGTGCTTGCTGGCGGTCGCCAGGTACCGCAGCAGCGTGGCAGTGACGGTGGGCTGCCGCGTTGGGTTCATGTTGAATACCGTTCGGCCGGCTCAGCCAGCGCGACCTGTTCCAGCAGCTTCACCGCGTTGCGCGCGTGGCGGGCGACCTGGCGGTCACGCCGGCGCAGCTTGAATGGCGAGGACAGGCCTCGTAGCGCCGGCAGCGAGTCCTTGGCGCCCGCCTGCACCAACAGATCGATGATGCGCATGCGCAGGTAGGGATGCGCCGCCAGCGTGCGTCCGGGCAGCGCCGCGATCAACTCCGCCGCCGCCCGACGCGCCGTGTCGACACGCAGATGCCGCACGCAGGATTCGACCACTTGGGGATCACGATCTTGCAAGAAGGTGAGCAGGGCGAGCTGGGCATCGGTGCCGGGCGCGGGACCCAGGGCCACCACCGCGTCCTTGCGCAGACGAGCATCGGGATGTCGCGCCAGCGTCCGCAACGCGGCCATGGCCGAGGCGCTTCGCATCTGCACCAGGGCGGGGAGAATCGCCCGCGCCAGCTCCGGATTACGATGGCTGAGGAGCGGCAGGATCGCGTCCAGGGCGCTTTCTCCGATGCGGGCCAGCAGGGCGACCAGCGTCGCCCGGCGTGCGGTGTCCCGCTCCACCGACAACGCCTGCGCCAGGTCCGTGCCGGCGGTGCGACCCGCCCTGCGCAGGCTGAGCACGAGCGGGTGGTCATCCGGCCAGGAGGTCACGTCTCTCGGCGTCACCACGTTGGCCAGCTCGACCAAAATCTTGCGGAGCATGTTACGGATAGTTTCTGCCTTCCGATCATCCGCCCGCGCCGCCTGCTCGAGATGCTGGAAGATCGTGCCGAGCAGATCGAATGTGCCACGCCCCAGCAACGTCCCGATATCCACGGCCAGTGCGGTCAGGGTGTCGTTGAGTTCCTGCGGATCGTCGTCTGCCAGGGCGAGATGGAGCAACATCAAGGCATGCTCGTGCAGCAGCACGGTCTCATCCAGGACAGCTTCGGCTTTCAGCGCCTGCACCTCACGCTCACTGAACGCCACTTCTTGATCAGAGATCACGAAGTCCGTGAGGTCCTGCGGGATGTTTCGCACCCACGGCGGCAGGCGCAACTCCTCAGCCGCAGGTGGGAGATCAAACGCGCGGCCGGTCTGTTGCGCGACGAGCGTCATCGCGTCGCGCGCCTTCTGTGGATCGAAGGCCAGCCCGCTGACCACCTGCGAGAGTTGCGGCGGTGGCTCTCCTTCCTCCAGACAGGGGATCACCATGCGTGCGATCTGCTCGGACGTCATCGCCGTCAGCAGGGCACGGGCGGACAGGTCTTGGGCGGCACGCTGCATCAGGGTACGGTGGATGACGGACCGCTGCGGATCGTCCACCTTGGTGACGGCCTCGGCCAGGTTCTTAAGCAGCCCCTGCGACTCCCCGGCCGGTGCGTCTACGACCACCCGGTCGAGCGCAACCAGCGCCGCGTAGACGCGGGCGCCCAGCCCGGGGCCAGACGCATCGGCAAATGCCTGTTTGGTGCGCTCGATGATAATGGACAGCAGCCCCATCGCCTGCTCTGGTCCGGCGCGCAGCGCGCCCACAAGGGCGCCCCGTTCCTGAGCCGTCAGCGAGCCGTTCAGCAGCCGGTGATACGACTCCAGGGTGACGTTGGTCGGGACTTCTTCCCCCGGTCGAAGCTCGAGCACGCGGACGTGTTCGACACCATGCTTCACCAGCAATCCCCGCAGCCCGCCTTCCCGGAGGATGGCGTCCGGCTCCATGGTCACGACGTCCAGCAGTTGATTCATCTCCGTCTCGGTCAGCCCCGGCAGCATAAGCAACTGCCAGACGCCGAGGGAGTAGAGCTGCAGGGCGAGGCTGTCAATCGACTCGCCGCCTTCGAACGGGCGGCCTTCGAGGATCAAACCGTCGCGATGCGTTTCCAGGACAAAGGTGCCATAGCGCTCGTGGAAGGGGGCAACCGTGCTGAGAAAGACAGTGACCGTTTGGGCACGGAGAGGGTGTCCGGCGCCGTAGAGGCGCCGGGACTTTACCGCCGCGTTCAGGCGGCGGACGACGTTAGCGGCGGACTGCGCTCGGCCCGCAATGGCCATATTCAGTAGATGCCCTGAATATTCTATGGAAATTCCGGTTCGAACTGCGCTCGATTTGGCGAGCCCCTTTCTTGCCGGGCCGCATCATCGTGGATAGCGGAAGCGGAAATACATCTCCCGGACCCCCTGCGGCGCGCGGTAGTGATACTCGCTGATGAGGTGGAGGGGCCGGTCGGTCACCGGTGCCGTGAACAGCCGAGGCGCTGTGGGATCGCCACCCAGGCGCAACCCGGTGGTCACAAACAACTCATCGATGAACCCGGCCCGGGCGACGCCGGCGTTGAGACGCGGCCCGCCTTCACACAGGACCCGTCTGACGTGCTTTCCGGTCAGATACCGCATCACCGCGGTCAGATCCACCTCCCCGTCCGGGGTGGCCGGAACGATCTCGACCGCCACGCCGGCGGCGCGCACGCGGTCGACGTCGGCGGCAGTGGCACGAGGCGTAGTGATGACGAGCCGGTCCAGGTCAGCGCGGCGGAAGAACTTTTTGCCGAACGTCTCCGTCGCAAAGTGACAGGTGGCGGTCACGACGATCCCCAAGGGGTTGGGGGGTTGACCGCGGCGGACGCGCCGCTCCTGGAGGGCGGGGTGGGTCGTGACGATCACGTCGTCAGTGCGCAGGGTGCCGGCGCCGTACAGAACGACGTCGGCGTGGACCCGCAGCTGGCGGAACAGGTGATGGTCGGCGTCTGTGCCGATGGTCCAGGCCGTTCCATCCAGCACGGTTTGCCCATCGAAGGTCTGGACCATGTTGAGGTACACGAACGGCCGGCTACCGTCCCCCGCCGGCAGGTCGAGATTGGCATAGACGTCTTCCAACGGAATGTCCGCGGGGTAGGGTTGGAGGGCGTGGTAGACCAGGTGCAGGTGCGATGGCAGGTCGGCCATGCTGTCGGTGTTCGATTCGAGCGTTACGCTTTCCTGGACTGGCACACGGTGACACTGGGGGCCGGCATCAAGTATAATGCGCATGCGGGAGCGTCCTTCGGGGGCGTAGTGTAGCCTGGTTCAACACGCCTGCCTGTCACGCAGGAGATCGCGGGTTCAAATCCCGTCGCTCCCGCCAACTTCAAACCACGTTGAAACGTTGAAGCGTTGGAGCGACGAGGGCAACAACGTTGAAACGTTGGAACGTTGAAGTTACAATGCCGCGTGGGATTTCACGTTTCAACGTTTCAACGATCCAACGCTCCAACGTTAGTTATTGCGCCGGGGTAGCTCAGTTGGTAGAGCGGCGGCCTGAAGAGCCGCGCGTCGGCGGTTCAACTCCGTCCCCCGGCACCATTCGACTCGCCCGCCTGTGACGGGCCGTTCGACCACGCTCACGGTGGCTCAGATCGACGCTTACCGAGGTGGCGCGCGCAGTCGAGCCACTCGCTCATAGCCGTCGGCCACTTCCTCCCTCCCGCCAGTACCAGGTTCCTGATCGACGTCCCCTAGCCCAACTCAGTCAATTGAGGCTGGCTTGGATGGGCTGGAAATGGTACCAGGTACCATTTTCTCAACTCAATCGTCGGTGCCAAGCACCGATGATTTCGGGAGGACCTATCGCCCACGAAATTGGCCTTCGCAGCCAGCACGTCTACCGGGTGTGCACTGAGGGCATGTCGCCAAACACAAGGAAAGGGATCGGCTCTCCGAGGAGGTTGTGGCAGATGGGGCACAGGACGATGGACAAGCCGAACCTGGGCGGTAGGACGGTGCCGCGACACCACGTCCCGAAAAGGGCGCGACGGAGCCGGAAGCGGACGCTGCGGGCAGCCACGAAGACACAGAGGTCCGTCAAGCCAGCCGAGCCGACGCCGCGGAAGCGAGCCATTCGGGTAGCCGCGAGGATTCAAAAGCCCGTTAAGCCAACGCCGCAGAAATGGGCGATTCGAATAGCCGCGAAGATCCAAAAGCCAATTAAGCCCGCTGAGCAGACACCGCGAAAGCAGGCACCTCAGATCGCCGCGAAGGCCCTGGAGCCTGTTAAGCTCGCCGCGCAAACGCAGCCTAAGCAGGCGCCTCAGATCCCAGCGAAGGCCGCGGAGCCTATTCAGCCCGCTGAGCAGCCGCAAAAGAAGCAGTCGGCGCCTGAGATCGCGGCGAAAGTCCAAGAGCCCGTGAAGCCACCCGCGCCGGCAAAACGGCCGGAGGAGGAAATCGTGGGCGATAAGGGTAAGCGGGTGCCTCTCGACTACCTGCAAGATGGAGCTATCGAGTGGGGTATCAAGCGCGAGGGAGAAGAAGACTCAGGAACCTAAGGCACAATTCAAGTGGATTGCGAAGATGAGGGCTCCTCACGTGGCAGGGAGCCCTCTTAGATTCCCGTCGCATCTGGTCGGTTCTAGAAAAGGATCGTACCGAGTCGAGCTCGGCATCTCCTACTTAGGGAGCAGGCCTGGAGGCGGTCGTGGTGTGGGGATGCAGCCAGGGTGCAGAGAAATGTTCCGGGCTCGGTAGGTATGCGCCCATGGAAACCAGCCGGCGCTGCAAACGTGCAATGAGGGCCGTGTTTTGCGCCATCCGCATCGGGGTGGTGCCGGCGCGAACGGCAATCGCCGCCGCCTCCCCGGCAGCTTCTCCCATAGCCATGCCTGTGGGGATGACGCGTAACGAGCCGGCGGCGATGTAAGTGGCGCCGACCGGTTTCCCGACCACCATCAGCCGGTCAACGCCGCGAGGCACGAGGATCCGAAACGGAATCGCGTAGACGCGGCGGGAGACCCGGAATGGGTTCATCTGTCCTGGGACGTACGGATGGAGATCGATCGGATACGAGGCGATGGCCACGCGATCCCAGAAGTCGTGGCCTTCGAGAATATCTTCCGCCTCCATCTTATAGAGACAGGCGAGGTGACGCGTCTCCCGCACATACAGGTATGGCGCCGCGCCCACGAGGTAGGCATTCGCAAACCCTGGCGCGTGCGCCCTGAGAAACTGCATGTAGCGCGGTAGCTCCGCCACCGTCTGCGCCCGGGCCTCACGCACTGACTCCAGATTGGTCCCGTCCACATCGAAGACGTGTACCGAGTTGACCAGCACCGTGTCGTCGCTTTGCCACCCAAGGTTGAGGTCGTAGGCCGCCACCCGAGGATTCTGCGGGCGGAAGTCCTTGATGATCTCGCCGTACCCCCATGCATACCGGTTCCAGATCCCGCCAATGCGGTCCGGGTGTTTCACTTTCCTGACGTAGTGGCGCACGCCGTTGTAGTCAACGCCGGCCATCCGCAACACCAGCGTGGCCGCCTGCATGCGATGGTCCAACCCGCTTTCCTCCCGTCCCACTGTGAACGGTACGTGCGCCGCGCTCGCCAGCGACGCATCATCAGTCGCGTCGATAATCTCGTCCGCCATGACCGTCCGCTGCCGCCAGCGCCCCGTAATGAGCACCACGCCGGTGAGCGCACGGCCTCGCATGATCGGGGATTTGACCCTGGTGCGTGTGATGACGGTGAGCGTCGGCTGCGCCCGTACCAGGTTCTCGAAGACCGCGCGGGCATGATCGACGTCGAAGGTCTGGCCCAACTCGCGATAGACTCGGCCAAAGATGCCCCGCGTCAACTGTTGCCCCGTGGGCCCGTGGTTGAGGTCGAGCATGTTGAGCCAGGACAGCGTGATATCGCCGCCGATCTCTTCCCGCGGTTCCACCAATAACGTGGTCATCCCGGCGCGCGCCGCGGCGACCGCGGCGGCGATGCCGGCCGGCGATCCGCCGACGACGACCACCTGGACATGAGCAGGGATCGGTTTCCCGGCGTGCGCCGTAATGGGGACCCAGGCGAGGGCTACGACCAGCGGGAGAGCAGCCAGCAGTGCCAGCGATGTGCGCATGTAGATTCGTCGCTCCATAGTTCTGGTAGGTAAGCGCTGCGGTGTGCGTACAACGTTCTGGTCACCGCATGCCTATTTCGGATATGCCCATCCGGACATCCTTCAGTCGGGGGCTCCCTTGGTGAATTCCTGCAAGTGGGCAGCGGTATAATGGGGTGGGGCCGCGGTGGAGATCTAGAGCCGCGGTGAGGAGGAGCGTCTCATGGAGGATAGGAGCGGGTTTGTGGCAGGGTTGATCGTGGGAGCGATGATCGGACTTGGACTGGGGATCATGCTCGCGCCTCGGGCCGGGCAGGAGACGCGAGACCAGCTAAAAGAGAAAGCCCAGGCGGTGACCGAGCGACTGAAGTCCACGGCGGCCGACGTCGGAGGGCGGGTGCGGGAGAGCGCCGGGGACGTTGCTTCCAAGGTGCGGGAGAAGATGGACAAAGATGACATTCTGAACCGGTTGGGGCGCGACGGCTAGACTGCAGCCGGCCCCTCCAACTGTCGAATCCGACCCAGCACTAGCCTAGGACGACCGCTCCGATGACCTGCGCCCTCCGGGTGGGATGGCGGAATCGGAGCATCGTATGCTTAAGGCCAGGCAACCCACGCCCAAGGATCGCCTCCCTGCACCCCCTCCTTTTTCCCGCTCGATTCGGCACGTAGTGATCATCGTTAAGGAAAACCACTCTTTCGATAACTACTTTGGCAAGTTTCCGGGGGCGGACGGCGACGCCACGCTTCCCCCAGCTCCGAATCCGCCGTCATTTGACCCCCCGCACACGCACGAAGCATGGCTGCAGCGGGCCACGAAGGCGGTACGAACGCAATACAGCGAATCGGAGCTTCCCGCGTACTTCGCCTATGCTCGGCAATTCACGCTATGCGATCGCTACTTTACTGAAGTGGCCGGTCCTTCCACGCCCAACCACCTGATGCTGATCGCTGCAGCCTCCCCCCTCATCAATAATCCCCACAGGACGGATCCTGCGAACTTGCAACCGCCGTTCCATCTCCCTTCACTGCCGGCTGCCCTGGAACAGGCGGGGTTCGACTGGCGTCACTATGGAGGGTATGCGTTCAACTATGTCACCGGTCTGCGCGGACATCTCGTCGATGCCCCGTCACAACAGTTCGCCGTGGACGCCGCAGAGGGGAAGCTGCCGGCGGTGTCTTGGGTGTACGCGCCCGAAATTCTGCACGAACCCAATCCCCTGAGCGAGCACCCTCCGGGTAACGTGACGGACGGGATGAATTGGACAGTGGAGCAAGTCACCGCCGTCGTCCGGGGCGGGCTCTGGCCTCAGACGGCGATCTTCATCACCTGGGACGACTGGGGTGGCTGGATCCGCCCAATGTTGAAACGTGGGTGGACGGCTCGCAGTTTCGCTATGGCACCCGGGTGGGCTGCCTCGTGCTCAGTCCGTACGCGAGACGCGGCTACATTTCCAGGGTGCTGCACTCGCACGTAAGCCTCGTAAAGTTTTGCGAGACCACGTTTGGTCTCACCCACCTCAATTTCCGAGATGCCGCGGCAGACGACATGTCGGACTGTTTCGATTTCAGCCAACCGCCTGCTCCGCCACCTAATTTCGCCGCGTCAACGCATCGCTAGTTCGGTTTGATATATTGACGTATTTCGATGTATGTGGTACCCTCCCAATCGTGCTGAGGGGGCCAATGGACACGAGAATCGTTTCTCTAGAGCGGCGGTGCTGCGATGACGGTTGCATGGCGACGGTCGCCGGCACCCACTTCAATGAGACTGAGGTCCGAGAGCAGACCGCGACGCTCGCCGCCCTGGGC
>VBAL01000164.1:0-1576 GCA_005888595.1 Candidatus Segetimicrobium genomatis
CACGTGAAAATGTGAAGATCCGTCCCACAGATCCCACCCCCGAAAACTTTGACCAGAATCTCCCCAGGCCCGGGCCGGGGCACCGGTACTTCTGTAAGTTCTAATCCGGGCCCGGCGTCGGGCTTGATGAGGGCCTTCATGCGTTGCGGCACGGGATCGCTGCGGGACTTAGGCGGACCGCGGCGCCGGTGCGCCCAGGAAGTTGCGGTAGGACTCCAGCGTGAGGCGTAACGCCGGCGGCCGCTCGTCGGCCAACCGGGCGATAATCTCCATCGTCAGGCTCACCGCCTCCTTGCGGTCTTTCACATGCGGGTCGGCCATCAGGATGGTGTTGACCCCAAAACAGTCACAGACGCGGAACATCACTCGAAACAGTTCGAACTCCTCGCGCAGTGTCTCAGGGGCGTCGGACCGGCGCTCGAAGACCCTGTAGAGCTCATCCCCAGGCGCCTGCCCATGCCCTGCCCCGGTGAGGGTGGCGCCCGCGTGCCTGGCCTCATCCTCAACTGACGCGATGAACGCCTTCTCGACGTCGTCGTCCACGGCGCGATAGGCATTATACGCAACCTCGCGCTTTTTATCCGGCGTCTCGCCGACCAGCAGCGCCGCCATGAACTGCGGAAGGGTGAGCCGCTGGGCCACCATCTTGTCGCCGGGATCGCGCCGCAGCAGGACCACCGTGGAGAGACGGGTCGGCTCCATGGGATTAGTGAAGATCCGGTCCAAGGGCAACACTTTGCTGATGTCCAGCATGGCGCGGGCGTTATCGAAGGCGATGAGACGGGCCAGCAGCTGCCTGAGCTCTTGTTGAGAGCGCCCGGCGAAGTACTCCGTCACCGTCCCCCCCTCTGTGCGGATCGTCTCGATCAGTTCGTCCAGCATGGGGGCGCGGCGGGTCACGTACTCGGCAGAGACGTCGGGGACGTTCTCCATTTTGGAGTGCAGCATCTGCATCGCCGACAGCGGGAAGTTTTCCACCAAGTTGGTGCGCAAGTAGAAAATCTTCTCCGAGGTAAATGCGCTGGCCTCGATTGGCGCATCGAGGTCGAGCGCCCCCACGGGGACGGTGATCTCGCGGTTTTCAAGATCTAAACCCGTCACTGTGGTCCCAGGCTGCGTTTGGGCCCGCGACTCCAGCCAGCGGAACACCCGGTAGCCCCGCACCTGCATCCCGTCCGGCAGCGCGACGGACATTGGATGCAACCGCCGCCCATCTTTGGCCCGGAAGGCATAGCGGATGTACACCCAGTCGTCGGAATGGAACCGGGTATTGGGGAATCCCACCAGCCCGTAGGAGGACGTACTCTTTCCGGTGCCGGTGGGGGCAATATACAGGATGCCGTGGCCATCTTTCTCCACGCAGGCGCCATGGACTGAGTGGATCCCATACTCTTCCGCGAGCACGCGGCCCACCGCCCCCAGCACCCAGCTCTTTAGCTGTCCGTAGTACGCAGTGTTGAAGAACACGATGGTATTCGTCTTACGACTGTAGTACGCCGCTTCGGGTTGCTCCGCCACGCCGCCCAGAGCGAACACGGTGATCTGCGGCTCGCGCGATGGGGTCAATCTGGTCACG
>VBAL01000164.1:1592-4736 GCA_005888595.1 Candidatus Segetimicrobium genomatis
GTTATCAACCCAGAAGTCGTGGAGGTGCTCGGAGTTCGTGGTGGCCCGCACACGGACACCGTGGATCACCACGTCATCTCGAAACAACGGCTCCTTGCCGGCCCGGCGCGTGATGTGGCCCACCGCGGCATCAACGAGGGCATCACGGCGGCTCTCGATGCGGTCGATGGATTTGTCGTGGACAGCGGTCCGGGTCTTGGTCCGGGTAATCACGTTGCCCGCCCCGATCGGGGTGCCCGGCCACTCCATGACATCGGGCGTCGGTGCAGGCGGGAAGGTGTACTGGTCGGACACGAGGGCCTCCTGGTGCGGTGACCGAGTCTTCCCTTCGACGCATCAGATGGGCTTCCTTGCCGCCCTCTCTGCGCGGTCAGGGTCGGTTTACAATCACGTTACAGTTTCGTGACAGGCGCTGCATCGAGGGTGTAGATTATGAATACCATGCCATTTCTGTACCACCCGCTGGTGGTGCACTTCCCCGTAGCCCTGTGGCTGACCAGCTTTCTTTTTGACGTGCTGTTTGCATACAAGAAAGAGCCGTTCTTCGCGACGGCATCCCGATACCTGATGGGCCTCGGGCTCCTGGCAGCCATCGTGTCCATCGTGGCCGGATTCATGGACTACGTCCCTCTCGTTCGAGAAGGCATCGGCCAAGCATTTGTGGACCGCCACAATGTTCATGGCCTGCTGGCCTACCTGACGACGTTGTTGTATGCGGGCTTGCTCGCGACGAGATGGCGCTGGCCGCGAATGCCGCAGGCTCTCTCGCTTGGCGGCGCCGTCGTGGCGGCAGTGCTGATCAGCGTGACCGGATACCTCGGCGGAGAGATTCGGCGCGTCATGTAGCCGGGCGGCCAAGGGACCAAGGCACCCGGGGACCAAGCAAGCCATGCGCGCCTGGTCCCCTGGTGTCCTGGTAACCTGGTACCTCAGGAGGAATGGTCGTGTCCCAGAAGATCCTCGTTGTCGACGACGAGCCTCACATTGTGGAGCTGGTGAAGTACAACCTGCTCCAGGAGGGATACGATGTCCTCACCGCGTACGACGGCAGCGAGGCTGTGGTGTGTTCGCGGCAGGAGCGGCCGGACCTCATCATCCTCGACATCATGCTCCCCTACGTCGATGGGTTGGAGGTGTGCCGGCAGATCCGCCGGGAGTCCGCCGTCCCGATCATCATGCTGACGGCGAAGGACGGTGAGCTGGCGAGGGTGGTCGGCCTGGAGATCGGCGCCGACGACTACGTCACGAAGCCGTTCTCGCCTCGGGAGCTGGTGGCCCGGGTCCGCGCCATTCTCCGGCGCACCTCACGGGATGTGGCCCCCGGCACAACGGAGCCGCTGCGCAGCGGAAACCTGAAGCTGGATCCCGCCACGCACGAGGTCATGCTGAACAGCCGGCAGATCGACCTGACGGCGAAGGAATTCGAGTTGCTGCGGCTCCTGATCAGCCACCCCAACCGGGTGTTTACCCGCGACTTCCTCCTCGAGCATATCTGGGGATACGACTACTACGGCAGCACGCGCACCGTCGACATGCACATCAGCCGGCTGCGGGAGAAGATTGAAGATGATCCCGCCTCGCCGACATACATCGTCACCGTGCGAGGCGTCGGCTACAAGCTCCGAGGAGCGGAAACCGGAGGCGGGAAACGGGAAGCGGGTACGACTGGAGCGCGGAGTTAGCATGCGCGGGTCACAAATCATAAGTCACGAGGCACGCCAATGATGCGCTCCATCCGCTGGAAACTCACGTCATCCTACCTGCTGCTGGTCGTGCTCGTCCTGATGATCGTGACGGCGTATGTGACCCAGGCGCTGCACCGCTCGTATGTCAGCACCTACGCCTACGTTGTGGCCACCCAGGCGAAAGTCATCTCATTGATGATGCGCGAGTACGCCGGCAAACGGAACCTGGTGGAACTGCAGCCGATGGCGCAGACGTTGAAGTGGCGCAAGGAAGCGACCATCGCCCTTATCGACGCCACGGGGCACTCCGCTGCGGCGATGGCAGGCGCCCCCGAGCTCGAGAAGGCGTTTGCTGGCGAAGAAGGCCAGGCCGTGCGTTTTGACCCCGCTACCGGGGAGACACGGGTCTTCGCGGCCGCCCCAATCCTCGGGCCCAACAACCGCGTCGCGGGCGTCGTGCAGGTCTCCGCGCCGGAGGCGTGGGTCTGGCGACAGCTCCGGCGGATGGCACCGGCCCTGGGGACGGCAAGCCTGCTCGGGTTGGTCGCGGCGTTCATCGTTGGGACCCGTCTGTCACGGCGGATCACCCGTCCGCTGGAAGAGCTCGGCCACGCCGCCGAGCGTATCTCCACCGGAGATTTTGCCGGCCGGGCTCCGGTGGACGAGACGGCGGAGCTGGGGCGTCTGGGGCGTACGTTCAACACGATGACAGACCGCCTCCAGCAGACCATCGGTGAAATCACGACCGAACGCAAGAAGCTCGAGGCCATCGTCAGCGGCATGACGGACGCCGTTGTGGCGACCGACGGCCACGGACAGCTCATACTCCTCAATCGTGCCGCCGCGGACCTGTTGCGCACCGATTCCGCGCGCGCGCTCGGCCGGCCCGCCCGCGAGATGATCCGCGGCGATCGGCTGCCGGCGATGCTGGAGGAGGCGACGGCGCACGGCCGTGTCACCGCGGAAGAGCTTCCCCCGGGATCGGTGGGCGATCGCGTCGTGGAAGTCCACTGCGCCCCCTACCGGGACGACCGCGGCGAGGTCATCGGAGCCGTGGCAGTCCTCCGGGACGTCACCGAGCTGCGTCAGAGCGAACGGCTGCGCCGTGAGCTCACCGCCAACGTATCGCACGAGTTGCGCACACCGCTGACGTCCATCAAAGGATTCACCGAAACACTGCTGGATGGGGCCGTGAGGGACGAGGAGACCTGCCGCCGGTTCTTGACGATCATCAACAGCGAGGCCGACCGGCTGGTCAAACTCGTCGACGATCTGCTTGATCTCTCGCAGTTGGAAAGCAAACGCGCCACGCTGGATCTGCGACCGGTGGATGTGGCCGCGCTGGTCGCGTATACCGTCGACAAGCTGCGGCCCCTCGCGCAGTACAGCGGGCTGCGGTTGGACCAAGCGACGCCGGCGGAAGTGTGGGTGACCGCCGACCGCGACCGGCTGGAGCAGG
>VBAL01000165.1:0-2370 GCA_005888595.1 Candidatus Segetimicrobium genomatis
TCCGTTGTGAGGCTCAGCGAGCAGCCCGGTCGGCTCACTCGGTGGGGTGCCCCAGACGATCTCGAGCGTGATGTCGTCAACCCAGAAGCGGCTGGCGCCGCCGCTATCAGTAAAGGCCTGGACGACGACGTATACCTCACCGGTCTGGCTCTGCATGTTCCGCAGGAAGAGCGTCTCGTCGATGCTGTCCTGGACGTACGGGGCGCCATTCCAATCGGGGCAATAAGTGACCCCGTAGCTCGGCCCCGCGCTCGGCTGTTGCATGCCGATTTGGAGCAGGTCGTTACACGCGGTCGGATCGCCCGGAGAACGCACGGTGAACCAGTAGGTCAGCGTGGCGCTAAAGATGTAGCCGGGGCGCGTAATCAGTTGCGCGACACCGTCGGCGCAATTGGCCGCGTTTTGACACAGGTCGACCGAGTACGATGCCGTGCGCGGGTGACTTCCATCGATGAGCGTCCGACCGCCGTTCGACGATTTCTGCCAGGCGGTGCCGTTCGGGCCGGCGCTAAAGCTGGGGTCCTGCAGGAACTGGGAGGAGTTTGATAGGGGTGCGAGCCGCGGGCTGGTGGTCCGCGTTGTCGGTGTGGAGGTGAAGGCTCGTTTGGACCAGGACTGGTGCCGGACTTCCCCGACTTTCCCTCCCCCTCCGGGGGAGGGTAGGGTGGGGGCGGCCAGTGCCTGCGCCGGAACGGCGGGAATGGTGAAAAGGATCAAAAGCGCCGCCGGCCACGCAGCGAGCCCCCTTTTCTTCAAGGCCCTTCCCGTAGGGAAATATACCGGCTACTCGAGCCGAGGGAAAGGTGGGGCTTTAGGAACCCGTAGCGAGCGCCGACCAGGCGTTCATCCAGGCCACCTGTTCCTGGACGAGTTCGGCTTCGAGAACGAGGGGAACGGCACCGGCGGGTGCCGTGACCGACACCGTCAGGCTGGCACTCCCCCCCGGCGACACGTCCGCCGGCAGGGAGAAGCGCTGATCGGTCGCCCAGTTGGCCAGGTTGGCGAAGCCGCCCTCGGCATTAGCGAAGTGAATCCCAAGCCGAACGGGATAGGTGCCGCCGCTCGGCCATAGCACGTTGCCCGTGTTGACCACGGTCACCTGGAAGGTTTCCGTCTTGCCGGGCGCCCAGGTCCGTGGAGCCCCGGTGACGTCGGAGCTCGCCGACCAGACGAGCGGTGCGGGAATGATCGTCAACGGCGCCCAATCCTGGAACCAGAACGCCTGCTCCTTGACCATCTCCAGCTCGAGTGTGTTGAAGGCCCACGTAGGCGGCGCGGTTGCATTGACCGTCACCGCCGCGCTGGCACCGGGCGCGACATCAGTCGGCAGGGCGAACCGCTGGTCGTTGAGCCAGGTCGTCATGCCGGACTTGAACTGCGCCGGGTAGCCCCCATCGCGGGTCGCGAAGTGCAGGCCAAGACGCACCGGGCTCCCGCCGCCGGCCGGCCAGGTCTGGTTGCCGGTGTTGGTGACATTGACGGTGAACGTCTGGGTCTGGTTCGGCACCCAGGTGCGGGGCGCCTGGCTGAGGTCGTAGCCCGCGCTCCAGACCGGGTTCGCCTGGGTCACGGCGACCGGGCTCCACTCGCTGAACCAGAATTGCTGCTCTTTGACCGCCTCGACTTCGAGCACGTTGGGAACCGACGTCGCCGGCGCGGTTAGCGACACCGGAACGCTGACGCTCGCGCCCGGCGCGAGATTGACCGGAAGACTGACCCGCTGGTCGGTCAGCCAGGATCCAAACGCGGGATACCCGCCGGCGGCATTGGCGAAATGGAAGCCAAGGCGCACCGGCATCGATCCGCCCGCGGGCCAAACCTGGTTTCCGGTATTGGTGACGGTGACCGTGAACGTCTGCGTCTGCCCGGGGGTCCAGGTCTGTGGCGCGCCGCTCATGTTGTAGCTCGCGTTCCAGGTGGGCGACCCCAGGATGGTCTTCAGCGGGGCCCAGTCGGAGAACCAGAATTGGGTCTCCAGCACCATCTCGGCCTCGAGGACCGCGCCCGGGTTGGCCGGCGCGTGGGCGGTGACGGTCAGCATGGCACGTCCACCTGGCGCAACGTCAGTGGGCAGCGCGGTCCGCTCGTCTGTCAGCCAGGAGCCGCTGCGGTAGCCTCCCATCGCGTTGGCAAAGTGAATGCCGAGGCGGACCGGCGTGGCGCCGCCCGCATGCCAGGTCTGGTTGCCGGTGTTGACGACCTTGACCGTGAAAGTTTGGACCTGGTTCGGGCCCCAGTTGCGCGGCATGGCGCTGAGGTCATAGCCCGCGGTCCATACCGCGGGGACCACCCGGACGCCGCTCGATTGCCACTGGTCAAACCAGAACTGCTGCTCCTTCACCATCTCCGCCTCGAGCAGCAGCGACCCCG
>VBAL01000165.1:2404-2785 GCA_005888595.1 Candidatus Segetimicrobium genomatis
GCGACATCGGCCGGCAGGTTGAACCGCTGGTCGCTGACCCACGCCGTCAGGCCCGACCGAATGTAGTTTGGAAAACCGCCGGCGGAGGTCGCGTAATGCAAGCCGAGCCGAACCGGGTTGGCGCCGCCCGCGGGCCACGCCTGCGTGCCGTTGTTGGTCACCTGGATGGTAAAGCTCTGCGCCTCGTTCACCGGGATGCTGGCGGGCATGGTCGACAGGTCGAAGCTCGCCGACCAGATTTGCGCGATGCCGATGCTGTTCGAGGGGGCCGAGCTGGCGCCGCGGCCCGCGATGTTGCTGGCGGCGACGCTGAAGGTGTAGGCAGTTCCGCCGGGAAGATTGTTGACCGTGGTACTGGTCGCCGTGCCGGCCGCGGTCGCG
>VBAL01000166.1 GCA_005888595.1 Candidatus Segetimicrobium genomatis
CGGCCAGTCGGTCGAGATCACGGCCGACATGCTCAACGTGTTGAACTTCCTGGACAGCCATTGGGGCCTCACCCGGGTCACCGGCCAGAACGAGGAGACGAACCTGATCCGACTGGTTGGCTATGACGCCGTGAACCAGCGCGGCATCTATTCCCTCAACCTCCCGATCAAGAACCAGGTGACCGTCAACTCGCTGGGCTCGCGTTGGGTGTTCCAGCTCGGCGCGCGGTACGCGTTCTAAGAGCTGTCAGCGATCAGCCATCGGCCGTCAGGACTTCGCGTTCCCCCTCTCCGCAACACGGAGAGGGGGGCCAGGGGGTGAGGTTCTGATGGCTGACGGCTGATGGCTGATAGCTCCTCACGTCCGCGTGCGCCTCAGCAGCCAGGCAGCCCCCGCACCGAACAACAGATTGGGAAACCAGGCCGCCAACATCGGTGGCAGCACGCCACCGGCGCCCACCGCCTTCGCCAGCTGGAACATGAGCAGCGCCACGAACGTCGTGGCCAGGCTCACCCCCACCCCCCACGCGGGCCCGCTACTGGGTGTGCTCACCGCCAGCGGCGCGCCGAACAGCGCCACTACGATGCAGATGAACGGGATCGCGATCTTGAGCGCGCGCTCCACCGCCAGCTTGCGCGTGTCCGAGCCGCTGCGCGCCAGCGCGTCGATGTAGCGCCCCAGCTCCGCATAGCGCATCGCGTCCGGCGGCGTCGGCTCGGCCAGCAGCGCCTGGGGCGTCTCCTGTAGTGTCGTCCGGGTGCGCAGCACGGCGAAGTTGAACGCGAGCTCCTGCTGCGGGCCCAGCAGATAGCGCAGGGTGCCGCGCTGGAGGGACCAACGCCTTAGGTCCCCCCGACCCCCGGTGCGGCCGCGCTTGACCCCGGCAGTGTCGTACACGGCCCGCTGGGCGGCGATCACGATGGTCGGATACTCCGCTCCCCTCCCTTCGCGCTCCAGCAGCAGGTCGGTCATGGTGGGAACGGCGACCTGCAGCGCGGCGATGGCGTACACCCAGCCGCCGTCGGCGCGGTAGACGAAGTTGTAGCGGGACGAGGTGGACCGGATCTGCTTCACCCCTAGCAGCTCCTCCTTCCGGTTCGACGACACCGGGTAGATCTCGCCCAGGACCACCCCGCTCAGTGACGCCGCCACCGCGATCAGGTACAGGGGGCGCACCAGCCGGTGGAACGACACACCCGAGGCCTTCGCGGCCGTGATCTCCGAGTGTCGGCCGAGCGAGCCCACGAGGAACACGGTCGCGAACAGCACTGCCGCCGGCAGCACGAGGAACATGATCTCGGGGACGGCGAACAGGTACGCCAGCGCCACCGTGGCCTTCGACATCCGCCCCAGGTATTGGCCCAGCTTATCGGTGAAGTCGATGACGATGACCAGGACTGGAAAGCCGATCATCACGACGAAGAACACCTTGGCCCATTCGCGCAGCACGTACCGGTCGAGCGTCCTCATGCGCTGGGTGCTTTCCCCGGCCGCAGCCAGCCGAGCAGCAGCTCCCGCACGTCGGACCAGTCGCCGCCGCGCGCCGGACTGCCTTCGCTCCGTACGATCCACAACCCGACCAGGCCCACGACGCAGAAGATCAGATTGGGCGTCCACATCGCGAGGAACGGCGACAGGATCAGCCGGTCGCCGAGGTCCTCGCCGCCGATCAACCCGATGTAGTAGATGGCGAACACGACCACGCTCGTGCCGATGACGAGGCCCGCCCCGCCGCGCGGAAACCGCAGCGCCACCGGAATGCCGATCAGCGCGAAGACGATGCATGCCGCGGCGAGCGCGAGCTTCTTCTGGATCTCTACCTCGTACGTCGCGGCGCGCTGGCGCGCGCCCTTCGCCCGCGTCTCCTCCCCGAACCCGGCGCTGGGCGTGATGAGCGGCGACACGGGCTCGGGCCGGAGCGTGGGGAAGGCGGGAGGCGGGGGCGGGCGACGCGCCGGCGTCTGCGCGTCGGCTTCCTTCGGCAGCACCCAGCCGACCACCCGCTGCCACAAGCGGCAATAGGGGCCCGGTGGCGGATCGCTGCTCGCACTGTCGGGGACGATCGGGGGGGGCACCAGACCGGCCAGGCGGTGCAGGTCCGCGGACATTGCCCAGCGCGCCTGGTGATGGGCCCGCGCTTCGTCCAGACGGGCCATGGCCACCTCACGTTCCATCCGGCACACGGTCATTTCCCGGTCGCCCCGATAGGGGTCCTCCTCGGTTTTCACGAAGCTGTTGCTGATCCCGGCGACACGGATGCGGTTGACGTCAAAGAACGTGCGATTGAATTGGTCGGGCTGAGCCCGCTTGACCTCCTGGATGTCTCCGTGGAGCAACGTGAGGTACAAATCGGTTCCGCCGGGGGTATAAGCCATGCGGCCGCTGTCGGCCGCGATGATCCGGCGGCGCTCGGCGTCCTCCAGGTCGTAAATCGTCACTTCCTTGAGTCGGTTCGTGGCCGGGTCGATGCGCGCCGCGCGCAAGAAGAACTGGCCCTGAATGACCTCGTTGATCACCTGCTCCTTGAGCGAAAAGGACGGCTTCTTGCGCTGGATGTCGACGAGCAGGGTGCGCAGGCGGTGATTGGCGCGCGGCAGCAGCTGGTCGTTCCACAGCAGCGCGCACACCGCGACCGCGGCCGCGCCGCCGAGCACCGGCGTGACGACGCGCGCCAAGCTGATGCCGCTCGCCTGCATGGCCGTGATCTCGTTGTCCGCGGCGAGACGACTGAACGTGTAGAGCACCGCGACCAACACGGCCATCGGCAGCGTCATCGCGATGATGAAGGGGATCGA
>VBAL01000134.1 GCA_005888595.1 Candidatus Segetimicrobium genomatis
CGTACGAGGGGAAGATAGGCTAATGCCAGGCGCTCGCGTACCGCAACGGCGTGGGTCTCTTTGAACACCTGCCACAAACTGGCGACAGACTGGGAATCCGTGGCCATCCCGGCTCCTCAGGAGATGTCGGCAAGCGCTGACGCGGCGCGCTGCAGTAGCGTATGGGGAGATTCATCATCTTGGTCTGTGCTGCCCACGAGGCCCAGCCGCATCCGCCACGGCGTCCCGGCTGTCTGCCGCAGTTCTTGCTGCGCGGCGCGGGCCACATCATGGACGATGGCCGCGGCCTTCTCTCGGTCGAGACCGGCCAGCAGCAGGCCAAACCGCCCGCCGCCCAGGTTGGCCGCGATATCGCACGTGCGCATCGCCCCCCCCAGCCGTTGGGTGAACGCCTGCATGATGGCCGCACGGCGAGGTCCCGTGGAGAGTTCCACCTCCAGCAGCGCCACGGCGAACTCGGTCGTGTGTTGTCGGGCCCGTTGTATCTCTTCCTCCAGGCGTGCCAGGAAGTGATGGCTGTTGCTCAATCCGGTCTCACCGTCCTGATAGATCAGTTCGCGCAGCCGTTCCTCGCGGCGGAGTTTCGATAGGGTCTGCGCCAGTGACTCGCCCAGCCGGCCCAGACGCTCGAACTCGTCCTCGGCATACGTGCGGTCCGTACGAGCCAGCGCCAGGACACCGGCCACCACACCCTGCTGAACGAGCGGGAAGGCCAGGAACGCACGCAGCGCCGCATCGGAGAAGGGGGATCGGTTGCCGTTGGACCCGGGATCGGGGATCACCACGGCGCGGCCTTCCTGCGCCACCCAGGCCGAGAGCCCCGAGCCGCGGGCAAACCGGATCCGCTCAGCCAGCTCTACCCGGTTGCCGCGCACTGCCACGGGCAACAGCCGGCCGCTGGTCCATTCGGTCACGTAGAGCGTTCCGTGCTCAAACGAAATCGCCCGGTGCACCAGATCGAGGTAGCGTTCGTAGGCCAGCCGCAGCGGCAATTCTTCGCCGGCGAGCTTGGCGCACTCCAGCCGCAGCGCCATCTCCTCCGCTTCCGCGGCAAGGGGCTGGCCGTTGCGGTGCGCCCGGTCGGGCGCGTGCGCGGATGCCCCTTCGGGGAGAGACCGACTCCGTCGACTGCGCTTTGCCATGCCGTCCTCCTGCATCCAACGAGCGGGAAAGGTCGCTCGCCGTGCCACGAAAAAAGAGGAGCAAGGAGCGTGCCACGCCCGAATGGCCGTCGAAACGCTGGAAGGTTGAAACGTTAGAACGAACCAGCAAGACTGATGAAACCCACAGAACGTGCTGAAGGACTGACAGACGGGGGGTCTATCGAGAGCCGAGGCGATATCGCTTCAACGTTTCAACGCTTTAACGTTTCAACGCCGTTATGGTGCCTCCGCCAGCGGGCCTCGGGCCGTCGACGGGGGGATGTTCATCTCTTCCCGGTACTTCGAGACGGTGCGGCGCGCGATCTTCGTCCCTTCGGCCGTCAACAGGTGGGCAATCTGCTCATCGGTCAGCGGATCTGTCTCCGCGGCAATGAGCGCTCGCATACGCTCCTTCACGGGTAGCGATTGATCGAAGAAGATTTCGAAGCTCACCACGCGGCCGCTGGGCAACTGCGCGAACTTGGTGTCCAGCGCGCGACTGACTGTGGACTCGCTGATGCCGAGTTCCGCGGCGATCATCGCCTTGGTCAGCGGCTTCATGTGCGCCTCGCCGCGCTCGACGAACTCCCACTGGGTGCGCACAATCGTCTGCACGATGCTGGCGAACGTCCAGTTGCGGCGGGCCAGGGCCTCGATGAACAGCTTGGCACGGCCCACGTAATCGCGGACGTGATCGCGCGATTTGTCGGAATACCCGGATGCCGCGCGGCGCATCTGCCGGCGCAGGTCGTCATAAAAGGCGTTGACGCGGAGCGCGAACGCATCCTGCCGGCACAGCTCTACCGTGAAGCCGTCCTCGGTCGGGCGGATGATGATGTCGGGCCGCGCCACTTCGGCCGGGCGCACGCGACCGCCGTCCTGCTCGTTGCGGTACCGCTCGCCGGGATAGGGGTAGCAGTTGGCCTTGACGAACTCGTGCGCGTCCTTCACCTCGGCGATGGTGACCCCGAGGTCCTTCGCCACCTTCTCAAACCGCCGCGCGGCCAGGTCCGCCAGATGAGTCTCCACCAGACGCTGGGCCAGCCGGTTGGCGGGCGCCGGCTCCATCACCCGGAGTTGCAGCAGCAGACACTCTTCGACGTTGCGTGCGCCGACGCCGACGGGCTCGAAGCGCTGGATGCGCCCCAAGACCGCCTCGACCTCTTCGACCTCCGCGTTCATCTCCTGGGCCACCTGCACGGTGGTCGCTTCCACGTACCCGTTCTCGTTAATGTACCCGATGAGCCGCTCGCCGATGGCATGGTCGCGAGCCGAGAGCCCTTGCGCCTGCAGTGTCATCATCAGGTGTTCCTGCAGCGACACCGGCGCCGCCATGCGGGAGAAAGGATCGAACTCTTCGTCATCAGACGTCCAGGTCGCTAGTGACTGCCCGGATTCTTCACCCGACCAGTCGGGCTCAGGGGAGGCCGGTATTTCATCCAGTTCCAACGCCGGGTTCTCACCCAGTTCCTGCTCAATGCGCGCCAGCAGCTGGTTGAGCGGCAGCACCAGGAGCGCATTGACCATCATCAGCTTGGGCACCATGCGCTGGTGCAGCTGCGGATTGACGCCGACTGAGGTATGAATGCGCGGATCCATGGACACGGTGTCGTTCCGCCCTCAGGCCGTCTCCGGCACGGTGACGGCCTCGTCCTCCGTCCCAAGCGGACGCAGGTCGCCGGCCTGGAGGCAGGCCAGCAGGGCGCTGATCACCTGCGGGTCGAACTGCGTCCCCCGCCCTCGCTCGAGCTCGGCCAGCGCCTGCGGCAGCGGCATGGCCGCGCGGTAGGAACTCTTTTTGCTATTGGTCATGCTCTCCAGGGCGTCGGCGCCGGCCAGGATGCGCGCCTCCACGGGGATCTGATCGCCGCGCAGCCCCAACGGATAGCCTGTCCCATCAAATCGCTCGTGGTGGAACAAGACGGCTTCGACCACGCGCGGCGAGAAGTCCGCCATGGCCAGAATCTTCGCCCCCATCAGCGTGTGGGTCTTCATCCAGTCATATTCCTCGGCGGTCAGGCGTCCAGGCTTCAGCAACACCCCATCTGCGATGCCGATCTTGCCGATATCGTGCAGCAGCGCGGCGATTTTCAAGTCCTCCAGGCGATCCGACGGCAATCCCAGGCGCGTGCCAATCGCCTCCGCGTACTGTGCGAGCCGGTCGGAGTGGCCACGCGTGGGATGGTCGCGCAGATCCACGGTGGCTGCCAACGCATAGATCATGTTCCAGTACAGGCGGCGCTGGCGCCGGGACAGCCGGATGTTTTCCATCGAAATCGCGCCCTGCGCGGCGATAACCCGCAGCACGTCGCGGTCAGTGCCGCTAAAGGGCGTCGTCGACCGCGTGGCAGTCAGGACGCCAACGACGCTGCCCCCGGAGTGCAGCGGGGCCGAGAGCGTCCGTCCCTCATCGTCGGCGCTGGCCTCGGGAATGCCGTCCGCCCCCAGCAAGGCTTCCGGGGCCACCCTCCAAGAGGCTGACACCTTGGCGGCGTCTGGATGGCCGGTGGTTGTCACCGCCTCGCCGTTGTCCGCCGCGGACGTCGTCACCATCAGCTCCTGTCCGTCCTCGTCCAGGGCGACGAGCGTCACGCTGTGCGCATTGAGTTCGTGCAGCACCGTCTCAGTGATAATTTGAAAGACCCGGCCCTGATCCACGTCCCCCAGCCGGGTGCCGCGCAGGTCCAGCAGGGGCTGTAGTGCCCGCAGCCGGGTGTTGCGCTTAAAGAAGAGCCCTTTACGCAGGCCTTCTTCCACGGTCTTGCGCAGATCGTCGGGGGTGAACGGCTTCATCAGGAATCCATTCACACCAAGCTTTACGGTTTCCAGCAGGTTGTCAAACTCGCTGAAACCAGTCATGACCACGACGGAGACGTCCGGCGCCTCCGCCACGATCTGGCGGGCAGCCTCGAGCCCGGTCATGCCGGGCATGCGGATGTCGGTGAGCAGGAGATCCGGGGTCTGCGCACGGGCCATGGTGATTGCGGTGGGACCGTCTGCGGCAGGACTGACCTCGTAGGTCCGGCCGAGAATCCGGACGCACAGGTCCCTGATGGACGCTTCATCATCGACAACGAGAATTCTGGCTTTGGGGAGCACCGTCGACTCCTTGTCGTTCATGCGGCGCGTCTAACCTCACGTCGAGTACGGGTTCTCTCGCACCGCCATCCTAGAGCAAGTTCCGTGCCACGCCTTTCCAAACAAAAATGCGTCTTCCAAGTTCTCCTGGGGCCTAACGCAGGTAGACCCGGAAGACCAAGTAGACGTGGTAGACCTTGTAGACGCAGCTTTGTTCTCATCCGGTCTCCGCCGAAATGTTGTGTTCCTGGATTCTTGTTTGGAGGGTGGCACGGTCAATTCCCAGGACCCGTGCGGCCTCGTCCAGGTTCCACGCGGTCATCTTTAGGACCGCGTGAATGTGCCGGCGCTCGACTTCACCAAGCGAGAATGCCTTCGGGAACTTCGCCCCCGGGGAGGGCTGTTCGTCCAGCCAGATCTCCTCGGTGTCGATGAGTTCCCCGGTAGCCAGAATAACCACACGCTGGACGGTGTACTCCAGCTCGCGGACGTTGCCCGGCCAGTGGTGGCTGCGCAGTCTCTTCATCGCCGCCGGCGTGAAGCCTTTGATCCGCTTGCCGAACGCCACCGCGTACTTGTTCAGGAAGTGGTAGGCCAGCACCTGGATATCCTCTTTCCGATCGCGCAGCGCCGGCAACTCCAGCGGCATGACGGCCAGCCGGTAATACAGGTCCTCCCGGAACCGGCTGTCGGCGATCGCCTTCTTGAGATCTTTGTTGGTGGCTGCCACGACGCGGGCGTTGACATCGATGGGCTTGTTGCCGCCAACGCGCTCGATGACCCGCTCCTGGAGCACGCGCAGCAACTTCACCTGCATGGACAGGCTCATGTCGGCGATCTCGTCCAGGAAGACCGTGCCGTCTTGGGCGCGCTCAAACCGGCCGACATGGCTGGTGATCGCGCTGGTGAATGCGCCCTTCTCATGGCCGAAGAGTTCCGTCTCCAGCAGCGTCTCGGGGATCGCTCCGCAGTTGACCACCACAAACGGGCCGTTGGCGCGCGGGCTCTGGAAGTGGATCGAGCGGGCCAGCAACTCTTTCCCGGTGCCCGTCTCCCCGTAGATCAGCACGGTGGCATCGGTCGGCGCGACAGCGGATGCCAGCCGCAACACGTCACGCATCTTCGGAGATTCCCCGACGATCCCCTCGAACTTGAAGGTCCGCATCAGTTCCTGTTGCAGCGCCCGGTTCTCTTGCATCAGGCGGCTGCGTTCCAGCGCCTGGTTCACCACGATCATCAACTCTTCGGGGCGGAAGGGCTTGCCGACATAGTGGTAGGCGCCGAGCTTGATAGCCTGGATGGCGGTGTCGATCGTCGAAAATGCGGTGATGATGATGACCAGCGCGTCGGCGTTGTGCTCCTTGATCGACCGCAGCACGCTCATGCCATCGAGCTTGGGCAGTTTGAGGTCGAGGAGCACGAGATCGTAGCGGCCGGCCTTAAATTTGGCCAGCCCTTCTTCGCCGTCGGCGGCGGTTTCGACCGTGTAGCCGTCTTCGCGAAGAATCTTGACCAGCAAATTCCGGAGGTTCTCCTCATCGTCGACGACGAGGATGGACGTGCCATCGGTGACCATCAGCACTCTCTTCTTGGGCCGAAATGGGGGTCCTGCGGAGTTATACCTCTCCCGCTTGAGCACTAGACCAAGAAGAAGCCGGCAGTCAGCAGTCTCCAGTCGGCAGTCAAAAGCCGGCCCTCCTCACAGCAATTGACTGCAGACTGCGGACCGCTGACTGCGGACTGTTCTTTTACAAAAAGCCCCGCCGTCCCTCTCCGTGCGGGCGGCGTCGCAGCGTCCCCCCTGAGGTTCGCCTGCACCCGGCTCCCGCGTTCGGAGTTCAGAGACGGCGGGGAATCCTATCGTTTCCCGGTCGTGATAACCCTTCCGAGCTTTGCCGCCATCGCTGCCAGCGAGGCCGGCGGAAGCTCCCGCACCGTGGCCCCGGTCTGGACATCGACGACCCGCACGACAAGGCGGCGGGTTCGTTCATCAACGGCCAACTCCGCGATGAGGCGCGCGGGCGACGTTTCCAGGGCATCCTGCGCAAGTTCCGCCCCGGGGTCGGACGGCCGCATCCCAGCCTGGTTCGCAGAGCCTGGTAGGGCCAGTGCGTCGGCGATCACCGGCTCCAGTTGGAGCCGGGACGTCAGCGCCCGTCGCGCGCGCTCGAAGAGGTTGACGAAGTCACCCCCGCCCGAGGTGGAAGGCGTAAGGACATCCATCAGTTCAGCCGGGCCTGCGCCCGCGAGGTGCTGGCCGACGCGATCGCCGCCAGGGCAGGAACCAGGACCCGCTCCGACCACAATGTGCGGTTGGCGCGCTCCACCGCGCCGAGGCCGCGGACCAGCGTGGCGATCTGCCGCGTAAACGTGGCCACATCCGGAACCTTTGTAGAAGTTTTGTGGCGCAGCTGACGGCGCCTGGATTCCAGATCCCGCAGGGTCACAATATAGGCGGCTTCCAGCACGGCCAGGTCTGCGGCTTCGTCAAAGCGGCCCTGCTTCAACAGCAAGTGCCGCGAGCGCGCCAGCCGCAGCAGTTCGCGATGCACGACCAACTCACGTTCTAGAATCTGGCGAAGCTGTCCGGCCGTGGAGCCCATGTCCAATACACCTCGGACGTCAGCGGGAAGAAGCCAGTCCCCTTAAGGAGCAATTCTTATGCCACGTGGGCAGAACGCCGGGGCTAAGAGACCGGGGGACCAAGGGACCAAACAACCATCTCAGCCTGGTCCCTTGGCTGCCTGAGATCTGCTCCTGTTGTTCAAGTTTTGGGTATGATGCCGATAGGAAGGGCAGAGGGAACTTACATTGACAGCCTGTATGACCTGTGTTACTGTCAGCGAGCCATCTGTTCGGAGACCGGCTCACATCTCGATTCGGAAGGCCGCAGGCAACAGGTTCCTTGCCGGCGAGATGACGGGTCTATCCCAGCAGGAAGAAGGAGTCAATCAATGCGCAAGGTGATCGCTGCATTCTTGTTCGGATTTCTGATGTTTGCTGCGGCGTCCGTATCGTGGGGCCAGACGGTCTCGACGGAAGCCACGTGGGAGTCGGCCACCTGGGAGACTCTTGACGCCGTCCCTTCAGTCTGGCAGTAGCATGGCGCTCCGCCCGGTGGAGGATTCCACCCGGCGGTAGTCTAACTGCAGAGGTTGCCCGAGAGGCCGCCGGGACAGTTGAGGCGGCCCCGGGCCATTTGGCTTCTGTCGGGGCGGGAATATGAAGAACCTCTCGACGCCAGCCCGCGTCTACGTCCTAGGGGTCATCATCGCCGGCGGCATCCTGGCGGCGATCCTGCCGCAGCTGCCGGGAGCCGCGCCACGGCTGGATCTGCCGTTTGCCGTCTTCGTCGCGGCGGCACTCCTGACGCAGCTGGTCGGCGTCCGCGTGATCATGCCCGGCCGCGAGGGCATCGCCTGGTCGCTGATCAACGCGGTGATCGTGGCGACCGTCCTGCTCTTCCCTGCCGGCAACAGCATTCTTCTCGTCCTTATCACCTTCACCGCCTACGGATTCAAACGCCGCGAGCTGCCCTGGTATCAGGGCGCCTTCAACGTCGCGCAGCATGTGCTCTCGGTCAGCATGGCCGAGGCGGTGTGGGCCATCGCGAGGCCGGAGAGCATTTCCGGGGCGATGGCGGTGCAGTGGTACGGCGCGGCGTTCTTCGCCGGCGTGGTGTTCTATGTCTTCAACGGCGCCCTCGTCACCCTCGCCATCACGCTGGTCGCCGGCAAACCCTTCGGGCAGGTCGGCGTCATCTCGCGATCCAGCTTTTACCGCGAGATGGTCCTGATCTGGCTCGGCGCCGCCGTGGCCGACTTCTGGATCGTCAACCCGTGGCGCACGGTGCTGCTGACACTCCCGCTGGTTGGATTGTCGCAGATGCTGCGTATGCAGATTGAGGACGCGGAGCGCATCCGCCGCAGTCAACAAGAAGCCGAAGGCCGCGCCCAGCAACTGGCCAGCCTGAACGAACTGGCCCGGGCCCTGACCAGCAGCCTGGAGCTGCAGCAAATCTACGAAGCGCTGTACGCGCAGGTGCGCACGATCGTCCCCGCTGACGCCTTTGGCGCCGGCGTGTACGAATCACACTCCAATCTCATCCGGTTCGGTCTGTGGCGAACTGAGGATGAGACGTTCCCGCCGTTTTCCAGGAATGCGTCCGAGCCCATCTTCCGGCGCGTCCTGCAGGCCCGGACGCCGCTGGCCCTGGAAGCGGGACCCGATCACGCGGAGATTGCGCAGCTCAGCCAGTATGGCCGGCTCCATCGCGATGCGATGGCGGTCGCGATCCCCATGACCGTCGGCGATCGAGCCGTCGGCATGATCATCGTCGGCACGCGCCGTGTCCTCACTCCCCAGGAGATGGACCTGCTCTCCACCATGGCCAGCCAGACGGCCGTGGCTGTGGAGAAGGCCCAGCTCTTCGACCGGGAGCGCCGGAAGAGCGCGCAGCTGGGTGCCATCACGCAGGTCAGTAAGAAGATTGTCACGATCCACAGCGTGGATGTCCTCCTGCAGCAGACATCGCGCCTCATCGAGGAGGCCTTCGACTTCGAGCGTGTGCAGTTGCTGCTGGCGGACGAGGCTGAGACGTCGCAGGCCGATCCCGCGGCGACCGGCATCCCCATCCTGTATCGTGGACAATCGATCGGCGACCTGCGGGTGTGGCTGCGCCCGGGCACCAGTTTTTCTCCGGACGACCTGTCGATGCTGCAAACGCTGGCGGATGAGATCGCCGTGGCGATCGAGAATGCCCGCCTGTACGAGAACCTGCAGCGTCAGATGGCCATGCTAGAGCAAACACAGTTTCAGCTCATGCAGTCGGCCAAGCTGGCCACGATCGGCGAACTGGCGGCGTTCGTGGCGCACGAGATCAACAACCCCTTGACCAGCGTGCTCGGCTACGCCTCGCTGATCTTGAGCGAGACGCCGCCGGATGATGCCAAGCGCGGCGATCTGGAGGTCATTGAAAAGGAAGCGCTACGGGCGCGCGCCATCGTGCGGGACCTGCTAGGCTATGCCCGACAGACCGACTCTGCGATGGAACAGACCAGCATCAACGAGGCGATCGAAAGCGTCCTCCCGCTGATCCGCCGCCGCGCCGAGTCGCAGCGCGTCAACATCACGGCGAACCTTGATCCGTCGGTGCCCAAAATCATGGGTGACATCAACCAGCTCAAACAAGTGTTCATCAACATTCTGAATAATGCCATCGACGCCATGCCCGCCGGTGGCGCCGTGGATATCCGCACGCGTGAAGTCACCGGGAACGGAACCGGACCGCAGGTGGAAATCTCGTTCCAGGACGGCGGGGTAGGCATATCCGAGGACAAGTTGGAGCGCATCTTTGATCCCTTCTTCACGACCAAGGAAGACGGCAAAGGCACCGGGCTCGGGCTGCCCATCAGCAAGCGCATCGTGGAACGCCACGGCGGGTCTATCGCGGTGAAGAGCACGCTTGGGACGGGGACCCGGTTCACGGTGTGTCTTCCAGTCGCGGTCACCTACTCATGACCTCCATACAAACCGCCCAGCAGCCGCGCCCCGTCACGGCCCGCGTCCTTGTGGTCGACGACGAAGAATCGATTCGCGACCTGTGCGCGCGGGTGCTGAGCCGCGCCGGCTACACCGTGATTACCGCCCCCAGCGGCGAAGATGCGGTTGCCCTGCTGACCCGGGAGGCCTTTGCCCTGGTCATCTCCGATATCCGCATGCCCGGCATCTCCGGCCTGGAGGTGCTGGAGCGTGCCAAGGCCACCTACCCGGAGATCCGGGTCGTGCTGATCACCGGATTCGGCACCCCCCAGATGCTGACGCGAGCCCAGCAATCCGGCGCCGACCGCATCCTCACGAAACCCTTTAATCCCATGGAGCTCCTCGCGGCCGTCCGGGAAATCCTGCCACAGGACGGACGCTAGCCTTTTGGTTCCGCGGTCCAGCGGTCGCGCAGTCACGCGCTCGCGGCACTCCTCTCAGCACGCCCTATTCGGACGCGACCGCCTGACCGCTCGACCGCCTGACCGCTGTAGTTGTAGTACCATGAAGGCGTGACCGCCATCGCCGCCCTGAAGGCCTTTTTCTCCCGCGAACGAGACGCCGCCGCCGTTTATCTGTATGGGAGATATGCCGACGAACGCACCTGGCCGGACAGCGACATCGAGATCGCCATCTTGTTTTCGGACCGGGTCGGAGAAGATGAGGTCAGCAGTTACCTAGAACGCCTCTCCGCGGCAAACCCGCTGGCCGACGCTCCGGGGATCCTGATGCCCTTTGCGCTGAACACCCACATCCTGCCGGTGATCCACGAGATCCTCAGCGGCGGGGACGTTCTCGTGGCGAATGATCCCGAAGCGAGGGAGGCCTTTGCCAGATGGGCTGGTGCGCGGCTGGAGAACGAGCGAACGGCATTGCTCGACGACGCCAAGGAATCGATCCTGCAGGCCCGTAATCTCGGATTGGGGCTGCTGGGCAGCCCCGGGTTTGTGCTGCCGCAGACGCCGCGTCTTCTCGATCCGATCCGCATCGGATGGCGTTTGGCCCGGATTCTGGGCTCTTCCGCGGTGATCGAGGCCTCCACCCGAGACACCGAGGCAGCGGGGAGAGACCCCGAGTCGCTGGGCCAGTTGATCGGGTGGTTCAGCAACGGGGCCGGCGCGGCGACCGGGATCGCGAAAGCCATGCTCAACATCCTTGGTCTACCGCGGCCCAGTCGCAGGTGGGAGGTCTTCCTGCCGCTGGCGGATGAAAAACTCGTGACGATGGATCTGGCGCTGCAGCTGGGGGCCGCCGTGGAGTCCAGGTGGCAACTTCTCACCGGCAGCGGGCTGGCAGCGCCGGAGCGGATCGTCACCTCGATCCGAGCTTCGCTGCCGCCGATCCTGTCGTTTGCGCGCCTGGCGGCGTGGTACTGTGAAGTGCCGGGCGGGCGCGATCAGAAACTGCACTAACGCGGACGGGCCGTCGCGCAGCGTACTTAATCACAACAGCCCCGCCTCCAGCAGTTTGGCCACCATCGCGGCCCGCGAACCCACCCCCCAGCGGGCATAGATGCGACGCAGGTGCGTGCATACTGTCCAAACACTGATGCAGAGCGCCGCGGCGATGGCCTTGGTTGGCAGCCCCTGCGCCACGAGCGAGGCGACCTGTCGCTCCCGCGGGCTGAGCCCTGCGGCGGGTCCAGCCGGTCGTACCCGGGAGAGCACATAGCGCGCGCCGTCCAGGTCGATCTCGCACAGGACCTCCTCAAGCCGCCCGCTGCCGATGCGCACGCGCATGGCGGCATTACCGGCCGCCTCACCTGCCACCGACCGCAGCAACGACTCGACATTGTGTCCGTGCATCCCCTGGGCGGTCATGGCGTGTGACCGGCGGGCCAAGCGGTCGGGGGACCCTGCAGCGCGAACGCCTGCGCAAACCAGTGGGCGGCCTGCTCGGGCTTCTCCAGGCGCATCCACAGGAAACCCAGATCACGGCAAACCCGGACGACCTCGCCAGTCATTCCCAGTGCCTGGAACGCCACCACCGCTTCCTGGTAGCGAACTGCAGCGTCGTCCCACTTACCGGCGGCACCAAGCGCATCGGCCAGCGCCGCCTTAGCCCGAGCGACTTCGGCCTCATCATGAATGCGCGCGGCCAGTGTGGCAGCGTCCTCCGCCGCACGCTGCGCGCCGGCTGCGTCGCCGTCCCGCGCACGAAGTCGCGCTAGTTCCACGAGCGTTTGCGCCGTCCCCTCATCGTCGCCGCTCTGGCCGGCCAGCCGCAGGCTGGTCTCCAGATCAGCCCGCGCGGCAGCCAGCTCGCCTCGTTCAAGATGGAGCATGCCCAGGCTGCGCTTTACCATACCCAGCAGCCGCACGTTCTCATGGATGGCGAACAACTCTGCCGCCTTCTGCAACGACTCCCGCGCGCGGTCAAAAGATTGCTGCCGCTCCCAGGCCACGCCCACGTTGAAGTACAGCAGGCCGAGGTGGAATGGATCACCCGCGGCGACCAACGTCTCGGACGCTTCCCGGAAGTACTCCAACGCCTGCGCCGGCAGACCCAGTTCGACGAAGACGCGGCCAAGGTTGGCGAGCAATTTGCCGTAGACTTCCGTGTGTTGCAGCCCTGAGGAGCGCAGCCGCTGGAATGCGCCCTGGAAGATTTCCTGTGCCTCCGAAAACCGGCGTTTTCGAAACGCCAGAAATCCCAACGCGTTGGCGGCCGCGGCGATCATCTCGGGATCGCCTGAGACGGCGGCCCGTGCCACGGCCGTTCTCAGATGCGCTTGGGCCTCCTCGAACCGGCGGAGGCCGGCCAGCGCCTGACCCGCGCCGAGTTCGCGCCGCGCGTGATCGGCGGCATTCCGAGGCGTGGATACGGCGATGAACGCGTCCAACGCCTCGGCGAAGCGATGCTGGCGCAGGAGTGCCTCCGCATGCTGCATGCGGAGGTGCGGCCCCGGCACAGGCCCTTCGTCGAAAAACTGGCTGAGCGGCCTGCCCAGCCGCTCAGCCAGGATCCTCATCGTCGCAAGCGACGGACGCACCAGATCGTGCTCGACCATGCTGACAAAACTGATCGAGCATGCCCCACTGGCCAAGTCGCGCTGCGTCATTCCGCGCGATTGGCGCACCGCCCTGATTCGCTGGCCCAGGGTGGCAGCGCCCCTCACCGCCACCGCTGACCGCCGGCGCGTCCTACGTGAACGCATGCCGCCCTCCACGACGTCACGCGGCAAGCCCAATCGGTGGGCTAGAGGAGTTCGCCTCCTCCGTGTCCCGCGACCCTAACACGCGCCGCCGCCGACTCCGCGAGCGATCCGGCAGGCTGCGCCGCGAGCAGGATCACCGCCAACAGTACCACTGCCCCGACCTTCCCCATGGGAGAGCCTCCTTTCGCCCTCCCATTCACGTCCTTCGCTGTTCGGGCTGAATATCCTGCGTCCTATTTCACTAGGAGTGAATATGAAACTAATGACTCAAATCCGTCACCGAACACCGGTACGACAGCAGACAAAGGCATGATCGGGGAGATGTATCAGCCCGCAACGCCGCCAGACGGAGGCAAGAGCCCCGCGAGGGGGATCACCGCCAGATCGCAGGGTCGATCGGATCTAAAGAGCGGGGAGGTAGCTAGCCGACGGCGTGGACTTTTGTGGCCTGGGGACCCTTCTGCCCCTGCGTGGCCTCAAACTCCACCTTCTGGCCCTCGTTGAGGGTACGATATCCCGTACCCTCAATGCCGGTATAATGGACAAACAAATCCCGACCGCCGTCGTCGGGTGTGATGAAACCATAGCCCTTTTCAGCGTTGAACCACTTCACCGTGCCGGTTGCCATCGACTGTACCCCTGCCCTTCGTGCTGGTCTATCCGTGGTTACCCCCCGGACGCTACTATGCCCATCCCCATTCCGCGGTCCATACCGGCAGTCCTGCTCCTTCGGAGGTTGCATCCCACGCAGCACGGAGCCCGTCTGCTCAGGACCAGGTTGGCTCAACACCTCACCTGAAGATCTGGGGTTGTCCCGCCGCCAGGGCCGTGTAATCGATTCGCCAGTGGCCAGACCCGTCTTTCTCGGCCTGCGCCTGGACCGGCGACCGGAGGGTGGACCGCCCGCCGTCGGTGCCTACAATGACCGCCGCGACGAAGGTGGCGCCGGCACGGTCGCCGCTCACCCGGACGCGTACATCTTCCAGCGCGAACGTTAGCAGCCGGCTGCGCTGCAAGGGCTGCGGCCACTGTGAGGGGGTATTGGTCAAAAACCATTCCGCCCATCCCTGCGCGCCTGGATGGCCGGCGTGCGCAAATGCCTCGTACACCTGAACCAGGGCGTTGGCCACGAGTTCACTATCATCGGTCGGGTACCCGCTGAAGATTCCCGCGGTCGCGCCCTGCTGCACCGCCTCAAACGCCCAGTGCCAGGGTGGCACATCCACAAAGGCCGATGGACCCTGCGCCCAGGCCGTCCCCCCGGCCAGCGCCACGATCGCCAGCACTGTCGCACACCGCCGCATACGCCACCGCATACGCCTCGCCTCCTAATCATGTATTGTACTCCTGCCCGGGTGCCAGTGATCCGAGGCGGCCGAACGGCAGGGGCCTCATGCATGGAGCTGGGGACGCGGGTTCTAAAGGCGAGGCCCGAGGCCGATCATGAGCCGAGGACTCTCATCCTCGGGTCCAGTGCATCGCGCAGGCCGTCGCCGACCAGGTTGAACGCCATCACGACGAGAAAGATGGCCAGACCCGGAAACGTCGCGATGAACCAGTAGGACAGCAGGTAGGTTTGACCTTCGCCAAGCATTGTCCCCCACTCCGGGGTGGGTGGCTTCACGCCCAGCCCGAGGAAGCCTAACCCGGCGGCGGTCAGGATCGCCGCGCCTAGTTGCAGCGTCGACTGCACGATGACCGGCGTCAGGCAGTTGGGGAGGACGTGGCGAACGATGATGGCCGCATCGCCCGCGCCCAGCGCTCTTGCAGCCTCGACATATGCCTGCTCCCGGATCGAAAGCGTCGCACCCCGGACCAGACGGATGTAGACTGGCATCGCCGCCGCGGCCACTGACACCACTACGTTGGTCACACCCACGCCCAGCACCGCGATGAGGGTGAGCGCCAGCAGGAATCCTGGAAAGGCGAGCAGCAGATCCACCCCGCGCTGCACGAGAAGATCCAAGGTGCCCCCCACATACCCCGAGATGACGCCCACGGGAATCCCCGCGGCGAGACCCAGCGCGACGGCCAGGGCGCCGATAAGAAAGGAAATTCGGCCGCCATAGGCAACGCGGGTCAACAAATCGCGGCCGAGCTGGTCGGTCCCCAGGAGGTGCTCGAGCGATGGAGGTTGCAGGACACCGGCGAAGTCGACCTCGTTGGGATCACCCATGAGCAGCGGCGCGGCCAGCGAGCCGGCGAGCAACAACCCCAGGATGACCAGGCCGGCCGTGGCGGTCTTGCGCCGTCGCAGGCGTTCCCAGGCGGAACGCCCCACGGAAGGGGTCGGCGGTCCCGACCCCCTACCCCTGGCCCCCTCACTCATACCGGATTCGCGGGTCGATGGCGACGTACAGCAGGTCTGTGACCAGGTTGACCACGACGAACATCGCGGCAAAGATGATCACGATGCCCTGGATCACAGGATAGTCCCGCGCGGTGATGGCCGAGACCAACAGGCGTCCGAGCCCCGGCCAAGCAAACGTCGTCTCGGTCAACACCGCTCCACCCAACAGCGTGCCAAACTGCAGCCCTATAACGGTGACGACCGGAATCAACGCGTTGCGCAGGGCGTGGTGGATGATCACGGCCCATTTGCCCATCCCCTTGGCCCGGGCGGTGCGAACGAAGTCCAGGCCCAGCGTCTCCAGAAGACTCCCGCGCGTCATGCGGGCGACGATCGCCGTGGAGAAGGCCGCCAGAGTCAACGCCGGCAAGACGAGGTGGGCCGGTGTCCCGATCCCGCCGGCCGGCAGCCAGTGCAGGTGCACCGCGAACAGCAGCATGAGCATGATTCCCAGCCAGAAGACCGGTACGGACACCCCGCCCAGCGCCACCATCATCACGGAGTAGTCCACCGCTGTGTTGTGGTAGGCGGCCGCCAGTACACCGGCACTCACCCCCGCCGCGACGGCGAGCGCTGTGCTGGTCACCGCGAGCATCATGGTGGCCCGCATGCGAATGCCGATCTCCACGATTACGGGGGTGCGGGTCACCGCCGAGAGCCCGAAATCGCCCGAGATGACGCTGGCCAGGAACCGGACATACTGCTCCGTCAGCGGGCGGTCCAGACCCAGCTCAATCCGCAACCGCTGCACGTCTTCGTCAGACGCCAGCAGGCCCGCGATGATCCGCCCGGGATCGCCGGGAATCAGGCGCACCAGCAGGAAGACCGCTAGGGTGACCCCCAGCAGCGTGGGAAGTGCGTACAACACGCGCCGCAGGATATAACGGCCCAGGGGAGGGCGCATTAGAGGGGGATGGCTTCGTGGGACCCCCGCGTGCCGCGGTGGGGTTCCGCCCGCAATGACCCGCTGCTAGTCAACCTCGCGATCGGAGGGGATCGCTTCGCTCCGCTCGCGATAACCCGCGCTGCGCGCGGGTTACTTCCACGTCGCGTAGATCGCGTCCCACTTCTCGATGGGCGTGATGGACACGCCCTCCAGGTTCTTCACCGTCGCCACGTACCAATTCTGCGCCCACAGGTAGATCCAGGGGGCGTCGTTCCAGATCTGTTGCTGGGCGTCGCGGTATAGCGTCTTTCGCTTCTCCACATCCACCGTGGTACGGGCTTCATCCAGCCAGGTATCCACCTGCGTGTTCGCATAGAATGCCGGGGCCAGCCCGCGCGGCGGGTGTTGAGAGGAGTGGAACTGGCCGAAGAGGACCCCGTCGCAGTCGAGCACCACCCATGCCCACCCGAGCACGAACATCTGCAGCCGGGTGCGATCCGGCGGCGCGGTGATCTCGGCCACATAGCTGGGCCACTCCATCGTGCTGACCGATGCGCGAATACCCACATTGCGCAGTTGTGCGGCCACAGCCTGCGCAATGTGGGTATTCGCGCATCGGTCAGCACGAAGGAGTGGCAGCTATGTGGCCGAGA
>VBAL01000167.1 GCA_005888595.1 Candidatus Segetimicrobium genomatis
CAGCCTGGTCGTCGGCCAGTCGTGGCGCGGGGACCAACGGATCGTGCTGTTTGTGAAACTGGCGGCGGGCGGTCCGCTCACTGCGCAACTCAGCGATGCCATCCGGGCGCGACTCCGGATGCAGGCGTCGCCCCGGCACGTGCCGGCGGTGATCCTGGCGGTGCCGGACATTCCTTACACCTACAACATGAAGAAGGTTGAAAGCGCCGTGGCGAATATCATCAACGGCAAGCCGGTGGTGAATCGTGATGCGCTCGTGAACCCGGAAACCCTAGCCGATTTCGAAGCGCTCCTTCCAGCCTTGCAGAGCGAGTAATGAGGACCCTGGCTGAGCGAACAGCAGAAGCGACAGCCAGAAACTCGTGGCAGCAAGAAGCAACAGACATCTTCTCATGGCTGTAACCCCATGATCCTGGCTGCGAGTGCTGCAGTTTCTTTCAGGCTCCTGCCGTGGTCGATGTAAACTAGAATGCCGGGTGCGTTACCGCTTGGAAACCGTTCGATAGCAGTCAGCCGTAGGCTATTTGGAAATGCCGGGTGCGGCAACTGTGCAAATTGCGCTGTGCCCGCCCACAGTGAGCAGCACGAGTCGATCGAATGGACCCTCGTAGGGCACATTCGCGGGCCCTATGAAGTATCGTCTGCCCATAACAGGCGGGATTGAAATGCTTATGATCTTGCCGTCGGCGCATTCGTATACTTCAGGGCTATCGCCAAACACAGGAGAATAAAGTTCTGAAGTCTTAAAATTCTGCGTCTTCAGCCTGTACGGTTGCGGACAGGCCGGGGCAGCTGCGCCCTGTAGAGGCGTTACCAAGAAATCACCAAGAGGCCCTGTGTAGATGCCCTTGGCCTCATCCGCGGCTGTAGCCGGATCGACCTGACTTAAGGGAGTAGCCGGCCGCCCCGGAGGTGGCGGTGGGCTGATATTTGGACGGTTGCTAAAGGGCCCAACGGATCCAGCCACCGCCGCGATCGTTACGGCAACAGCAATAACCACGGCAACAGCTACCCAGCGGAAAAGTCTTGATCTGAGCATCTTCAGCCTTAGCATCTTCTTCATCCACCTCGCAGTGATATTGCTTGGTGGGAAGTTGACTGTTCTAACCACCCATCGATCTCGCGCTCAAACTTTACCTTGCGAAACTTTCCAATGCCATCGGGTGAATCCCTACTGCCGTGTAAGGGGAAATTGCTAACGATAAATCGATGGAAGTTGTGTGGAAGAACGGAGCACTCACGACGATCTATCACAGCACCGACGCAGGCAACGAAGGGGCGCTTGCCCCGTCAGTCGGCGAAGCCCGCACCTCCGCAGTCGCCCAGCTAAGGGCCATTGTTGAGAGGCTCCATGACGATTCCCGTCGTAAGGGTGAAGAGAGGAGCAGGTACAGCGGACGGCTTCTGCGGAGGTCAGTATGAAGGTCGAAGGCACGTACATACTCCCCGCGCCACGGCAGCGGGTGTGGGAGTTGCTCAACGATCCCGCGGTGCTGGCTCGCGCCACGCCTGGGGTGAAAGAGCTGCAGCCACAGGGGAACGATGTGTTTAAGGCCATCATCGAGCTCGGCATCGGGCCGGTCAAGGGCACGTATGCGGGACAGGTGAGCATCGCAGACAAGGTCGCGCCGCAGCACATGCGTCTCATCGTTGAAGGGGGCGGCAAACCCGGTACGATCAGGGCCAGCGGGGAGTTGAATCTGGAAGAGCAGGACGGCCGGACGGTGATCGCCTACAGCGGCGATGCCCAGATCACCGGGTTGATCGCCAGCGTCGGGCACCGGCTCATCGGCGGCGTGGCCAAGCAGATGGCGACGGAGTTCTTCAAAGCGCTGGAACGAGAATTGATGAAATGACAATTGTGAATTGTAGATTGGAAGGCCATGAGTATTAAAATTGACAATTCACAATCCACAATCCCCAATTTGGGGTGCGTTCGGTGATTTCCCGCGCCTTGGGCGCCCGTATCAAACGTCGTGAGGACCCCCGGCTCATCACCGGGACCGCGACATATGTCGATGACGTGGTCCCGCCCGGGCTACTGCACGTGACCATCGTGCGCAGCCCGCATGCCCATGCCAGGATCGCGGCCATCGATATGGAGAAGGCGCGCGGTGCTGCCCGCGTCGTCGCGGTCTGGACCGGGGAAGACGTGGCCGCCCGCTGTGGACCGCTGCCGATCGGGCCGCGCATCAGAGACATGAAAGTGCCCAAGCGATACCCGCTGGTGATCGACGGCGTGGTGCGGCACGTCGGGGATCCGGTTGCGGCCGTCGTCGCCACCGACCTTGCCGCATGCCGCGACGCGGCCGATCTCGTCGAGGTCGAGTATGAGCCCCTTGCGGCCGTGATCGATGTGGAGGCGGCCATGCGGTCGGACGCGCTGGTGATCCATCCGGAGCTACAGACCAACGTCTGCTTCCGCGTGACGTACGGCGGTTCGGTCGATGAGGCGTTCTCGACCGCCGACGCCACAGTGTCCCTGCGTCTGGTCCAACAGCGGCTAGTGCCGACGGCGATGGAGACGCGGGGAGTCGTCGCGCAGTTCAGGGGCGGTGAGTTGACCCTGTGGACGTCCACCCAGATCCCGCACGTCGTCAAGACGACGGTGGCCGAGATGGTGCGCCTGCCTGAACACCAGGTGCGCGTCATCGCACCTGAGGTCGGCGGAGGGTTCGGGAGCAAGCTGGACGTGTACGGCGAGGAAGCGCTGATGGCCGCACTCTCGATGGCCCTGAGCCGGCCGATGAAGTGGGTGGAGACGCGCCGCGAGAACTTCATGGCCACGACGCACGGGCGGGGTCAGGTCGTCTATGTGGACGCGGCGGCGACCCGCGATGGGACGATTACCGGCCTGCGGGTGCGGGTCCTGGCCGACATCGGGGCGTACTCGCAACTGTTGAGCGCAGCGGTGCCGACCAATACCGGATTAATGAGCTGCGGATCCTACCGGATCCCGCACGCGTTCGCGGAGGTCATCGGGGTGTTCACCAACTGCACGCCCACCGGCGCGTACCGGGGCGCAGGGCGGCCGGAGGCGACGTTCTTGATCGAACGCGCCGTGGACGCGGTGGCGAGGACGCTCAAGCTAGATCCCGCAGAAGTCAGGCGCCGCAACTTTATCCCGCCTGAGGCGTTTCCGTTCAAGACCCCCACCGGCGCCACCTACGACAGTGGGAACTACGGACCGGCGTTGGACAAAGCATTGCAGATGGCCGGATACAAGACGTTGCGCGACGAACAGCGCCGCCTCCGGGCCCAGGGCCGGTACCTCGGCATCGGGATCTCCAGTTACGTGGAGATTACCGGCCTGGGAGCCGCGGCGGCACTTCCGGGCGGGTCGTGGGAGAGTGCGACGGTGCGGGTGGAGCCCACGGGCAAGGTCACCGTGCTCACCGGGTCCTCCCCCCACGGCCAGGGCGAGGAGACGACGTTCGCGCAGATCGTCAGCGATCGGCTGGGCGTGCCGGTCGATGATGTGGTGGTGATTCACGGGGACACCCGGGCCGTCCCGTACGGCGTGGGCACCTTCGGGAGCCGCAACACCGCGATCGGCGGGTCCGCCGTCTTCATCGCCTCCGACCGCGTGCGCGAGAAGGCGGTCAGGATCGCGGCGCACCTGCTGGAGGCGCCGCCGGACGACGTGGTGCCCGACGGCGCGTACCGCCTACAAAGGGGCGAAACTGCCGCCGGGGACGGAGCCGGGACTGGAAGTGACGCACTTCTTCGCACCTCCGGATCGGGTGTTTCCCTTTGGGACGCACGTGTGCGTGGTGGAGGTCGACTCTCAGACCGGCGAGGTGATGATCCTCCGCTACGTCGCCGTCGACGACTGCGGCACCATTCTCAACCCGCTGCTGGTCGCCGGTCAGGTGCACGGTGGCATTGCGCAGGGCCTGGCGCAGGCCCTCTTCGAAGAGGCCGTGTACGACGAGAGCGGGCAGTTGCTGACGGCGGGGCTTCCAGACTATGCCGTGCCGAAGGCGGCTCAACTGCCGCCA
>VBAL01000135.1:0-4624 GCA_005888595.1 Candidatus Segetimicrobium genomatis
CCCACCGCGCCCCCGATCCGGGCGATGGTCACGGCCACATCACCCTGCTGCTGATTGAGGGCGACCGATGCGGATACCTGGCGCGCGGCCAACCAGTCCACGGCGCCGGCCAGATACCCTTCCGCTTCCGCGGGGGAGCGTAGATGACGGTCACCATGCACGGTCGGCGGGGCCGTGGGTTCCAAAACGTGCAGGAGCGTCACCGACGCCCCCAGCCGATGCGCGAGTTCGGCCGCGGCCGGCAGCGCTGACTCGGCAAGGCGCGAACCATCGAGCGGGACCAGCAGGTGACGGAACACGTTAGCCTCCAGAGAGCATCCGCGATATCAAGAACAGATTCAGCGCGATAATCACGGCAGTGACGGCCGACGCCAGGACAGACGTGAGGCGGTGATTCGCCAGCCCGCCCATCACGTCCCGGCGGCTGGTAAAGATGACCAGCGGCACCAGCGCAAACGGCAGTCCGAAGCTCAGGACGACCTGGCTGATCACCAGCGTCCGCGTAGGGTCCAACCCGAGCGCGATGACGACGAGCGCGGGGATCATCGTCACCAGCCGGCGGATCCAGATGGGGATCTGCCGGTGCAGGAACCCCTGCATGATAACCTGGCCCGCCATCGTCCCCACCGTAGACGACGACAGGCCTGAGGCCAGCAACGAGATCGCGAAGATGGTGCTGCTGGCCCGCCCCAGCAATGGGGCCAGCGTGCGGTGGGCCTCGTCGATGCTGGCGATAGAGGTCAGCCCCCGGGCGTGGAAGGTGGACGCTGCCATGATCAGCATCGCTGCGTTCACAACGCCGGCCAGCCCCATCGCCAGAAGCACATCGGTCACCTCGAAACGGTACAGGAGCTTCGCCTGCGCCTCGTTGCGCGGCACAATGCGATGTTGAGTCAATGCCGAATGCAGAAAGATCACGTGCGGCATCACCGTGGCTCCCAGGATCCCGGTGGCCAGGAGCACGCTCTCCGTCCCCGCGAACCGCGGCACCAGCGCACCGACCGCAACCTCGGTCCAGTTCGGTCGGTCCAGGATGGTTTCGATCACGTACGACACCGCGATCACGCCGACGAACGCTGTGATCACCGCCTCGACGGGGCGGAAACCCCGCCGCTCCAGCGCCAGAATCAGCAACGTGACGACTCCGGCCAGCAGCGCCGCCACGAACAGCGGGATATGGAACAGCAGGTAGAAACCCAGGGCGGCCCCCAGGAACTCCGCGAGATCGGTGGCCATGGCCACGAGTTCACTAATCCCCCACATGCCCCACACCACGGGCCGGGGAAACCGGTCGCGGCACAACTCGGCAAGGTTCCGGCCGGTGGCGATGCCAAGTTTTGCCGAGAGCGCCTGCACCAGCATCGCCGTGAGATTGCTGGCCACGACCACCCAGAGCAGCAAGTACCCAAACTGCGCGCCACCGGCGATGTTGGTGGCAAAGTTTCCGGGATCAATGTAGGCGACGGAGGCGACGAAGGCGGGCCCGAGGAACGGGAGGATCCGCGAGATGCCGCGTCGCGGGCTCCGGCCCTCCAGCACCGCCGCAGCCGAGGTGTCTGCGGAAGACTGGCGTCCCTTCTGGACCCTTGTATCTAGATGCTGGTCGGTCACTGGCGGAATCCCCGGTCACCCCATGCCGTGCCTTCTAGCGTAGAGTGGCGGCACGGCTCGCGCCATAGGGCGGCGGCCTTATTATTCCAGCGTGGAAGCGTTCGGGCCTTGTTCCCCGGACGGGCACGGTGCGATATAGTGAATTCGCACATGAGCGGACTTCGGCGCTGGATGGTGTGGAGTGGCGTGGTCGTGGTGTCGCTCCTTCTCGCGGCCCTCCTTGAGAGTGCCACGACACGGTGGACGCGGACGCAACCTGCCGCAGCCCCTGTGTCCGGCGCGCCGGACCCCCGACCGAGCCGTCTCGCACCGGACTTCACACTTCGCTCCTTTACCGGGTCGCCGATCGCGCTGTCAGCCTATCGCGGGAAGACCGTGGTCCTGAACTATTGGGCTTCGTGGTGCGTACCCTGCCGGGAAGAGATGCCGAACCTCGAACGTGCCTGGCGGGTGTTCCGCACCCGGGGCGTCGTGGTGTTAGGCGTCAACGTGGCCGACGACTATGATGACGCAGCAGTGTTCTTGAAGAAGCTGGCCATCACCTATCCCAATGTCTTCGATCCCGAGCAGACCCGCCTCAATACGTATGGGGTGGCCGGGCTGCCCACGACCTTCTTCGTCGATTCGCAGATGCGGCTCCGCGACGAAGTTCCCGGCGGGTATGTAGGGTCCGACGGCTACCAGCGCTTGCATCGGCAGATTGTGGATCTGCTGCGGTTGTAGGCGTCGTTGCCTCTCCTCTTCTACACTAAAGACGACAAGACGCGGCTCGCCCACCAACCCGCAGGAAACCCGACGGCAGAAGGTAGAAATAACCACTCGCAACTGCACGTCAGTGCCTGAGGACGCCACCCACATGGCGGAAATCCCAGCTCCTACCGGCGAGCGCCGCACCGGCCGGCTGCTCGCTTCGCTCATTATCGTGATGATCGTGCTCGGCGGCGTCGGGATGACGTTGCTGGCACGGCGGCATTGGTGGATGCTCCCCGTGGCCTCCGCGCACGGCGTCGACGTCGACCGGCTGATCTATACGACGTTTGTCGTAACCGGCATCGTGTTCGTCCTGGTACACGTGCTGCTTGCTGCGTTTGTCTGGCGCTACGGCGCGCAGGGAACGGGGCGGGCCGCGTACTGGCACGACGACCGCACCCTTGAGTTGACGTACACGCTGGTGCCGGCGGCGGTCCTGGTCACATTGATCTCGATGGGCGCCGTGGTGTGGGCGCGCGTCCACAGCCCGGCTCCTGCGGACTCGATGGTCGTCGAGGTGCGCGGGGAGCAGTTTGGATGGCTGTTCCGGTATCCGGGCCCGGACGGGATGTTCGGACGCGTGGACCCTGCGCGGATCAGCCCTAAGGACAACCCCATGGGCCTGGATCCGGCGGACCCCAGCAGCGTGGATGACCTCGTGACGCGGGAACTACACCTCGCCGTCAACCGGCCGGTGCGTGTCAGGATCCGATCCAAGGATGTGCTGCACAGCTTCTTCATCCCCGCGTTTCGGGTCAAGCAGGACGCCGTGCCGGGGATGACCGTGGAGATCTGGTTTACGCCAACGAGCGAAGGGACCTACGAGATCGCCTGCGCGGAGCTCTGCGGGATCGGCCACTACATCATGCGGGGGAAGGTCGTCGTGGAATCGGCGGAGGCGGTCCTGACGTGGCTGGCGCAACAGTCGCATTGACCCGCTGGTCATCGCGAGGCCCAAACGGGCTGAAGCCATCTCCTGTCGTCTGAGATTGCTTCGCTCCGCTCGAAATGACAGCATAGGGTGAGAGGAGTGTGCGGCATGGCGGTCGCGCACGGCGCGGCGCACGAGGAACACAAACTCGGATTCATCCAGCGCTACGTCTTTAGCCAGGACCACAAGATCATCGGCATCCAGTACATGATGACCTCGCTGTTCATGGCGGCGGTCGGCGGGGTCCTGGCGATGCTGATCCGGATGGAACTGGGCTGGCCTGGGGCGCGGTGGGGACTGGCCAGGTTGCTGTTCCCCGGCGGGTTCACGCCCGACGGGGTGTTGAAGCCGGATTTCTACCTCGCCGTCGTCACGATGCACGGTTCGATTATGATCTTCTTCGTCCTGACCACGGCCCTGTCTGGCGGGTTTGGCAACTTTCTGATCCCGCTCACCATCGGCGCCCGGGACATGGCCTTCCCGTTCATAAACATGCTGTCGTACTGGCTGTATCCGCCGGCCATCGTGGTGTTGCTGGCGTCGTTCTTCGTGGCCGGCGGGGCGCCCAATGCCGGATGGACCGCGTATCCGCCGCTGTCTGCGTTACGCAACGCCGCGCCGGGATCAGGACTCGGTCAGACGCTCTGGCTGGTGAGCCTGGCCATCTTGATCGTCTCGTTCCTGTTCGGCTCGCTGAACTACATCACGACGGTCCTGCAGCTGCGCACCCGCGGCATGTCGATGGGCCGGATGCCGCTTGTGACCTGGGCGCAGTTTACCACCGCCATCTTGATGCTGCTGGCGTTCCCGGTGCTGTTCGCCGCGGTGGTGATGCTGCTGTTTGACCGCCATCTGGGCACCAGCTTTTTTGTGCCATCGGGCCTGGTGGTCGGGGGCCAGCTGGTCACCCACCAGGGCGGCAACCCGCTGTTGTGGCAGCACCTGTTCTGGTTCCTCGGCCACCCCGAAGTGTATGTGCTGATCCTCCCTCCAATGGGAATCGTCTCAGAAATTCTCGCCGTGCACGGCCGCAAGCCGATCTTCGGGTACAAAGCGATGGTGGCATCGATCTGCGCCATCGCGTTCCTGAGCTTTCTGGTGTGGGGCCACCACATGTTTACCAGCGGCATGAATCCCCTGGTGGGGACGGCCTTCATGGTCACGACGCTGGCGATCGCCATCCCCTCGGCCGTCAAAACGTTCAACTGGGTGGCGACGCTTTGGCGGGCGCGGATCCACTTCACCCCGGCCATGCTGTTCGCCATCGGCTTCGTGTCGCTGTTTGTTACCGGCGGACTGACCGGCATCTTCCTGGGGTCGCCCGCGGTGGAT
>VBAL01000135.1:4633-17062 GCA_005888595.1 Candidatus Segetimicrobium genomatis
GCACTTCCACTTCGTGATGGCCAGCGCTGCGCTGTTCGGCCTGTTCGGCGGCCTGTACCATTGGTTCCCGAAGATGTTCGGCCGGATGATGAACGAACGGCTGGGCAAGCTGCACTTCTGGCTGACGTTTGTCGGCATCTACGCGACATTCTTCCCGATGCACTTCCTGGGCATGGCGGGGGAGCCGCGCCGCTACTACTCGCCGCAGATGTATGACTTCCTGCGCGGCCTGGCCGGCCTGAACATGTTCGTCTCTCTCGCGGCGTTTGGGCTCGGCCTGGCGCAACTCATCTTCGCCTATAACTTCGTCAGCAGCCTGTTCCGGGGGCCCAAGGCGGAACGCAACCCGTGGCACGCGAACACTCTGGAGTGGCAGACGGAATCACCTCCGCCGCACGGGAACTGGGGGGCCACCCTCCCGACTGTGCACCGATGGCCCTACGACTACAGCGTACCCGGCGCGCAGGATGACTTCATCCCGCAGACTGTACCCGCCGCGGCTGTACCCGTCGCAGGCGGCGCTCTGGACGATGCCATACAGGGACCTGCCGGGGATGAACCTCCTGCAGGCTCGGAGCGCACGTGATGCCGGCTCCGACGCGGACACTCGAGCGGCCACCCGGTGTCCAGGAACCCGGTGGCCCAGCCACCGGCGGTCACGGCCCACGTGGCAGCGGAGGGGGCGAGGAGGCTGCCTCCCGGGCGACCACGCCAGCGCGCATCGCCGTGTGGCTGCTGGTGGGCGCTATCACTGCCCTGTTTGCCGCATTCACCAGCACCTATCTGGTACGCCGGGGCGAGACGGACTGGCAGGTCGGTCCGCTGCCACCGGTCCTATGGCTCACCACCGCACTCATTCTCGCCAGCAGCATCGCGCTGCAGCAGGCACGCCGCCATGGCCGGCGTGGGGAGATGGTTGGGCTGCACACCTGGCTGGTGGTCACCACGCTGCTCGGGCTGGCGTTTCTGGCCGGACAGCTCCTGGCCTGGCGGCAGCTGGCGACGACAGGTATCTACCTGGCCACCAACCCGCACAGTTCGTTCTTCTACCTGCTTACCGGAGCTCATGGGCTTCACCTGACCGGCGGGATCGGCGCGCTCTTGTACGCGGTGCGGCGCGCGCCGGCGGCGGAGACGGCATCGGCGGCGCTGGATGTCACCGATCCGGTCGCGACCTACTGGCACTTTCTGACTGGCTTGTGGATCTATCTATTCGTGATCTTGTTCGCGCTCTAAACATGCATCGCGGATTGCGAATTGCGGATTTCGGAATTGAAAGGCTCGAGGTCATTCAATCCGCAATCCGAAATCCGCAATCCGAAATTCTGGCTTGGGTGTGCTGATGGCCCACGACGCGATCGATCAAGAGCAGGTGCTGGCCTCGGATTGGGGCGGCGGCAGATCCCCGTTCGACGTCGGCTGGCCCAAGCTGATGATGTGGCTGTTTCTGGTGTCCGACACGCTGACATTCGCCGGGTTGCTGGCGGGCTACGGGGTGGTGCGGATCTCGCTGGGCCGGTGGCCTGTTCGCGCCGAGATCTTCAACCTGTACCTTGTCGGGGCGATGACGTTCATCCTGATCTGCAGCAGCGCGACGATGGCCGTTGCGGTCTCAGCGGCGAAACGCGGGGACGACCGGCGCGTGATCCCGTACTTGCTCTTGACGGTGCTGGGGGGTGTCCTGTTCCTCCTGGGCCAAGCCTATGAGTGGACGCACTTCATTGGGGAAGGCGCACGCCTCTTCGGCAACCCGTGGGGGATCCCACAGTTTTCTGCCACGTTCTTCATCACCACCGGGTTCCACGGGGGACACGTGTCGGTGGGCGTACTGTACTTGTTGGCCACAGCGCTGCGCTGGAGCCGGAGGAGCATTCAGCCTGAGAGCGTGGAGATTGCAGGGCTGTACTGGCACTTCGTCGATCTGGTCTGGGTATTCATCTTTACGCTGCTATACCTAATCTAACCCGGATCCAGCATCCAAGGAGCATGTGATGGCAGAGGGGACGCATCAAGACGGATACCGGATCTACGGCGTCGTCTGGTTCTGGCTTCTGGTGATCACGCTCCTCGAGCTGGGTGCCGTCCTGGTCCACCTGCCGCACACGCTGCTGGTGATCTCGCTCCTCACCATGGCCCTGATGAAAGCGGGGCTGATCATCGCCTACTTCATGCACCTGCGCTACGAGAAGCTTAGCCTGGCCTATGCGGTGGTCACGCCGATGTTCTTCCTCGCCATCGTGCTGTTCGCGTTTCTGGGGCCGGACGCCCTCAGTGTGTTGCATCGGCGCTGACAAAAACAAACACGTCGGTTTATTTGAGTGCCGCCTTGGCTTTCGCCATGTCGCTGACACCGAACACAGCCCGGGTGTCGGTGGCCAGATATATCAAGTTGATGTTCACCCCGGCGTCGGCCAGTTTGCGCGCCAGCTTGCCGAGCGCCCCCGGCTGATCAGGCACTTTTTGTACTAGGACATCCTGATCGCCCTGGACCGTAATGCCGGCCTGCTGCAACGCCCGCTTTGCGGCATCGACGGACTTGTCGTCGAAGAGCAGGTGGAGGGTCCCTCTGCCCATCGAGGTGAAACCGCATCCCCCCAACATATTGACCTTGGCCTTCCCCAGGGTCTCGCCCACCATGGCCAGTTGGCCTGGGCGGTCCTCCATGACGACGGTAAGATCCTTCGGCATCGCGGTCTCCCTCCTCAGAATAGGAATGAGACGATGTGGCGAACGTCCGACTCGCCGGACCTGAGTCACCTGGAGCCGCCGAGGGGAGTCGAACCCCTAACCTCCTGATTACAAATCAGACGCTCTGCCAGTTGAGCTACAGCGGCCCGCTGGGCCGATTATACTACGGGAACAGGACCATCACGCGGGCGTGGGCTGGGAAACGTGGAAGGCTTACTGGTGGAAGGCTTACTGGAGGAGGGAGCCGATCCTCCGATTCAGTGCGTGCAGCACGGCTTTCGCCACGGCCAGGTAGGGATCCCCATTCAGCACGGCGGTGCCGGCGAGCATGATCTTGCCGCGGGCGTCTCTGAGGCCCATCGTCACCACAACGAGCGGACGCTGCCCCGTGGTGACTTCCGCCACCGAGTCAAGGGTAATGTCCGCGCGGTCGATGAATCCCTGCACGGCGTCGATGGTCGCCTCGGCCACAATGTCCAGAGGAGACACCGTCGCGGTCAGGCCGGTCGCGATACCGATCCTTTGGGTACCGCCGACGCTCAGCTGGACCTGCGCGCGAGTCACCAGGGCGCGTGGCTCACAACTCACGGCATCAAATTTCAGTCTTCCGTTCATCGTGCCCCCGGGCGCAGATTCTGCGGCGCGCTCTCCCGGAATCTTGGAAGCACGTTTCATGCCATGGTATCGTGCGGCGGGCGAATGTTGGGCCGCTGGGGGTGTTGACGGCGTGTAAAAAAGAAAAGCCCCGCACCACTTTGCGGGGCGGCCGGCCATCGGTCTCGAGCGCCCTAGTAGTAGCTTCTCTGCGCAATGCGGGCATCCAGCAGATCCTCGTCTGCCTTCAACCCTGCGTACAGCCACACGAAGGGGATCAGAATCCCCCCGCTGAGGAGGACGATGGTGAAGAGGATCGAGGCGAAAACCCACAGACCCTTTGCCAGATACCAGAAGGGTCCCAGGAGCAGCGCCCACCAGTTGACGCGCAATCGGGGAGGCAAGGGCTGGTGGTATAGCGTGGCCAGAGGATCGTCCTTCCGTTCAATGCCAACCTTCAGATTCAAGAACCACTGCACCCCGCGTCCAATCGACCGCAGCACTCCACCAACACCCTGCCACAACCTGCTCATGCGGTCCCTCCGCTACTCCTTCTCTTCGGGCTCCTCCTCAGCTTCCTCCTCACCGTTTCTGACCCGGCCGTGACGCTCCTCAGGGGCAAGCCGACCGGCGTGGAGGTCGTCGATGGTTTCCTCCATTTGGAGGCAAATGGCACAGGTCCCCCGCAGGAGGCCATGCTGGCAGCGCTCCGCAGCGGTGCGGGCGCGGGCTCTCCGGGCCGGTGTGCGGGTGGCCCGGGGCGTTGCGCGTGCCGTCGCTGTCCTTCCCAATCCGTTCACCGCCTTTGTGTCATCTGGTCCCGCACAGACACGAACTGAAGTTCGCGGGACCGCGGGGCGCCTACAGCGCCGCCATGGGTTTATATTGTACTGATCTGAACCGCTGGCGCAACCCCCTTAGACTGTTAAGGGTCTGTTACCTATGTACGATACCAGGAGATCGCGGTCCATCCCTCTTCGTCTGCGGTGAACGAATTGACGGCGCCGGTAATTCCCGCAGCCTGTAGACATCTCTCCACAAGGGGTCAAAACCCCTTGGTAACCTGGCTGGGGCGACCTGCGGCCGGATGCTATAATCGAGCCATCGCAGGAGGAGTCATGAAAGACCAGTACGGCCGCGAACTCAAAGATCTGCGCATCTCCCTCACCGATCGCTGCAACCTGCGGTGCGTCTACTGCATGCCGGCCGAGGGCATCGACTTCCGGCCGGCGGAGGAGTTGCTGGCAGACCATGAGCTGCTGCTGCTGGTGCGGGTGGCGGCCGAGCTGGGCGTGAGCCGCGTCCGCCTGACTGGAGGGGAGCCGACCGTCCGCCCGGGCGTCGTGGACCTGGTGCGTCAGATCGCGGCGATCCCGGGGCTCGAGGACGTGGCGATGACGACAAACGGTCTCCTGCTGGAATACCTGGCCGGACCCCTCGCTGAGGCCGGGCTGCGCCGGGTGAACATCAGTCTGGACACGATGGACCCCCAGAAATTCTTCCGCATCACCCGCGGGGGCCGCGTGGAGAAGGTGCTGTCGGGAATTACAGCCGCGGAGGCGGCAGGCCTGCGCCCCATCAAACTCAACAGCGTCGTGGTGCGTGGCTTCAACGAGGACGATGTCGTACCGCTCGCGGCCCTGACCCTGGAGCGACCGTGGGAGGTCCGGTTCATCGAGATGATGCCGTTCGGGAGCGTAGCTGACTTTGCCGAAGCCGGCGTGGTGAAATCCCAAGAGATCCAAATTGCGATCGAGGCCGCGCTGGGACCTCTGCAGCCCCTCGACCTGTCCGGGGGCGAACCCGCCCGCACCTTCCGGCTTCCCAGCGCCAGTGGCACAGTAGGCTTGATTAGCCCGGTGAGCCAGCCGTTTTGCGCCAAGTGTGGCCGCCTGCGCCTGACCGCGGACGGCCGGCTGCGGCTATGCCTCTTGCGGGACGACGAAGCAGACCTGCTGACCCCGCTCCGTCGCGGCGCGACCTACGACGAGATCAGAGAGATTTTCCGCACCGCGGCCTTCCGGCGGCCTTTTGGTCACGCCCTTGCAGAGAAGATGTTCCCGCAGGCCCGCGTCATGATTCAAATCGGCGGCTAGAATCCGGAAGCGCGGAATCGGGGAAACGCGCAACTGCCCGGCAGGAAAGTCTCTAGCTGCGTTTCCGCGGTTCCCCGTTTTCGCGTTTCCGTTGGTTTCTTGCCAAGTAGATCCACGCTGTGCCGGGCCGGCCCGGGGCGATCGCGTCCGTTACCTCTATCGACTCGATAGCGGCTCCGGAACCCCGCAGAGTGTCGACAAGCCGCGAGGATGCGTCGGCCGACCACAGCGCAAGGACCCCCCTTGACGTCAGGGCCTCCAGGTAACGCGCGACACCCGCGGCAGTGTAGAGCCGCTCGTTGAGGTCACGAGCAAGCCAGTCTGGACCGTTGTCGGTATCAAGCAGAATCGCGTCGTACGATGCCGGTGTCAGCGGTACGTCATGCACGTCTGAGAGGAGGAGCCTGGCGCGGGGGTCCTCAAGTGGCCGGCCGCTAAGGGCGGCGAAGTGAACGCGGTGCCAGGCCAGGACGACCGGCTCAATCTCTACGACCTCGAGCCGCCCCACGCGGGGATCTTCCAGGGCCGCCTGCGCCGTATATCCGATCCCTAACCCCCCCACCAGCACCCGGAGCCCCTCTCCGATCACGCGGCGAAGGGCCAGAGCCGCCAGCGCCCGGTCGGAGTCCTGGTTATACGACGCCATCAGGAAGACCCCGTTGCAGATGATCTCGAAGTGGGACCCGGCACGCTGCAGCTGCCACTCCCCCGTGGCGGTCGTGACACGCTCGATCACCTCGCGCCCCGATGGCATGGGGTCAGGGGTTCGGGACACCTCTTAGTCGTCCTCCGGGTCCACGATTTCTTCCTCGGCAGGCTGAAAGCGCGTCCCACACCGGGGGCAGATCACGTCGCCATCCTCCGGCGGCGTCAACTGCAGGAAGACGAAACGGCATCTCGGGCACAGAATCCGCAGCACCGCGCGGCTCCAAGTACAAAGGGGATGAGGCAACTCCTCATCCCCCCGATACACCAGAGAACGGCAACCGGCTAGTCTTCTTCGCCTTCTAGATTGCGCTCCAGCTTGCGCTTCACGCGCTGCAGCGCATTGTCGATCGACTTGACGTGGCGGTTGAGTTCGTTGGCCATCTCCTGGTAGGACTTCCCTTCCAGATAGGCCGTCAGGACCTTGCACTCCAGTTCGCTGAGGTTCTTGCGGATCCGCTCCCGCATCGTCGCCGATGCTTCCTGGTTGATCACGAGTTCCTCAGGATCGCTCACCTTGATGCTGCTGATCACGTCCAGCAGCGTGCGATCGGAATCCTCGTCGTAGATCGGTTTGTTCAGCGAGATGTAGGAATTTAGCGGGATGTGTTTCTGCCGCGTCGCAGTCTTAATCGCGGTGATGATCTGGCGGGTGATGCACAGTTCGGCGAACGCACGAAATGACGAGAGCTTATCAGCCCGAAAATCGCGGATCGCCTTGTAGAGGCCGATCATGCCCTCCTGGATAATGTCCTCGCGATCTGCCCCAATCAGGAAATAGGCCTTAGCCTTGACGCGGACGAAGTTGCGGTACTTATTGATGAGGTATTCGCTTGCGTGGTCGTCGCCGGACTTCGCAGTGGCGACGAGTTCTTCATCGGCCATTTCTGGGTACGTAGGTGCGTCACGTCTGGCGAGCGCCACTCTTCGCCTCCGCGGAACGAGATTCGATGTCATTATATGAGCGTGGCTACAATGCGTCAAGGAAAAGGTGTGAAATTATTGTGACCCGCCCGTCTCCATCTGCCGCACCACTTCGTAGAGCAACACGCCGGCGGCGACTGCGACGTTGAGCGACGCGATCCGCCCACGCATCGGCAGCTGCACCAAGATGTCGCAGTGCTCACGCACGAGCCTGCCGAGTCCCTTTCCCTCGCCGCCCATCACCAGGGCAAGCGGCGGCAGCAAGCGGGTGCGATGGTACACGTCCTTCGCTGTGGGATCGGCGCCGGCGACCCACAGCCCAGCCTCTTTGAGTTCGTCTAACGTACGCACGAGGTTCGTCACCTGGGCGACCGGGAGGTACTCCAGCGCGCCTGCCGAGGTCTTGGCCACCGCCGGCGTCAGCCCGGCGGCCCGGTGCTTGGGGATAATCACGCCGTGCACCCCGGCGCCCTCTGCTGTCCGGATGATGGCGCCAAGGTTCGCGGGATCTTCGACGCCGTCCAGCACGAGTACGAACGGGGGCTGCTGGCGCGCCCGGGCCGCGGCAAGGACGTCCTCCACGCTGACCAGTGGCCGGAAAGACGTCAGCGCCACGACGCCCTGATGGCGGGCGGCGTGCGTCAGGCTGTCCAGCCGGCGCCCATCGACGAACTGGACCACGATGTCCTGCCGCCTGGCTTCCTCCAGAATGTCGCGGATTGTTCCGCCGTGTGTGGTGCGGCCGATCAGAATCTTGCGCAGCGGGCGCCGCGCGCGCAGCGCCTCCAGCACCGCGCGCCGGCCCGGAATCGCGTCGCCGTCCCCGCCAGCGTCGTTACGCTCGGTGCCCGGAGGCATCTGCAGTCGGCCGGCGTCCGTCGGTGGACGCCACCCGCCACTTTGGTCCGGTCGGGAGGTCTTCGACGAGGATGCCGGCTTCAGCCATTCGCTTTCGGATACGGTCGGCTGTGGCAAAGTCCCGCTTCCCCCGGGCCTTTTCGCGTCCGGCCAGGATGAAGGCCACGACTTCGTCAAGCGTCCGCCCGGGCTCCCCGGAAAACAGCTGTGCGGCCTCCTGCCGGAGCGAGGCTGCCAGGTCACGCACCCGCCCGGCCAGTTCCTCATCGACAGCATCCTCCAGGCGCAGGCCCAGAATCGCTGTCATCACACGCAGCGCATCACACGCCTCCTGCAGTCCGGGCATCGTTTCCGCGGCGTCCGTCCCGCCTTTGAGCACCTGGTCGGTGACCCGGTTCACCTCGGCTACCAGATCAAACACCGAGGCCAGCCCGGCCGACGTGTTGAGGTCTTCATCCATGGCGGCTGTGAAGGCGGCGCTCGCCGATTCCGCTGCCCGCTGCAGCGCGCGCGACGCCGGGCCGCCCGTGCCTCCGCCGCCGGCGCGGGCCTGGACCGTCCCCGCCGACGCCAGGGCTATCCGCAGCCGGCCTAGGGCCTTGGCCGCGTCTTCCAGCCGGGCCTCGTCGACCTCCATAGGCTTGCGATAGTGCACGGCGGCCAGCGCGTACCGGATCACGTCGGCAGAATAGCGCTGAAGCGCGTCGGCCACCGCAATGTAGTTACGAAGGGACTTGGACATCTTCTCGCCGTGCACCATGACCATGGCGTTGTGCACCCAGTAGCGGGCGAACGGCCGGGTCGCGGCATACGCTTCTGACTGGGCAATCTCATTCTCGTGATGCGGAAAGATGAGATCATCTCCTCCGCCATGAATGTCAAACCCCATCCCCAGATACTTCAGGGACATCGCCGAACATTCAATGTGCCAGCCCGGCCGTCCCTTCCCCCATGGGCTGTCCCAGCTAGGCTCTCCCGGTTTCGCGCGTTTCCACAAGGCAAAATCTGCCGGATGCCGCTTGAATTCCCCGGGCTCGACCCTCGCCCCAGCCCGCAGCTCCCCCGGCAGCTGCCCGGACAGTTTGCCATACTCGGGCAGCTTCGTCACCTCGAAATACACATCGCCCTCCGCATGATAGGCGTAGCCCCGTTCGATCAGTCGTTCAATCATCTCGATCATCTCAGGGATATGCTGGCTGGCCCTGGGCTCCACGTGCGGCGGCAAGACATTCAACGCCCGGCTCACCCGCTGATAGTCGTCCAGGTACCGGCCGGTGATCGCGTCGGTGGACACGCCCTCGGCCTGGGCGCGGGCGATGATTTTGTCTTCCACGTCGGTGACGTTCTGCACGTGGGTGACCTGGTACCGGCGGAACTCGAGATAGCGCCGGAGCACATCGAACACGACCGCGGCCCGCATGTGGCCCAGATGGGTCACGTCGTACACCGTGGGGCCGCAGACATAGATGGCGGCCTTGCCGGGCTCGCGCGTTAGGAATTCCTCCACGCGCTAGGTCAGCGTGTTATGCAGGCGCAGGGCCATCCGAAAAACCTCATCCCCGAGTCTACCAGAAAAGCGGTCTACCTAGTCTTCCTGGTCTTGAAACAACAACCGCCGCAGGTGCGGCCAGTAGACCAGGGAGACCAGGTAGACGAGGGAGACCAGGTAGACGGTGGGGCTTACCGAGTCCGCGGAATCTCCATGGCGTCTAGTTCGGCGCAGACCTCCCAGCCGACGGAGACGCGCATCGTGCGCGGGTGGATGCGGCGAAAGCGCCTAAGATCAAGGCATCCGCGGTCGGTCACGGTCCGATAGAATGTTTCCCCGGCCTCATAGCGGGATTCGACGATCTTGATGACGCGGTAGAAATGCTCATGCCGCCAGAACCCGGTAACCCGGGGATGGACCGCCCCCGGCCGGTCCACTTCAACGGTGACGGGATCCGTGACCACGGCGCGCTCCACGAATAGCAACTCGGGCAGATCGGGGTCACGGTAGAATTCACCGCGGCTCACGGTTATTTCACCTGATCCCTGGTCCCCGTCCCCATCAGGGTCGCCACAGCGTGCGCCGCGATCCCTTCCCCCCGTCCGATCGCTCCCATTCCCTCAGTCGTCGTGGCTTTGATATTGACGGCGGAGGCGTCAACGCCGAGTGCGGCGGCGAGCCGTTCCTGCATTTTCGAGATGTGCGGTGCCAGGCGCGGAGCTTCGGCGAGTACGGTGGAGTCCACGTGCAGCACGCGCCAGCCGGCGTCTGCCGCCAGCGAGGCCACGCGGCGCAGCAACTCGATGCTATCGGCGTCCTTGTACGCTGGATCACCAGGGGGGAAATGCCTGCCGATATCACCCAGTCCCGCCCCGCCCAGCAACGCATCCATGATGGCGTGCACCAGCACGTCAGCATCGGAGTGGCCGGCGAGCCCGCGCGGCGAGGGAATCTCGACCCCGCCCAGCCGCAGCGTCCGTCCCATCACCAGGCGGTGCGCGTCGTACCCGACCCCCGTACGCACCATCTGGCCCACACCCCACGAATTCGCCGGGGCGTCTTGGTGGGGGCCCCGGCCTGAGCGCTCTCCGAGATACACTCCGGCCAGTTCGAGATCGGCCGGGACGGTCACCTTCAGGTTTCGCGGTGAGTCCTCGATCATGCGCACCGCGTGACCGAGGCGCTCCACCAGCACCGCATCATCGGTTCCGTAGAAGCCGTCGGTCCTGGCCCGGCGGTGCGCTTCCTTGAGCAAGGGTGTGCGAAATGCCTGCGGGGTGTGCGCGACCCAGAGTTGATCGCGGTCGAGTGTTTGCGTGGCGTCGCGGCCGTCGATCAGTTTGACCGTCTCCCGCACCGGGAGTCCGGCCGAGGCCGCGCCAGCCTCCGCCGCCGCCAGGATCACCGCCGTCACCACCTCGGGTGTGACCAGCGGCCTGGCGCCATCGTGCACAACCGAAACGGGGACCTCGTCGAGCTGCGAGAGCCCAGCGTACACCGAGTCCTGCCGGTGCGTGCCGCCGGGCACAACAGAGGCTACTTTGCGCAGTCCGTGTTCGGCCAGCAGGACGCGTGCCCGGTCGACATCCGGTGCGCCGACGACCACCACGATCCGGTCGACGAGCGGCGATAACTCCACTCGCCGCGCAGCGTGCAGGAGCATGGGAACCCCTGCCACCGGCACGAACGCTTTGGGCAGGGGGCCACCCAGGCGCTCCCCGCGGCCCGCCGCGACGATGACGGCGGCCGCCCGGGCGGCAGACGTCATCGCCGGTCCGACGGAGCGCCCTGAGCTTCCTTGGGCCGTCCGAAGATCATCCGGCCGGCCACCGTTTGCAGGACGCTGGTCACCACAACCTCGGAGGCTTCGCCAATGTGCTTCTTGCCGCCCTCGACGACGACCATCGTGCCGTCGTCGAGATAGCCCACGCCCTGGCCGGCCTCCTTGCCGTCCTTGATAACTTGCACCGTCAACTCCTCACCCGGCAGGACGACAGGCCGCAGCGCCTGTGACAACTCGTTGACATTCAGCACTCGAATGCCCTGGAGCTCCGCGACCTTGTTCAGGTTGAAGTCGTTCGTCACGATCCACCCGCGGATGCTCTTGGCCAGGGCAACCAGCGCGCTGTCCACGTCTCCACCGCCGTCTTTGGGATCATCCACGATCTGCACGGCCTGCAGTTCCTGCTGGAGCCGATGGAGCACGTCCAGGCCGCGGCGACCGCGATTGCGGCGGAGGGTGTCGGAGGAATCGGCGATGCGCTGCAGTTCGGCGAGCACGGAGCGGGACACCAGCAGTGGGCCTTCCAGGAATCCAGCTTTGACAACGTCGACGACGCGCCCGTCGATGATCACGCTGGTGTCGAGGACCTTCGGCGTACCGCGGCCCTTCGCCCCCCCGCGGCCGGACCGGTCCAGGCGGGCCAGGGGAGCGGCAAGCTCATCCCGCCGCTGCATCACCAGGTGATATCCCAGGTATCCGAGGGCGATGGCTGCGCCGAGCGCCAGGTAGTTGCCGACTCCCGGGATGCGAGACAGAGGAAACCCGATCAGGAAGGCCAGCACGAGTCCCGCACTCAGGCCGACCACGCCGAGGGCCACGTCGCGCAGCGAGACGTGAGCGAGCCGGCTCAGCACCCATGCCATGGTCCGCTCAAACCAGCGCCACACCCACACTGACACCAGCGCACCGAGCACGCCACCGACAAGAATGCCACCGACGGAGACCGGCAGGCGGACCCGCGCGATTTCCACAACCAGAGGAATCCCGCCGGCCACCTGCCCCCCCAGGACGGCCCCAAGGATCAAACCGGCTAGACGAATGACCCATCTCATACCGCACTCACACCTTCAGGCATTCTACTCCCTCTACTATACCCGATTCGACTCGCCGGAGTGCACAGGACGTGCTGTCTTCCTTGACATTGATTTACGGCGACACATATAATGACACCGATTCATCCCGCAAGTCGCGGTGCGCAGATCACCCGCCGGCAGATGCCGGACGGGCCGGCAGAGCGTCAGGGGGGCGTGATGAAGGACACCGACGAAGCGCAATTCCAGGATACGGTTTCT
>VBAL01000135.1:17112-19240 GCA_005888595.1 Candidatus Segetimicrobium genomatis
AACCGGGCGGTGGCGAAGTCCGTCACCACTTGCGGGTGCATCTCCGTCAATGCCGTCAAGCAAAAGTTCCCCACCGATGTCAGCCTCAGAGAACTGAAGCAGTTCATGGCCACCCACCTGGCGGGAGAGATGTGTGACAAGTGTCGCGAGGTCGTCGAGACTGAGATTGGAACCACGCTCTTCTATCTGGCCGCCCTGTGCGGTCTGCTGGACCTCAACCTGGAAGAGGTACTCGAAAAGGAACACGCCCGCGTGAGCGCGCTGGGCGTCTTTAATTTGACGTAACGAGGGGACCCGGAACCAAGGGACCAGGGGACCAAGCGAACTCAGAGAACGGTAGTACCAGGAATTGAGAGGCACTCCGAGAACGGAGTGCCTCATCATTTTGCCTGGTCCCCATGGTGACTTGGTCGCCTGGTCAGTTGGTCGCCTGGTCCCGTAGTTCAGGGTATCAAGTGTGCCAGCGCTTCTCCAATATGCCCCACCGGTACTAGTTCGATCGCGGACACGTCCAGCTCCGCCGCCGGTTTCGGGACGATGCATCGCTGGAAACCCATCCGTGCAGCCTCCGCAACCCGCTTCTCAAGCTGCGGAACCACGCGCACCTCACCCGCCAGCCCGACCTCCCCGATGGCCACGACGGCGGCATCGACCGGCCGATCGCGCAGGCTGCTGGCCACTGCCGCGGCCACTCCCAGGTCCACGGCCGGCTCGTCCACGGTGACTCCCCCGGCGACGCTGACGTAGACGTCGTGGCTGGAAAGGTGGAGGCCCGCCCGCTTTTCCAGCACCGCCAGCAGCACGACCATCCGATTGTAGTCCACTCCAGCCGCGGTGCGGCGCGGCATTCCGAACACCGTGGGGGTCACCAGCGCCTGGACCTCGACCAGCAGCGGGCGCGTCCCTTCCATCGCGCACACCACCACCGACCCGGGCGCCTCGGCGGCACGCTCCGAGAGAAAAGCGGCCGACGGGTTAGGCACCTCACGCAATCCATCGGGCCGCATTTCGAACACGCCGATCTCGTTGGTGGAGCCAAAACGGTTCTTGGTGGCGCGGACAATGCGGAATGCATGATGCCGGTCGCCCTCAAAGTACAGCACGGTATCCACGATATGTTCCAGCACCCGGGGCCCGGCGAGCTGCCCTTCTTTGGTGACATGGCCCACGATCAGCACGCTCATATAGCGGCCCTTCGCCAGCCGCATCAGGTCGGCCGTACACTCCCGCACCTGGCCGACGCTCCCCGGCGCCGACGGGAGGTCCGGCTTGTAGATCGTCTGGATGGAGTCGATCACCACGACCTGGGGCCGGGTATGCTCGCAGGCGTCCAGAATGGCACTCAGGTTGTTTTCCGCCAGGAGCAAGAGGTTCGGAGTGGCTACGCTCAGACGATCTGCCCGCAATTTGATCTGGATGACTGACTCCTCACCGCTCACATAGAGCACCAGACCGCCCGCCCCGGCCAGATGCCGGCAGGCCTCCAACAGCAAGGTCGAATTATGAACTATCATATCGTTGGCGACGAAGTTGTGGCTGGAAAGAATTGAGAGGTCATACACGTCCGCCGAGCCTGCGGGAGCGATGGCTTGGATTTCGTCCCAGTATATGTCGCCGTTCGCCAACTTTGACAAATGGGGGCTGGGGAAAGCCGCCGCAAGTGCGGCAACCGTTGACCAAGTTAGAGGTCGGTCAAGACGGCGGTTCAGTACTGTGACCCCTGCTCTCGCGGAAATCTTACGGAAGGGAACCCCACCGGTCACGTCCTTGAGATGTTGCCAGAATTCTGGTCCCGTAGGGATCGTGTCGCTTTGCGTGGATGAAACCCGGGGTCGTGGCAGCCTCGCGAATTGCGCCTTCGCTTTTTCGCGACCCCAGATATCAATCTCTGACAGGAATCGACGGACAGTACTTATCCCAAGTAATTGAAGCTCATACGCTTGGTACGGGCGGCCACTCACCTGCATATGCTTGGTTCGAAGCTTCGCCACGAGCCCAAACCGCAGCAAGAGATGTTGCACATCCTCAGCCAACTTGCGGCTAATTGTGCTGTAAGACACTCCTGGTTGGCCCTGACGAGTTACGTAAATTGAGCCATCACACGAGAACAGCACCTTGAGAAAGGGCG
>VBAL01000135.1:19307-19880 GCA_005888595.1 Candidatus Segetimicrobium genomatis
TATCGGCATCAGCCCGAGAATCAGGGGACAATTCATCCAACGCCACTCGAACACCATGAGCGAGCCGCTGTAGCTCTACCTCTCCTGGAGCGCACTCGCCTCGCTGCCACAAATGGAGGAGGGAGTAGCTGACTCCCGCCATTTTCGCCCACTTGGTCCAACTCAGCTTCGATTCTTCCCGGACGCGGCGAAGCGCAGCGGCCAATCGCTTGCGGGCCTCAGCCCGCTCGCCGCGAGGCCGTACGAAGCGAAAACCTTTCGCTCTGCCTCTTCGCTTTGAATACACTCTCAATTGCAACCCAAACATCCGCGCTAGCCAGGCGAGATCTGCTTCTATCTCTGGAAGGGCCGTCGTAACGGTACATGCACTCGCCGCCGAACCGTCAGAAAGAAAGTAGGCGATTGCTTTAACCTCATGCTCCTTCATCGGATCATTGCCAAAGAACGGCAGAGCCCGCAGAGTGGCTACGCGCGATCCCGGTGCAAGTTCTCCCATTGACATCCAGCCGTCTGGTGTCAGAACCGGATGATTCGGCGTGCAACGTAGAGTCCGACCCAGCCTAGTTGTAACCG
>VBAL01000136.1 GCA_005888595.1 Candidatus Segetimicrobium genomatis
CGCATCCGGGCCTCGATCTTCTCGAGATCCTCGGGCGAAAACGGCCGGCCGAGATCGATGTCATAGTAGAAGCCATCGTCGATCGGCGGCCCGATCGCCAATTTAGCTTCGGGGAACAACTGTTTCACAGCCTGAGCCATCAGGTGGGCGGATGAATGCCAGTAGACCTCCCGCCCTCCCGGCTGCTCGAAGGTCAGCGGCTCCACGCGTGCGTCGCGGTCCAGCTTGGTCGCCAGGTCGCGAAGTTCCCCGTCCACCTTGGCCACGAATGCGTCGGGCTTGCCCGCGTCGCGTGCCACCTCGGCGAGCGAGATCCCCTTCGGATACTCTCTCACTTGACCATCAGGGAGGGTGACCTTGATTTTGTCCATGTAGTGTGGCCTCCGAACCGTCAGCTCCGGGTTGGAGACTAGGTAGACTAAGTAGACCAAGTAGACGCCATTTCTTCATAAACAGAAATGCGCCCTCATCCCGATAAAGGGACGGGCCGCGTCATGACGTGTAGCCGCAGAATAGAGACCGGGCTGTGCAGTGTCAATCGATTAACTCGTACACCTGCGGCGGCGGGGGCTCTTCGCGCGCTCAATCACGTAGCCCCCGGCCCGTAGACCTGTCTGACGTACCAGGGCACGATGGTGACACTCACCAGCCGCTCCGTGCCATCGAACAGATCACTGAACTCCGAGATGGTATTGCGGAACTGATAGCTCATCACCCGGTCGATGTTCTGCGGCACGCTGCGTACGATGTCGAGCAGTTCATGTATCTTATATATACGCAAGATGCTGGGGTCGGTGGCGGAACGTACGTTCCCCTGCGACACCACCCTCACGGGGAGCCCGCGCCGGTATTGCAGCTGCAACTCCACCGATCCCCCGCCTGGATCGCGAAACCGGAAATGGTCGGTGACGGTCGCACTCATATCGTTGCCCTTCGCATAGAATTCCCGCAGCACGGTCCCAAGGCGAGAGGTCTTGTACTTCCCCGGCACAGCGCGGGGATGGGCGGTGAGAATCCGGAAGTTGAAGCCGGCCTCTTCCTCCGTCTCCGGGTGCCGCGCCGGAACCGCAAACCCGATGTAGCGGCTCACGGCATCCGCCGTGGGGATGCCGGCGGCATCCTGGTTGAGGAGCGCATCGTTGAACGTGACGGCCAGATTGGCCCCCTTCGAGACACCGGCCGGGTCCGGCGAGACCTGCCACGGCGCGGGCAGGCGGGCCTGCAGCGGTTCCGTGCGGACCGCAAACCTCAAGACCGCCTGCGTGGCGATGGTCAGGTCGAGCAGGTTCTCGATCATGCGCGCGTATCCAGAATCATCGTCACCGGTCCGTGGTTCGCAATGTCCACCACCATCGTGGCCCGGAACTGGCCGGTCTCTACCTGCACTCCGAGACCACGCAGGTGCTGATTGAATGCCTCGTAGAGTGCCTCGGCCCGTTCCGGAGGTGCGGCTTTGATGAAACTCGGCCGCCGTCCACCGCTGGTGTCGCCGTACAGCGTGAACTGCGATACCGAGAGCACGGCGCCGCCGGCATCGAGGATCGATCGGTTGAGCTTGCCCTGCTCATCGTCAAAGATGCGCAGATGCGCGATCTTCTCGGCCAGCGTCTTCGCGTCAGCTTCCGTGTCGTCAGTCGACACACCCAGCAGCACGGCGTACCCGTGCCCGATATGGGCGATCTCCTCGCCGTCCACCTTCACGCCGGCGCGCACTACTCGCTGCACAACGGCACGCATACCCGTCCTCCGGCACGGATCAGGGCGGCAGTTCAAACCCGGTCTGCCTGATTCGCCCTGCGACGAGGTCACTGACGAACTTTCCGGTCACGGGAGCCAGCGTGATTCCCTGCCCTTCGTGCCCGGTCGCCACAAGAAATCCGTCCGGCCCGGCCCATCCGATGATCGGCCGGCCCAGGGGCGTATAGGGGCGAAACCCGACCGTGACGCGCGCCGGCCGCATCTTCGCCAGCGCGGGAACGAACCTTGCCGCCCGCTGTTTCATTCGCTCGGCGAGGTCGGAGTCGACCGTGCGGTCCTCGCCTTTGAACTCCCGGCTGCTACCGATCAGGCAGGTTCCATCGCCGCGGGGCTGCACGATGGTCCGCAGCCCCTGCGGATCCGGCTGCGCCGTCCCGCTGACATCGAGATAACCAGCCTCGAGCAGCGGGCGCCGAACCGGCGACGCCGTCATCGTCAGCAGGTGCCCGCGCCGGGGGGTCACCGGGATCTCGACGCCGACCAGGCGGCCGACGGCGGGCGACCACACCCCACAGGCGCACACCACAGCGCGCGTGGGGATTCGTTCCGTGGCAATCACGACGTGCGCGACGCGCCCGTCTTCTACACCGATCGCTGTAACCGCACCGCCGGTGAGCACTTCCACGCCGCGGGCGCGGGCGGTCGTAACGATCGCCTGACATACTTGAGGCGCCTGCGCGGTGGCCTCATCGGGGCAATGCGTGCCGCCGGCAAGATCTCGGGCGAGTTCCGGCTCCAGATCTATGAGTGCTCGACCATCCAGCAGCTCAACTGTTGCCCCGCCCGCGGTCGCGGTTTCGACCTGATGCCGCAGCCGGTCGAACTCCGCGGGCGTCGTGGCAAGCATCATCCCGCCGGTGCGGTGCACGACCACGCCGGCCTCCGCCGCCAGTCGATCGTACAGCCGGCGGCTCTCCAGCGCGAGCGCCACTTCCGCGGGCGTCTCCTTGTCGTGAATAATGATCCACCCGCCGCTGGCTGCTGCGGTACCGGATGCTACCTCGCTGCGCTCGGTAAGGACGACCCGGTGGCCATCCGCCGCTAAGAAATACGCCGCCGCGCACCCAATGATACCGGCACCGATCACAACCACGTCCGCTGACCGCGTCATCGGCTGTGAGTTTCGACGCCGCCGCGAATCGTACCTCGGAGACCTCTGGGACGCCGCGAGCGAGAGGACTCTCGAGATCACGGGCGCAACTTCCCCGGTAGAGCGTACGCGGCTGGAGGCGATATCGATGGGCACGTCAGAGGAGCAGGCGCTGCGGGCGCGAGTGCTGCGCCTGGAACAACGGCTGGTCATGTTCTCGGTGATCTGGGTCTTCACCCTCCTGGTCGTCCTTCTCATGGGACCCTGGGTACCTCGCGCCGCAACTCAACCACAGGTCATCCGGACCTCCGCCCTCGAGATCGTGGACGCGGGAGGCCGCGTTCGGGCCACGCTGGATGCGGTGAACAGCAAGCCGAGCCTGTGGTTGTATGGGGGGGATAGCCGCCGGCGAGCCGGACTGACCGTCGGAACCGGCGGCGCGCCGGAGTTCGTCCTGGTTGACCCACAGGGGCGGCCGCGGATCAGCCTTCGCGTCGGGTTTGAACGTGCAGCCGAGATCCGGATCGCGGATGGTCGCGGCCGTCCGCGGTTAGGGCTGTGGATCGGCTACGACGAAGAACCTGGGATCTGGCTATTGGACGAACTGGCGCGACCGCGCATCGGCATGAAGGTGCTGGCCGGTGGGATCCCCAGGCTATGGCTGTTCGAGGAATCCACGGGCCGGGTCATGTTCTCAGCACCCTAACCAAATACCGGCGGAACGCTGAAACGTTGAAATGTTGAAATGTTGAACCGTCCAGGCTAAAGAACTCGCAGTTCGCTTCAACGTTCCAACGCTCCAACGTTTCAACGTAGTCATGAAACCGGCCGGCGTAACAGATCCACGACCAGGGCGGCCGTCCACGAAAAATCTGTCCCCCCCAGCCCTTCCCCACTCCGCGCGTGGTAGAATTCACGCCGCCCATTCCGGTGGACGAGGGCCAGCGTCTCCTGCGATAAGGCGTCCGCGTATGCGGTGAGGCCCAGTTCTTGGAGACCCCGGATGATGAGCCAGTTGATGTTCACCCACACCGGCCCGCGCCAGTAGCGATCGGGTTCAAACCCGGGCTGGTCTGGAAGCACCGAGGGAAGCAACCGGTATCCGCGGCATCGCCGGAGATACCCTGAGATCATCGCCTCGGCCATAGTCCGGTCGACCAATCCTCCACAGATGGCCCCCAATCCGGCGACTGTGTCCACCGGGATCTGCGCTCGTGTCTTGAGATTGAAGTCCCTGAACAGCTGCGAGGGTTCGTGCCACAGCGTGCGGCGGTAGGCATCCGTGAATGCTCGCAGGTCCTCTCCGCTGATGACGGCGGGTTCGCCGAGCTCTGCTGCGATGCGGTTCAGATCCAGCGCGGCCCGGTACCAGATGGCATTGAACAGCGCATCGTAGACGGCAAACGGGGTGTGGGACAGGTACCGGTTGAAGTCATAGCGGTGGGTGGCGATCAACTCCACAAGAAAGTAGTAGAGGTCGTAGTCGCGGTCGGTGGGCCGCTGTGCTGCGGCAACCACCTCTGTGTCGGCCCGCCGAAACGGTCGGGACGGTTTGAACCCTCCGCCGGTGGCGAAGTCCCATCGCGGGCTGTTGTCGGTGCCGCTCTCCCAAGGGTGTACGATGGCGATGAGCGGCGACCCAGGCGCGGTGCGTGTGCGTGGGTAGCAAAGGATCAGGTCGCGTAGCGGTGCAAACACGCGTCGCCACCAGGATCGCCTGACCTGCTCATCAGGTTGCCCTATTCCAGCAAGCAAGACCGCGGTTGGCAGTACCGGCGGTTGCGTGAGGCCGCTGGTGTGCTGGCCGGGGACGCGGACCGGGACGTCGGGCCACCAATCCGGCCCGGGCTGATAGCCTTCGCGCACCTTGAGATTGTACCGGATGTGGGGGAGAAAGCCGTCGCGCCACTGCCCTTCGAGTAATGTATCGACCTCCCGCACGGCCATCTCCCAATCCAGGTGCGCCCAGGCGATGGCGATGAAGGCGCTGTCCCAGTTCCACTGGTGGGGATACAAACGCGGACTCGGTGCTGTGTAGCCGTCCAGGTGATTCCGCCGAAGCGTGGCTTCGGCCTGCGCAAGGAGATCTGGCGCGCTCATCGGGTCAGCCCCGTACCATCCGGCGCGGAAGGGCCCACGCGATGCATTACTGGAACTCGCCGGTTGGGACGGGGTCAGCGCCCTGCCGGTCGTCGCATCCATCAACCGGATGCGGGCGGGGTTCATGCGCAGCCACACACGCTGAGTGGGTTGCAGAGCCAGGTCCGTGGCGACGGTGACCTTCAACATTTCCCGGCCGACGCGGGCGGTCAGCAGCTGGTTCGGACCGGCGGGCTCGAGGACGATCACCTCGGCCGGGATGCCATCCGGCACGGACGACATCGAGACTTCGATGTATTCCGGCCGGATTCCAAGCATCACCGTGCCTGCGGATGGCCGCCCCGATGCGGGGCGGAGCGATCCCGCCAGCCCCGTACCACCCGGCGCGGACACCTCACGCGACGCGCCAGTCGAACTCGTCGGGTGCTCCGGGACCAGCGGGACCGCGACGCCCGCGACGATCACCGCCGGCGCGGTGTCCGCCGTGCGCAGCTCTCCGCTCAAGAAGTTCATCGGAGGGTTGCCGATGAACCCGCCTACAAAGCGGTTGGCCGGAGTGTCATAGATGCGTCCGGGGCTGTCGCACTGTACGATCTCCCCGTCTTTCAACACGGCAATCCGATCGCCGAGTGACAACGCCTCGACTTGATCGTGGGTGACATACACCGTCGTCGCCCGTAGTTCCCGGTGCAGCCGTTTCAATTCCGCTCGCATGTGCAGCCGGAGGAGCGCATCGAGGTTTGACAGCGGCTCGTCCATCAGCAGCACATCGGGGCGCGTCACCATCGCCCGGGCCACAGCGACGCGCTGGCGTTGCCCGCCCGACAACTGCGCGGGATACCGGTCCAGGAGACTGGCGATCTCAAGCAGGTCGGCCGCTTCCTGAGCCCGCCGGCGCTGCTCGTCTGCCGGCATGCCCCGCATACGCAGCCCGAAGACGATATTGTCGTAGACGCTCATGTGCGGGAAGACGGCGTAAGACTGGAACACCATTGCGATGCCGCGTTTCCCTGGTGGCAGCTGCGTGACGTCGCGGCCGCCGATCATGATGCGGCCCCGATCCAATATCTCCAGCCCCGCAATCGCGCGCAACGTCGTCGTCTTGCCGCATCCCGACGGCCCGAGCAGCACGAGGAACTCGCCGTCCTGAATCTGCAGGGACAGGTCCTTGATGGCCAGGACCCGGCCGTACGACTTGCGCAGGTTGATGAGGGCAATCTCCGCCATCTACGAAAACCCCGCGGTCGCGCAATCGAGCGGTCGGGCGTTCGCGGTAGAGCACGGAGTGACGATCCGTTGACAGCGCGACTGCCTGACCGCGCGACCGCGTCTGTTCATCTCACCGTGACTCCCCACAAGGTTAGAAGATACCTTCGAATCAACAAGATGATCACCACTGCGGGCATCACCATGAAGAATCCGCCCGCGAACCGGAAGTGGAGCGGCGCGCCGGCGCTGATCACCGAATCGACGATCAGCGCGGGCAACGTGCGGTGGTCCAGCGTCAGGATCGTAGCGGCGAACACTTCATTCCACGACAGCACGAAGGTGAAGATGGCGGCCGCGGCCAACCCGGGCACCGCCATCGGCAGCGTGACTCGCAGAAAGGCCCGCAGGCGGCTGCTCCCCAGGGTCATCGCCGCCTCCTCCAGTTCATAAGAGATGCCGACGAAAACACTGGTCACGATGACCGTGACGAACGGGATGCTGAGGGCGGTATGCACGAGAGCCACACCAATGAGCGTGTCATAGAGCCCCCACCGGATAAACGCCACGGCGAGCGGAATGGACAGCACCGTCGCCGGGAACATCTTCACAACCAGGATTGACAGCTGCACGGCGTCTTTGCCCCTGAACCGGTAGCGGGCCAGCGCATAGCCGGTCGGCGTGGCGATGAGGAAGACCAGCCCAATCGTCAAACCAGCCACCACGATGCTGTTGAGGGTCGACGCCCACACCCCGGTGGACCGGAAGAAGAACAGCATCGTATCCAGGCTGAACGCGTGCGGCCAGAGCGGGCGTGGCCACTCGTAGAGGATGCTGCGCGGGGTGAAAGCGGCGAGCGCGATGAGCAGCAACGGTGCCGCCACCCATGTGCCGATCACAAGCGCGGCGCCGTACATGCCGACGAGGCGTACTCTCACAGCCGCACCTCGCCCGCCTTTGGCGCGAAGACGTACAGATAGATCCAGGTGATGCTTGCGGACAACAGCAGGATCAGTACGGCGTACGCGCTGGCAACGCTGGGACTGCGGTACAACGAGTACCAGAAGTAGGTCTCGCCTGCGAGAACCGGGATCTGCCGGCCGGCCAGCGTGACCACGGTCGCGAAGAGCTGGAAGGCGAGGATGGTGCGAATGATGAGTGCGGTCTGCAGGCTGGGCCGCAGCAGCGGCAAGATCACATGCCGCGCCGTCTGCCATCTCCCCGCCCCGAAGACCGCTGCCGTTTCGGCGTAGTCTTTGGGAATCAGCTGCAGACCGGCCAGCAGGATCACCATGACGATGGCCGTGGCCCGCCACAACTCCGTGAGGATGATCGCTGCCAGGAGCCACTCTGGCCGCTCCACCGTCAGAAACACGACCGGCTGCTCGATCAGCCCCAGACGCTGGAGCGCTGCGTTCAAGTACCCCCGCTCGGTCAAGATGGACAACCAGATCATGCCGGCGGCCAGGTCGGAGATGCCAATCGGCAGCGCGGTCAGGTATAGGAACATGGTGTGGCCCCGAAACCGGGTGTTCACGAGCAATGCGATGGCCAACCCCAACGCCACCTGAAGCGGAATCGCAATCGCGGTGATGATCAGTGTGAAGCGGACGGCCTGGCCGAAGTACAGATCACTGCTCATCCGCCGGAAATGGGCCCAGGTGAGCGCACCAGTCGACGGGTCCGTCACGGCCAGCGAGATAGCCTGCGCCATGGGGTAGATGAAGAACACGCTCAGGAAGGCGAGCGTGGGCACCACGAGCAGGTACGGCGTCCAGTTGACTCGCGCCCGCGGCGCCCCCGTCAGAACTTCAGTGTCGGCGATGGTCATGACGAGGATAGGCGTCGGGGGTCAGGGCAGACACCCGACCCCTTTTAGTTTAGTCAGGCACACATGGCCGCTGCGGGGGGTCAGGCGGCGCACACGGCGCGTTCGTGGCGCGGTAGAGTTCGTCCAGTTTGGCGCCCTGATCGGCCAGGACCTTCTGAATATCCTCGCCCTGAATCGCGACTCGCCGGAACGTGTCCACGTAGAGAGGGACAAACTCACCGGTTCTCGCGCCCAGTCCCACCGGCAGCAGCGCGGTACGACCATCGGGCGCGCCGGCCTGCGCCGATACGCCGTCGGCGACGACCTTCAGACCGCCGGTCGGCGCGGCCTTGGCGGCCTCGGGAGAGACCGGGAAGAATGCGACACCTTGCGCAGTTATGACCTGCGTGGATGGTCGAGTCAGGTATTCGATCAGCCTCTCTCCCAGATCTGGATTATCCGCCGTCTTGGGGATCCCCAGCCCGACGATCACCGAGAGGAACGAACGGCCCTTCGGTCCGGCGGGCGAAGGGAGGACGACAAAATCGTTCGGGCGCTCCTGGAGTGCTGGGAGGATGCGGGCAATGTGATCCCACGCCACCCACACTTCACCCAGAAGCAGCGGCTGCGCCATGAACTCGTAGGTGAACGACGACGGGTGCGTGACACCCCACAGGTGCCGCAGGTAGCGCCACATCTCGACGGCCTCGGCAGACTTGAAGCGCTTGACCTGCGATCCGGTGAATGAAGGGTAGACGTATCCGTGCAGGAACCGGCCGTACAATCCGCGCGGACCAGCCGGGAACCCGATGCGGCGCTGACCGGTGGCCTTCTTGATGCTCTCTCCCCACTGCAGCAGGTCGTCGTAGGTCATGCGCATCGGATCCCGCCCCGCAGGGAAGTACTTGAGCGCGTCCTTGCGGGCGGCGATGAGATATGTGGCCTGCATCCATGGGACGAACGCCTGGATGCCCTCCATCTTCGACACCTTGAGCAGGTCAGGAAAGAACGTCCGGTCCCGGCGCGCGTCCAGCCGCTGCTGTACGGGCGTCATATCAGCGATCGCGTTGCTGGCGATAAACACCGGGAAGATCCCGTGCAGCGTCCCCGTAACGTCAATTGTCCCCTTCCCGGCTTTGATTTCCGCCAACAGCCGGTCGACGTATGGACCCTCGTTTTCCGTGGTGAACTGGACGCGGATGCCGGTCTCTTCGGTGAACTTCGGGAGCAGCGTGTTTCTCGCCCACTCTTGTTCGGTGACCGGAGTGAATTGGTTCGAGGTGAACACCACTTCCTGTGCGGGGGCGGACAGAGCGGCGCCGGCGCCGAATACCAGCATGGTCACGCCCAGCAACGATGCGAGGCGTAGGGACCGCATCACTCACCTCCCGATCGCGACTTGAGAAACTCGATGATGCCACTGTTCGGTGTGGGAGTTGGCGGAGTGTGGCTTCGATGATGGTGCGGGCACTACCTCCCAGACAAGATAGCAACAACAGGAATGACGATTACAAGAACCGTCCGCGTCACACGTCAGAAGACCGCTCACCCTACCCTCTCCCCCGGCAATCACGTATGGATCAGGATCGGTGGGTACCTCAAGCGGTGCGCCCCGCATCCCCCTGAGGTCGCAGGTTCATTCTCCACAAATACACCAAGGTGGCAAGGTCCCTCCAAAGACAACTGCAAGGGACCTTGCCACCTTGGTGGGCGGTGCAGGACTTGAACCGCTCGACTCGTCCGCCAAACGGACTCGCTCGCGGCCTCCGGCCTGCATCGCGGATGAGTCGAGCGTCCCGAGCGAGCGCAGCGAGTCGAGGGACTGCCAACGTGGTGGGCGGTAGAGGACTTGAACCTCTGACCTCATCCATGTCAAGGATGCGCTCTAGCCACCTGAGCTAACCGCCCGCGCAACACATTATAACGAAGTGAATAGTGATTAGTGAATAGTGAATGGTGAAAACCAGAACACGGGTGATAGTCTTGGCTATTCACTATTCACTATTCACTATTCACTATTCACTAGTGTTTGTATCCCTTCGACGTCCAGCGCTCCAATGTGCGGACGCCCAATGAGCCCAGGAGCGTCATGCAGAGGTACAGCAGCGCCACTACGTTGTAGGTCTCAAACGAACGAAACGTCCGCGCGTTCAACAGGCTGCCGGAATAGGTCAGCTCCTGCACGGAGATGACCGACGCCAGCGATGAATCTTTCAGCATGGCCACGAAGTCGTTGCCCAATGGCGGCAGGATGACGCGGATCGCCTGCGGCAAAACGACGTGGCGCATCGATTGCCAGGACGTCATCCCCAGCGACCGCGCCGCCTCTCGCTGGCCCCTGGCAATCGACTCGATCCCGGCCCGATAGATCTCGGCCAGATAGGCACCGTACCCAATCCCCAACCCCAGCGTCGCGCGCACGATGTCGTTGCGCAACCAGCGGGCCCCGGTCAGGTCGGCCAGCACCGGCGTGAGAACGAATGCAATGTAGATCAGTTGCACCAGCAGCGGAACGCCGCGCACGACCTCCACGTACAACCGCGCCGGCGTATAAAAGATCGGATTGCGTGACAGCTGGCCAAACGCGGCGATGAGACCCAGCACCATCGCCAGGGCGTAGGCTGACACGGCGAGCTCGATCGTGATGAGGATCGCCGGCGCGAGGAATTTGTAGGTCTCGACGTAGACCGGCGAGCGGAGGATGCCGACCAGGGCAAACAGTCCGCCCACGAGCAGCGCGAGCACCCACCAGGGTGCTCGCTCCAGCGCAGCCATCGACATCAGCCGCCCCTGACCTGGGAGTGGGGGCGCACTTTCGGCAGGCGTGCCAGCAGGAGGGAAACTCATGCTGCGGGGGGCACGTGCGCAGTGGGGGAGGCATTGCGCCTCCCCCACCCCTTCAGCACGTCGGTCCGGTGGTCATCTCAAGATGGTTTCCACTCCACGAACCACTTCTGGTACAGGTTTTCGAGCGTGCCGTTCTCTTTCAGCTCTTTCAGCGCCGCGTTGAATGCAGCCTGCAGGTCGTTAGCGTCCTTGCGCACCACGATGCCCAATCCCTCGCTGGTGAACTTCTCTCCCGCGACCTTCAGCTTGTCGGGGTTGGTCCCCATGTAGCCTGAGGCAGCCGTATTGTCGATGATCACTGCGTCGACGTCTTTGTTCAGCAGCGCCTTCACGGCGAGATCGAACGTCGGGAATTGCTTGACCGTCTTGACCTTCTTTTGTTTCTGGAAATTCGTGGCGGCCTCGGCATTGGTCGTCCCGCGCTGCACCGCCACACTCTTGTCGGCCAGATCATCCACCCCGTTGATCCGGGTCTCATCTTCCCGCACCAGCACAACCTGCCCGACCTCCATGTACGCGTCGGTGAAGCCCATCGTCTTCGCCCGTTCGGGGGTGATGGTAACCCCGGAGATCACCGTGTCGTAGTCGCCTTTTTGCAGCGCAGGGAAAATTCCGTCCCAGGCGGTGCTCTTGATCTCCAGCTTGCAGTTCGCCAGCTGGCAGATGTCGTTGATGAGATCGATGTCGTAGCCGACGATGGTCTTGCTCGCGTCCAGCATCTCAAACGGCGGATACGTGGCGTCGGTGGCGACGTGGATCGTACGCCCGCCCAGATCCGGCACCTGTGAAGCCGGCTTGGCCGGCGCCGCCGGCTGCTGGGCCTGCGGGCGCTGGCAGCCGACCGCAATGAGCGCGACGACGACCAGCACGGTCGCAACCAGCCATCTCCGTCTAACCATTCCAATCCACCTCCCTGGAAGCCTATGGGAACATCGAGAGTGTTTCTCCAGCGGGCAGGGTACTCCTCTGCCCAGCCCTGGGCGGGGCGTCGAGAGGGATGCCCCGCGCGCTCCCCGAAATAGCTCAAGCACCGCCACGAGACTCGAGGGGAGGGATGATCTTGAACCATCGCATGAGACGCCTGGCGATTCCCATCGCCGTCCTGGCCGTCGGTCTGCTGCTGGCCCCGACATCATCGGTCGGGGCGCCGATGTCTTCTTGGGACGCCAAGGCGTGCGGCCGGATAGGCGGCACGTTGGTCTTTGCGCAGGCCCAGGAAGCGGTGACGCTGGATGCACACGACGCAGTGGACGGGTTCTCAGTCAACAATACCTCAAACGTCTTTGACACGCTCGTACGCTTCAAGGTCGACTCCACCGCGGTGGAGCCGTCACTCGCCGAGTCGTGGACCGTGTCACCCGATGGACTGGTCTGGACGTTCAAACTGCGGAGCGGAGTGAGATTCCACGACGGCACTCCGTTCAATGCCGAAGCGGTGAAGTTCAACTACGACCGGCAGGTCGACGCGAAGAACCCGTATCATACCGGGACGTTCGAATATGCCGAGTTCACGTTCCAAAACGTGAAGAGCGTCGAAGCCGTGGATCCCATGACCGTACGGTTTACGCTGAGCGCGCGCTTCGCCCCCTTTCTGACCAACATGGCGATGTTCTCGACAGGCATTGCCAGCCCCACGGCAATCCAGAAATACGGAAAGGATTTCTTCAAGAACCCGGTGGGGACGGGACCGTTCAAGTTCGTGGAGTGGGTGGAGAAAGACCACGCCACCTACGAGGCCAACAGAGACTACTGGGCGGGTCGACCCTGTCTGGACCGGTTGATCATCCGCGGGATCCCTGACAACACCGTGCGCTTGCTGGAGATGGAGCGGGGCACGGTCCAGATGATGGATCAGGTCAATCCGCCGGATTACGATCGGATCCGTAACAACAAGGACCTGGTCCTCTTCACGGGCCCCGGCCTGAACACCGGCTACATTGCCATGAACACACAGAATCCGCCATTCAACGACCGGCGGGTTCGGCAGGCCGTCAGCCACGCTGTGAACAAGGCGGCGCTCGTCCAGGCGTTCTACGGCGGAGTCGGGCAGCCCGCCAAGAACCCGATGCCGCCAACCATTTGGGGCTATGCCGACGGCGTCCAGGATTACGCGTATGACACAAGCGCGGCCAAGAAGTTGCTCGCCGAAGCGGGATTCCCCAACGGCCTCGATACCGAACTGTGGTGGCCGAACCGCGCCCGGCCGTACCTGACGCAGCCGCAGAAGATCGCCGAGGCCCTGCAGCAGCAGCTCGCCCAGGCAGGGATCCGCGCCAAGCTGGTGACCTATGAGTGGGGCACCTATCTCCAGAAAACGCGAAGCGCGGAACACCCGATGGCGATCCTCGGCTGGATCGGGGACAACGGCGATCCGGACAACTTCCTCTACGTGTTACTTGACAAGGACAACGCGCAATTAGGGAAGGCGTCCAATGTCGCATTCTACAAGAGCGACAGCGTCCATCGCCTGCTGATCGAGGCCCAGCAGGTCAGCGATCAAGCCGCGCGGACCAAACTCTACACGCAGGCGCAGGAACTGATCCATCGCGACGCGCCGTGGGTTCCGCTCGTGCATGCCGCCCGCGTGGGAGCGTACCGCAATCAGGTGGAGAACTTCCTCCTGCATCCGCTGCAGATCTGGTGGCTCCATCGCGTCTGGATCAAGTAGTAACCTCCCTACGCACGTCAGGAGACCGGAAGACGGTCCATCGTCCTCCGGTCTCTTTACGTGCTAGCATGGAGGTCGATGGGCTGGTACGTTGGGCGCCGATTGATTGAAATTCTGCCGGTGTTCTTCGGGGTCATCCTCATCGTCTTTGCCATCTCCCACCTCACCCCCGGCGATCCCGTGCTAATCGCGCTGGGTGAGCACGCTACTCCGGCCGCGGTGGACAAGCTCCGGGCGCAACTGCAGTTGAACGATCCCCTGCCTGTGCAATTCGTGAAATATCTCGGCCGCGTGCTGCGCGGCGACCTCGGCCGATCAATTCAGAACAGTGAACAAGTCACGGTGCTCCTCGCCAAGCGGTTCCCCGCGACAATCGAGCTGACGTTGGGGGCCATGCTGATCGCGTCGGTCATCGGCGTGCTGACGGGAGTCGTGGCCGCAACGCGACAGAATTCGTGGTTTGATGGGATGAGCATGTTCGTGGCGTTGTTCGGGTTCTCCATGCCGATCTTCTGGCTGGGGATCATGCTCATTCTGCTGTTCGCCTGGTATTTGGGGTGGTTCCCAATCTCCGGACGGCTCGACTATACGCTTGAGTTGAGCCGCGTCACAAACCTATACCTGCTTGACGCCCTCATCTCCGGCAACTGGCAGGCGCTGGGGAACGCGCTGCGCCACCTTGTGCTCCCAGCGGTCACGTTATCCTCCGTGCCACTGGCGATCATTGCCAGGATGACCCGCAGCAGCCTGCTAGAGGTCCTGCGGCAGGACTACGTACGCACAGCGCGCGCCAAGGGCCTGGCCGAGCAGCGGGTCGTGTCCCGTCATGCGCTCAAGAACGCCTTCATCCCTGTCGTGACCGTCATCGGATTGAACGTGGGCAGCCTGCTGGGGGGCGCGATTTTGACCGAGACCATATTCGCCTGGCCGGGCGTGGGCCGGCTGGTCGTCGATTCCATCTTTGCGCGTGACTACCCCATCGTACAGGGCGCCGTGCTGGTGATCGCCATCCTCTTCGTGTTGATCAACCTGCTGGTGGATCTTTCGTACGCGTATCTGGATCCTCGCATCCGCTATGGATGAACAAGCGCTAGCGATCCCATCCCTCCCGGTGGTTCGGGCCCCCAGTGGCTACTACACCGACGCCTGGCGCCGGCTGCGCCGAAACCACACGGCGATGATCGGGCTGGCTGTGGTGGGAGCCTTCGCGGTGCTCGCCGCGGGAGCACCCCTGCTGAACCTGCCGGATCCAATTACCCAGGACCTCGGCGCGCGCATGCTGTCGCCATCTCGACTGCACTGGCTGGGCACCGACGACCTTGGCCGCGATCTGCTCAGCCGTATCATTTACGGCGGCCGGGTCTCCCTCACCGTGGGCATTGTGTCCGTGGGCATCGCCCTGGCGGTCGGCACAGTGCTGGGGTTGTTGGGCGGCTACTACGGTGGGTGGGCGGAAAGCGTCACGATGCGCGTGATGGATGTGATGCTGGCGTTTCCCGCCACGCTCCTGGCGATCTTCATCGTGGGGATTCGCGGCCCGGGTCTGAACAACGCGATGCTGGCCATCGGCGTCATCAACATCCCGATCTTTGCACGGATCGTACGCGGCTCGGTGCTGCGGGCGAGGCAGGAAGACTACGTGGAGGCGGCGCGGGCCCTGGGCTCCAGCCACGTGCGCATCATCGGCCGGCACATCCTGCCGAATTCACTGGCCCCGGTCATCGTGCAGACTACCCTCGGGGTCGGCTCAGCGGTTCTCGAGGCGGCGGGCCTGTCGTTTCTGGGGTTGGGCGCGCAGGCGCCGACGCCGGAGTGGGGCGCCATGCTCACGAACACGCGCGAGTACCTCCGCGACGCACCATGGGCCGCGACCTTCCCGGGCATTGCGATCCTGCTGACTGTGGTCGCCTGCAACCTGCTGGGCGACGGCCTGCGGGACGCGCTGGACCCACGATTACGAAAATAACAACGGAATTGTGGATTGCGAATTGTGAATTGTAAGGCCGCGGATATTACCTCGAAAAATTCTCAATTTGGCAATCTACAATTCACAATCGGCAATTAGCCGTTCAGTACTTCTGGATTGACCGGGTTGGGCGGCCGCTTCCCTTGCAGAACGGTGACGAGGTTCTCTGCCGCCAGCGTCGCCATGCGGATGCGGGTGGGCACGCTGGCGCTGGCGATATGGGGAGCCACAATGACGTTCTCCTGGACCAGCAAAGGATCACCCGCCGGCACCGGTTCGCGTTCAAAGACGTCAATGCCGGCGGCGAAGATGCGGCGGGCGGCCAGGGCCTCCGTGAGCGCCTGCTGATCCACCACCGGCCCGCGGGAGGTGTTGACAAAGACGGCCGTCGGCTTCATCAGCGCAAACTGTTCGCGCCCGATCAAGTGGCGCGTCTGCTCTGACAGCGGGACGTGCACGCTGATAAAGTCCGCCTGGCGCAGCACGTCGGGGAACGGCCGGTAGTCAATGTGCAGGTTTTGCTCCAGGTCTTCCCGCCGGAACGGGTCATAGTACATGACGCGCATCTCGAACCCCGCGGCGCGCCGGGCCACCGCGGATCCGATGCGACCCAGCCCGATGAGCCCTAGGGTGGCCCGATGCACGTCCTGCCCCGCGAGGAGCAGCGGCTCCCAGGTCTTCCAGCTGCCGGCACGCGTGTACTGGTCGGCTTCGACCAGACGGCGGGCCGCGGCCAGCATCAAGCAGAACGCGAAGTCGGCGACCGTCTCCGTCAGGACCTCCGGAGTGTTTGTCACCACGATGCGATGTTTCGTCGCCACGGGGATGTCGATGTTATCGAACCCCACGGCGAAGTTGCTGACGACCTTCAAGCGCCGCGCGGCGTCCATGACCTCGCCGTCGATGCGATCCGTCAGGAGGGTAAGCAGACCATCGACCTGCGTCACCTCGCGGAGAAGCACCTCGCGGGGAGGTGGAACGTCTTCACGATCCCAGAGTGTGACGTCTGCAACCGGCCGGATGATGTCAAGCGCAGGCTGCGGCAGCCGGCGGGTAACGTAGACCCTTGGTCGGCTCACGGGAGACCTCCACGGAAAAGGTGCGTGACAGACCTACGCCCTGTGTGGAGGGAACTCCTGCGCTCGTGTGTGATTCGTGACTCGTGATTCGTGATTCGACCCAGGCAAGTACGAAACTAACCGGTGATTTCCGGGAGCCTAGAACAGGGTGCTCCCGCGGATCACGATTCACGAATCACGATTCACACGGTCACTCGGGAGGCAGCAGGTCGGCGACAGAGATGGCCAGGGGGCGCAACACTGGGGGCAGCAGCGCCGAGGCCTGCTGCTCTCGAATCTTGCTCAAGATCTCCTCGAGCGCCGCGTCCAGTCTACTAATATTATCGACCACGAAGACCCCGCTCTGGCGGAGATCCGCAGGCGCGGGCTGGTCACAGACCAGGAGGGAGACCACACGCCACCCCTGCTGTTCCACGACGCGGGCCTGCTCCAGCAGTTGCGCGGTCTCTTCTGCAGACGGCGCGCCCTGCCGCGCCCGGAACACTAAGACTGTGCCGCGGTAGAATGCCGCGCCATCAATGGCCCCGCGCCCCGGATCGATGACGACGGCCTCCGCGCCGGCCCGCCGCAGGGCCGCGTCCAGCAGCTCGCAGAGCGGGCGGTTGTCGGCAAGTTGCGCGTCCGCCGCCTCGGTCAGGCGGTAGGCGACCTCCTGGATCTCCTCGCCCATGCGCGTCCCGCAGTGCGGGCAGGCGACGCTGGAACCGATGAACGATTTGATTTCATCCAGCCCTGGGGCCACGGCCAGCCACTGACCACCCTGCCGGCAGATGACGACGTGCCACCGCTCCACGATCTTGGACGAGACCAGCCGTTCCATCGCCTCTCGGGCCTGCTCTGAAGGTTTGTCGGGGAGCAGCGTCGAGAGCTGAGATCCCAGCGCGGTCGGCCGGCCGCGGAAGGCGGGCTGCCGGCGCAGGGCCAGCATCATCTGCATCGGGGCCCCGTCGCGAAGCCCAACGACCAGGCCGCCGGCGGCGGTCAGATGCAGCGCCGGCACAACCTCGCGGCGGAACCGGTCCGGGCCGTCGCGGTCGGCAACATCCGTGAGCAGTTCGCTGATGTGCCCGCCCACCGCAGCCTCCAGATGCATCTTCGTTGCGGTCGCCACCCGCCGCACTTCAGTCTGGTTCCGTCCGGCGACAACCATCCGGAGCAGATCGGGCTGGGCGAGGAAGAAGATGACGCGAGTATGCGGTTGGGCCGGTGGGATGAGCACGTCCGCAAAACCGTCCGCTTGCCCCAGCGAGGCCGGTAGGGATCGATCAGCACGTGGTCTGGAGAAGCGCCCGGCGGCCTGATGCACTTCGGCCAGCAGCCCCTGATACCCGTTGGCAATCAGGCGGGTGAGCAGGTCGCCCAGAATCTTGCTTTCCCACGACTGGCGTTTGAAGTCGACGGACTCGACGTACATGCGGCTCCGCTCCGCAGCGGACTGTACGCGCTACCGCTCAGGTTATGCCCCACCGTTCCTGCGCTCAGACGGAAGCCGTGGCATGGAACGTGCGCCGTCTTCATGCTGCGGCGGCCGCATCTGGCGCCGCTCCGGGAGAAACCACTGCCCATGGCGAAGTTCCCCCATATGACGCCGGGACGCCTGCTGATCGCCGAGGATGACGAGAGTCTGCGCGCCCTCCTGGTCCGCTACTTCACATCGCTCGGACATGGCGTCGAGGCATGCGTCGATGGCGCCGCCGCCGTCGGCCGGTTGGCGACGGGCCAGTACGACGTGGTGATCACCGACGTGCTGATGCCCGGGACGAACGGGCTGGATGTGATGCGCGCGGCAAAAGCCGCCGATCGCTTGGTGGAGGTTGTCTTCCTGACCGGCGTCCCTGACCTGACCACCGCGATCAAAGCACTGCGCGAAGGCGACGCCTTCGACTATATCCTGAAGCCGTTTCCCAACGTGGAGATTCTGCGCGCCACCATCGAGCGGGCGCTGGAACGACGGGCCCTGCGCAAGGAGAACGAACGGTTAGGGCGGGAGTTGGAGCGCTCCCGCAGCACGGATCCGATGACCGGCGCGCTCAACCGCCGGACCTTCTTCGACCTGGGAGAGCGCGAACTCGCCCGCGCCACCCGTCATCACGAAGCCCTCTCGATCATTATGTTCGACTTGGACCAGTTTGCAAACCTCAACGACAGCTACGGATCCGCGGCCGGTGACAACGTGTTGCTGCAATTCGCGCAGATCTGCCGCGAGCTCCTCCGCACCGAAGATGTGCTGGCCCGCTACTGGGCCGACAAGTTCGTCTGCCTGCTGCCCGTCACCGACATCCGCAGCGCCGAGACCGTGGCCGAGCGTGTCTGCGCGCGGGTCGCCTCCACCCCGCTGCCGGTGGGTGACGGCACCGTCACCCTCCATGCCAGCGCGGGCGTAGCCTCCCGGGAAGACTCGGATCGGTCACTCGACACGCTGCTGCGCCGGGCGGAGCGGGCGCTCCGGCGCGTCAAGGACCACGGCGGGAATAGCGTTCAGACCGAGCCGAAAGACTACTGATACAACCACCGATAGATGCGATAGGATTGCAGCACGCGCTGGACATACGCTCGTGTCTCGGTAATCGGGATACTCTCGAGGAACACATCGAAGTCAGCGCGGGGCAGCCGCGCGATCCGACGGGCGGCCACTGGACCGGCGTTATAGGCGGCCAGCGCCAGGATGGTGTCCCCGTTGAACTGCCGCATCAGCCCGGCCAGATATCGGGTACCGATGGCGATGTTTGTCTCGGGGTCCATCAACTGCGGCGGACGCATCTCCGCGCCCACCACCGCTGATGCGGTCGAGGGAAGCAGCTGTGTGAGCCCCACGGCGCCGGCCAGTGACACAACTCGTGGATTGTAGCGGCTCTCCTCTCGCATCACCGCGAGCACGAGGAAGGGATCGACACGCTGTTCCTGGGCGGCCCGGCGAAGATCGCCCCAGTACGCCAGCGGATACGCAAGCGTCCATAGCTCGCGGTCGGCGAGCGCCCCCTCGCGCATCGCGGGCAGGATGGCGCGCTCCGCTGCGGCCACCGACCGATGATAGAGATCCATCCGCCCCCACAACCAGGCGGCGGTCTGCAGGACCGGCACGTCTGTGGTCGTATCAAGGTGGGTCTCCACGAGTTCCACCGCATCGTCATCGAACCCGAGCGCGGCCAGTTCCTCAAAAGCGGGCCAGGCTCGATCATCACCGAGGCGCACGGCCGGCGGCGCGCTCTGCAGGACGGGCTCAGGTACCCCGGTCAACTCCCGGGCGCGCCAACCGTAGAACGTGAGCGGGTACGCGCGGGCTACCTCGGTCAGCAGCCCACGGGCATCTGCCCCTCTGCGGGCCCGCGCCTTCGCCGCCCAGTAGAGGTTGGCCGCCGCCCGCGGCGTCGCCGGGAATCGCGTTGCCGAATCCAGGAACTGCTGCTCAGCGTCGTGGATGCGCCCCTGGCGAAACATCACCCACCCCAGGCGCCAGCGCGCCTCGTCTGCGGCCGGCGAATCCGGATATCGTTGAGCCGCACGCCGCAGCCACTGTTGGGCGCCGGGCAGGTCGCCGTGGAGCTCGGTGAGCGCCGCCAGCGACACCATGGCCCGGGCCGCCCATGCCGACTCCGGCTCCTCGTCAACCAAACGGCGCCAGACCACCAGCGCTTCCCCGTCACGGTCATCCAACGCCAGGGCGCGGCCGAACCAGTAGAGGGCACGCGGCCGGTGCTCGCCGGGGATGCTGGCCGACTGCTCGAACGCGTACGCTGCTCCTCGTGTTCTTAGACGGAGGATCCCGAGACGGTACCAGGCGTCCGCCGCCATCTCCGCTGGCAGAGGCTGATGCAGGGCGTCGGTCAGTTCGCGTTCTGCCAGCACGAACTCGCCCGCGGCCACCAACCGCGTCGCACGTTGCAGCCGCGCGTCCGCCGGCGGCATAGGGGTGCGGTCGGGCTGCAGGTCGCGCAACCTCCCGTATGCGGCATCGGCCCCTGCGGCCTCCGGCACACTCCACCATGCCATGGCGTACGCCCGGATGGCGAGGGTCCGGTCCCCTGCTCCCTCCGCCGCCTGGCCGAGCAGCGACCACGCCTGCGCGTACGACAGATCGTCGAGAGGAGCCGCAAGCAATTGAGAAAGGCTGACGACCGCCTTCTCGGACTCCCCCGATTGGATCAGCACATCCGCGTACATCAGCCTGGCGCGCCGGACTACGGATGGCATCGTCGTAGCGGCAAGTAGCTGCTCGAGGCGGCTGGCGGCCTCCTCACGCTGGCCGATCTGCATCGCCGCCTGCGCCGCATACAGGCGCGCGTGGTCCGCCAGCGGAGGAAAATGCCTCGCCACCTCATCGAATTCCCGGCGCGCGGCCACAATATCACCCTGCTGGAGCAGGCAGTGCGCCAGCAGGTAGGAGGCGCGCCCTCCTGTGGGTCCGGGCTCCTCACTGAGCGAATGCAGCTCGGCCAGCACGCCGTCACACCGCCCGCGGCGCACCTCCGTGACCACCACGGCAAACTTCAGAGGAGGAAGGACCGGTGCGGCACGTGACGACGCGGCGGTGACCACCAGGACTAAGGCCATCACCACGAGGCCGACGGCAGCCATGACGGACGGATGTCGAGTCATCGCTCCAACAGCCGGTCCAGGGTCATCCGGATCTGCGCGATCAACTCCCCCGTGCGCGGGCCGTCGCGGGGCGGAGGAGGGATGGCCTCGCCGATGCGCACGATCACTCGGGACGGCCTCGGAAAGCGGGCGCTCACCGGCCACATCTTCGTGAGACCGAGCAGGCCCACCGGGACGACCGGGACCTGCGCGCGGATCGCCAAGAATGCCGCGCCTTCGCTTAGCGTTCCCAACCCGGGCTGTACCACTCCGCCCTCCGGAAATACCACGAGTACCTCGCCCCGGGCGAGCCGTTCCAGACAGGCCTTCAGCGCGCCGATGTCCCCCACCCCGCGGCGGACAAAGATGGGATTGAATAACCGGATCAGCGCAAAGAGCAACGGATACTGATCCAGCTCCTGACCGGCCAGGTACGTGACCCGGAACGGCATGGCCGCCGAGAGTACAATGGGATCGATCTCACTGGCATGATTGGGCGTCAGGATGAATGGCCCCCGGGGAGGCAGGCGGTCCAGTCCCTCAGCCTTCAGATGCCAGCCCGCCAGCAGAAGCAGCCGGAAGAATTTGATGACGATCCAATATCCCGGCCCCATGCGCGTGGGGGGATCGTGACGGCGCTGGCGCAGCACCTGCGGGTCCATCATCTCCCTGCGATCCGCTGCAGCTGAACCACGCATTCGACGTGGTAGGTGTGGGGAAAGAGATCCACGGGCTGTATGGCGGCCATCTCGTAGCCCCAGCCCTGCAGCTCGCGCAGGTCGGACGCCAGGGTCGTCGGGTTGCATGACACATACACGACTCGAGGTGGGGCGAGAGCCCCGATGGCTCGCATCACCGCAACGCCTGCACCGGCGCGCGGTGGATCCAGGACCAGCACATCGGGCCGGCTCTGGAGCGCCAGCACCCACCGCAGGTCTGCTGCCTCCGCGGTGTAGAACGTTGTGTTTGTGATGCCATTCAGCGCCGCGTTTTCCCGCGCCGCCTCCACCGCTGCCCGCAGGGCTTCGATCCCGATCACCTGACTGGCCTGACCGGCCAGCGCCAGGGCGAAGGTCCCGACACCGCAGTAGAGGTCCGCCACATGTTCGGTGCCGCGTAAACCGGCAAACTCGCGCACGACCTCGAGCATGCGCTCGGCCTGCACGGTATTGGTCTGGAAGAAGGTCAGCAGACCGAGTTTGAACGTCAGGCCGCCCAGACGCTCATAGATGAATGATCGACCGTGCAGCACATGAACGGCATCAGCGTCGACGGCGTCGCTTTTGGACGCGTTGACCGCCCACAGCAGGCCCGTGAGCCCCGGCACTTCGTGACGCAGTCGCTGCGCCAGGTCCTGTCCCTCCGGAAACGGGCCCGCCGCGGTGATCAGGGCCACCAGCAGCTCTCCGGTCGCGCGGCCCTCGCGCACGACTATGTGCCGAAGAAACCCATTATGGGTGCGGGTATCGTAGCACGGAATCGCGTGCTGCCGCATGAACTCCCGCACCACGTGCAACACAGTGACGGTCCGGGGCGACGGCAGGAAGCAGGTCTGAAGGTCTACGACCTCATCCCAGCGCCCGCGACGGTGAAGGCCCACGCGGTCCGGCGGCTGAAACGAAAACTCCATCCTGTTGCGGAAGTGCCACGGATCGCCTGCGGCAATAATTGGGCGCACCCGCACCTCGCTCAGCCCACGCAATCCCTGCAGGCTCTCCACGATGATTGCCTCTTTCGCCGCGGCTTGAGCCCGGTAGTCGAGGTGCTGCCATCTGCATCCACCACAGGCGCCGACGTGCGGACAGCGCGGCACGACCCGGTCGGAGGAAGCTTCTTCGATGCGGACAATCTCGCCGTCCGCGTTCGCGGGCGTCACGCGGGTCAGGCGGGCGCGGACGACGTCTCCGGGGGCGGCGTCATCGACGTACACGGCGAGCCCATTCAGCCGGCCGACTCCTCGGCCGTCCACGTTCAACCGGTCGACCCGCAGTGTGATCTCCATCCCTGGCGCGAGCTTCATACGCCAATTGTAACAAGGGACCCGGGACCAAGGTACCAAGGAACCAGGCGATCTGGGTCCTGCGGGTATCATCGCTGCTTGGTCCCCTGGTTCCGTGGTCCCCCGGTGTCCTGCTCGGTGCGGGAGCCACCCGTCATGCCGTCGAATTCGCCTGGTGTGGACGCGTATCGCTGCATCGTCACAAAACGTGAACTGCGATCGTTCACCGACCACCCAATTGAAGAACCGGTGTTAATGAAGATCCTTCACGCCGGCCGGATGACCGGCAGCAGCCGGAATCGCCAACCCTGGCATTTCGTAGTCGTACGCGAGCGCTCCCGCCTGCGGGAACTGGCCGCCTTCGGCCGCTTCGCCCAGCACGTCGCCACCGCCGCGGTGGCCATCGCGCTCGTCATCGAGGATACGGGCGCGGCATTTGACGCGGGACGGTGTGCGCAGAACATTATGCTGGCCGCCTGGTCATGGGGAGTCGCCTCGTGCCCGGCGACGATGCACCATGGGCCTGAGGCGAGAGCCCTTCTCAGTATTCCCCCTGACAAGGCGCTGGCCATCGTGATCTCGCTGGGGTACCCGCATCCTCGCGGCCGCGGCGCGATCGAGCGCACGGCTCTTCGCATTCTGGCGAGCCGCGGACGGCGCCCCCTGGCCTCTATGGTCTCGTGGGAACGGTACGGACCTTCGATCCCCGTGCCACATTGATGACGCGCGATCCCCGGCTGAAATCTCGAGGCGGTGCCGCAGTTCTGGCGACGTTCCTGGTCACAGTCCTGGCCGCGAAGACCGGGTGGGCGCAGGCCCCCACGGTCGATGTGCTGCTCATCCGTTTGTTCGACGTCAATGTCACGGAGCCATACGAGCTCAACGCGGACTTCAGCGGCACCCTAAATGTGACGATCAAACGGAGCCGGCTCGTGGTCGCCGCCGATGGGTCGTTTCTGGAGTGGCGCGGCACCGACGGAATCAGGCATCGTAAGGTCACCATCCGCGACCTGTCCCTCCCTCTGCTCCTGCGTCCGTTCGCGCCGTCGATCCGGAGCGCCATTGCGGAAAAGCTCGAGACGCAGGCGGAAAATCCCGAGACATTTCACGCCCACGATATCTTCCTGCTCAGCGAACAGCCGGACGGCCGGTTCGAGCTGGCCGGGGTCCATCGCGCCATCGTCGACGACGCGATCGACCGTTACGGCCGTCCGGAGGACAAACTCGACGTCACGACCCGCCGTAAGATCGCCCAGTGGTTGTACACCGCGCCGACCATGAAGGAGTTCATTGCCCGGCCGGGACCGCCGTACGCGCTGCGCGCCACCATCGATGAGAACGGAGTGCTCTACGAACTCGTACTGTCATACGATTGGGGCGAGGTCAGAACGCGGATCGGGTACATCTGGATCGACGGGCAGCCGATCTGGGCGGAGGTACAGGCCGACACCGTCAGCAACCTGGCGGGCGTGGGTCGCGTCACCGGCCAGCTGCTCCTGCGGTTCACCAACCACTGCGTCAACTGCAAACGCCCCGGACCGTAAGAGCGTTGGAACGTTGAAGCGTTGGACTGTTGAAACGTCAAAACCTTACCAGCGTAGGAACTGAGTGTCCGAATCGGTTCAACGTTTCAACGCTCCAACGTTT
>VBAL01000190.1 GCA_005888595.1 Candidatus Segetimicrobium genomatis
ATTGGTTCGCTGCCCCTCCCAGATACGATCCAGGGGGTGCTGGCCGCCAGGCTGGACCGCCTGCCCGACGAGGAGAAGCGGCTGCTCCAGCACGCCTCGGTCGTCGGCCGAATTTTCTGGGAAGGCACCCTGATGGCGTTGGGCGTCGGCCGGACGGAACTGCCTCAGCTCCTGGAACGGTTGGAGGGGCGGGATTTGCTCCGGGAACGGCCATCATCCACGCTGGCTGGGGATCGCGAGTTCATCTTTAAGCACGCGCTGACACGCGAAGTGGCCTATGCCAGCCTGCCCCGTGCCGTCCGAGGTCCCACCCACGCCAAAGTCGCACAGTGGGTAGAGCGGACTTCTGGCCAGCGTATCAATGAGGTCGTGGACCTCCTGGCCTACCACTGGAGCAGCGCCGGGGACGCGGGCAAGGCGGTCGCCTATCTCATCCGCGCCGGAGATCGTGCTCGGCAACTGTTCGCCAACCGTCGGGCCGCCGATGCGTACACTCAGGCGCTGGCGTTGGGCGCTGAGACTCGCACCGCTACCGAGATGGCCGCGGTCCGACGCAAGCGTGGGGAGGCGCTGCAACTCTTGGGACAATATGATGCCGCGCAGGGAGATTTCGAGTCTGCGCTGGCCACGGCGCAGGCTCGCGGCGACCTCGCGACGGAAGCCCGGCTCCGCTATGAGATCGCGCGGCTACACCACCGCCGGCATAACCGATCCATTGACGACATTATCCATGGATATGAGGAGGCCCGGCAGCTGGCGGTCCGGGCCGGCGACGGACACACCGAGGGCTTGTGCCTCACGGAGATCGCCACCGCGCACTGGGATGCCGGCCGTCTGACTGAAGCCGGACGCATCGCCCATGACGCGCTGGTCACGCTGAAACGGGTCGGTGACCACGGGGCGATCGCCGGAGCGCTCAATCTGCTATCGATGACACGCCTGATGTCATTCGAACTCGACGACGGGCTCCAGTGGGCACAGAGCGCCCTCGACGAGGCGCGGGCCGCCAGCGACCGGTCACGGGAGGCGACGGCGCTCAGCTACATCGCGGTGATGCACCTGTGGCTGGGGCACCTGGACACCGCGGCGGCGTATCTGGACCAGTCGGAGAGTCTGGCCCAGGAAATCGGCGACCGGCGCAGGCTGATGTGGGTCCATTTCCTCCGGTCGCAGGTCTACTTATTCATCGGCCGCTACGATCGCGCGGCGGCGTTGTCTGAGGCAGCACGAACGATCGCCCGCGAACTTGACTACATGTCTCCCAGCGACGCCGCGATGGGCGCGATAGCCTATCTGATGGCGGGGGACATCACCCAGGCAAAGGCGCGTGTGCACGAAGCCGAACGGGGCCTGACATGGTTTCCACAGGAATTGCCGACGGTCCTGGCCGTCAAGAGCTTCGTGCTGTTCCACAGTGGGGAGGCGACCGACGCGGTTCAGGCGCTGGAAGAAGCCGACAGCGCGCTGCGGCGCCACCGCCGGGCCGATAATCTCCTGCTGGCCGGGGCCTATATCGGATATGGGTGGATGCTGGCCGGTCACCCCACTCGGGCGGCCGCAGCCGCCCAAACCCTCTTGACCGCCGTGGGGGAACGGGGATTCCAGGAGGGATCCGGCATCAGCCATGTGGTGCTCGCCGTGTCGGCGATGCGCGGCGGCAGATTGGCCGAAGCCGAGCAGCATCTGCGATCCGCTGAAGTCACGTTCCAGGACATCTCGTTCGAAGGCACGCCCATGCTGCCGGCGCTGGTGGAGGTGGAGCTGGCGTGGTATGAGCTACGCCTCCGGCAGGGCGATCCGGCGGCGGCCGAGGCCCGGTTCCGTCAGGCCGAGCATCTGCTGGGCCGCATCGAGGGGCAACTGCGTAGCCCCGAGCTTCGACGCTCGTTTCGCACGGGGATGCTGGCCCGGCGTGTGGAGACCGCTCGCAAGCTTTCTCAGAGCCGGCAGAGCTTGAGCTGAATCACCTCGGGCGCGCCCTGGCGATCGCCTCCCACACCAGGCGCGGCGTGAATGGAAAGTCCAGATGACGGATCCGCAGCGGCGCCAGCGCATCCATCACCGCATTGGCGATCGCCGCAGGAGTGGCGATGCAACCGGCTTCCCCGATGCCCTTGGCGCCGAGCGGGTTGAGCGGTGAGGGCGTCTCCAGAAATTCGCTGGCAATCTCCGGCACCTGTTCCGCCCGCGGGATGCCGTACTCGGCAAGGGTCGCCGTCAGGAACTGTCCATCCTCACCGTACACGACTTCCTCAGCAAGCGCTTCGCCCAGCCCCTGCACCGATCCACCGATGACCTGTCCTTCCGCCAGCAACGGATTCACAATGCGGCCGGCGTCATCCACGGCCACCAATCGCAGCACGCGGATCTCACCTGTCGATGGGTTGATCTCGACCACTGCCCCGTATGCCCCAAACGGGAAGACCGGACCCGGCAGGCGGAAGACGTCCAGGGCATCGAGCCCCATCTCCAGATCCTGGGGCAGCCGACCGGGCTGGTAGGCAGCGGCGGCAACCTCCGGTAGGGTGAGGGCGCGGTCCGGGGCTCCGCGCACATACAGCCGGCCATCCGCCCAGACGATGTCCTCCGTTCTTCCCTCGAGCAGATGCGCGGCGATCCGGACCGCTTTGGCCTTCACCTTCTCCGCCGCCCGCAGCAGCGCCGATCCTCCGATCGTCGTGGACCGGCTGCCAAACGTGCCGACCCCGCGCGGGACCACGGCCGAGTCCCCCTGCTCCACGGTGATGGCCTCGAGGTTGACCTGGAGTACCTCAGCGGCGATCTGGCTGAAAATGGTGGCGTGGCCCTGACCGTTGGGCGTGGAGCCAATGCGCGCCACCACGCGGCCGGCCGGCGTGACGCTGACCGCCGCACTCTCCCACAACGCACTTC
>VBAL01000137.1 GCA_005888595.1 Candidatus Segetimicrobium genomatis
CGTGCCCAGGAGCACCTGACTGCACGTCGCCGGGTGCTCGGCAGTCGGCTCCGGGACATCTACAAATATGGACGAACCGGGTATGCCGAGGTCCTGCTGGGTTCAGATGACTTCGCGGCGTTCGTGACGCGCTGGCAGCTCATCTCCACGATCGTTCACGCCGACACGGAGGCCCTTGATGCGCATGCCGCCGACATGGCCCGCTACCAGCGGCTGCAGGCGACCCTGGTCCAGGACCAGGCCTACCTGCGAACGCTCACCGCACATACCCAGGCCCGCCAGCGCGAAATCGTCGCGACCGAGCTGGCCAAACGTGAGATGTTGGAGCGTCTCCAGGTCGAGCGCGCCGCGTACGAGCGCGTGGTGCGCGAGCTAGAGAAGAATTCCAAAGATCTCGAAGCGATGATCCGAAAGGCTCAGGTCCCGCCGCGGCGGCCCACGATGGCGGAGGCGCATACCCGGTTCGCCTTCCTCTGGCCCACACGCGGTCTATTCACGTCGGGGTTTGGGATGCGTCGCCACCCACTGTTCGGCATCTGGCACCTGCACACCGGAGTCGACATCGCGACGGCCTGGGGGGCGCCGGTCCTGGCCGCTGCCGAGGGTCGCGTGATTTACGCGGGATGGTTCGGCGGGTACGGGAAGATCGTGGTGATCGACCACGGGGAAGGCATGTCCACGCTCTACGGTCACCTCTCCAGCCTGCTCGTGGTCGCCGGCGATGAAGTGCGGCGCGGCCAGCCGGTCGGCCGCGTGGGGAGTACCGGGTTCTCTACAGGTCCACATCTGCACTTTGAAGTCCGCGTCAACGGCCGTCCCATAAATCCGACGAGCCTGTAGGCGGCACGGCGAACGTCGCGAACACAGGGAACACAGCGAACAAGCAGACAGTTTGCACCAGTTTCCCCATGTTCGCCGTGTTCGCTCTTCACCTATACGCGTAGTAGAATAGGTGGGACTCCACGGCGGGCGTCGCGCGGGGCGGCGAGGTGTGCATGGTCGGCCGACGGCAATTTGTCGCTATTGCGCTGGTGCTGGTACTTGCGGCCGCCGCCGGTTTCGTGTGGGCTGCAATCAGACCGCGCGGTCAGGCGGCCGACGTACGCGCGCAGGGCCAGTCGCTGCTCGATGCCGTCGCGAGAGAAATCCGCACCAAGTTCATCGTGCGCTCGATCAACGAAACGGAAATCTACGAGGGGGCCGGCAGGGGGTTGCTGGACGCCGCCGGCCCGGCATGTTCGCGGCTGATCGGCACCAGCCCCGCCCCGCCGGCGGCCGATGGGCGACAACGCATCGCCGCGCTCGTCGATGAGGCAACCCAGCGCTGCACCACGCCGCGGACGGATCCGCAACGGCTGTACTTCGGCGCGGCCAAGGGCATGCTGGACTCGCTGGGCGATCAGTATACGCGCTTCATGGATACCCGTGCGTTCGATGAGTTCAAACAGGATTCGCAGGGGTTCTTCTTCGGTATCGGCATCTTCATCGATCTCAAGGATAAGCATCTCATCGTGGTGCAGCCCATTTCCGGCACGCCGGCGGTCCGCGCCGGCCTGCGCGCGGGTGACCGCATCACGGAGATTGACGGCGCCTCCACGGATGGTATGGCGCTGCAGGAGGCGGTTTCCCGCATCCGCGGTCCGAAGGGGAGCTCCGTCCACCTCGTCATTCTGCGCGGTGGTCGGTCGGTGGCGGTGACGATCGTCCGCGACCGTATTGAGATCGTGGCCGGGGAGGGACCTGGGTCCCTCGATGAAGCGACCCGGTCCCGGTTGGACGATGCCGGCATCGGCTATGTCAAACTGGTCACGTTCAACGAGAACACAGAACTCGCATTCCGGCGCCTCTTTGAGCGTGCGAAGCAGTCTGGCGCGCGGGCGCTGATCTTGGACCTGCGCAGTAATGGCGGCGGGCTGCTGGACGTGTCGCTGCGGGTGGCCGATTGGTTCGTCCCGGCAGGTCAGCCGCTCGTTCATACCGTTGACCGCGATGGCCGCAAGGAGACGGAACGCGCCACGCGGCGCGTCAAAGTTGAAATGCCCGTGGTTGTCCTGGTGAATGAGTTCACCGCCAGCGCGTCTGAGATCGTCTCCGGCGCGCTGCAGGATCACCGTGTCGCAACGCTGGTCGGTGTCAGGACGTTCGGGAAAGGCGTTATTCAAACGATTGTCGATCTCCCGATGGGATCGGGGGCGGCGATCACCACCGCCAAGTACCTTACCCCATCCGGTCGGGACATTCACGGGAAGGGACTTTGGCCCGACGAGTTCGTCGGCGCCACTGAAGACACGGTGCGCCTGCGGTTCCACGGCCAGCCGGACGACGCCATTGAACGGCAACTCCAGCAGATGCGGGCGGCGCAATTGACGAGGGCCATCGAGATCCTCAAGAAGAAACTGAGCCGCAGTTTCCGCACGCTCCCCACGGTCCCGCATGTCGTCGCTGCGCCCCGTGCCGCATGGCATGGGGCGGCAGCAGCCGCGTAGGACTCCCCCGCCATGGCCAGACGGCGATTGCGACTGCGATCGGCGACCGAGCGGAGCGCGGCGTTGGTGGCCGCGGTCGTCGTCGCCGGGTTCCTCTTGGGTGTGGGGCTGTCCCAGGGATGGTGGCTCGGGCGCTCCACGCCGCCAGCCGCTCCACTAGCGATCCCCGCGTCGCGGGACGTTGCGCTTGACGACGCCGCGATCGACGCCGGCGTGCGCGCCGCGTTGGACCGCACCGCCACGGTCGTCAAGGTTGCCACGTCGTCCCGGCTCATGCGGGAGCGCGGGCAGGTCTATCAGTGGACGGCGCGGACCGTGGATATCAAGGCCCGCGGCCGCGTCACGGACCTGGCGCGCCAGCTCGGACAGCAGGTGGCGCCCGCCGGTGGGCAGATCTTGGAACAAACCCCCACATTCATCCGGATCGGGGTGCGACGCGCCGGGCTCGACCTTGTCACCCACGACATCCAGCTCATCCCATTTGTCCCCGCCGCTCGTGTGGCCATCTTGTTTGACGACGCTGGCGGCAGTCTCGAGCAGTTGGAACCCATTCTCGCTCTCGGTCGGTCTGTGACCGTCACAATTTTGCCGGGACTGCGCTACTCGCGCGAGGTGGCGGCGCGGGCGCAGGAAGGCGGGCTGGAGGTCCTCCTGCACCTGCCCATGGAGCCTGAAGAGCGCGGTCTCGCGCTTGGCCCCGGCGGGATCACCACGGGGATGAGTGACGTGCAGATCTCGCAGGTCGTCGCCACGGACCTGAGTCAGGTGCCCGGGGCCATCGGCCTCAGCAACCACATGGGTTCGAAAGCCACCGCCGACGAGCGTGTGATGCGGGCTGTTCTGCGAGAGGTCAAATCACATGGATTGATCTTCGTCGACAGCGTCACCTCCCCCCAATCAGTCGGCATGCGACTCGCCATGGAGATGCAGATCCGCACTGCGTCGCGGTCCGTCTTCCTGGACAATCAGAACAAGGCGGATGCCATCCGGGCGCAGATCCAGCGGCTCATCATCCTGGCGCTGGAACGGAAGGACGTCGTCGCCATCGGCCACGCCACGCGGCTGACGCCGCGCGTGCTGAAAGAGATGCTGGTGGAATTCGACCGCCACGATATCGAGCTGGTGCCGGTGTCGGCGCTGGTGAAATAAGCCCAAGGCCTCAATCCTCGTCCCCCTCACCTATGGGGAGAGGGGAAGGGTGAGGGGAAAGGACCACCACTGCCGTGCGCGAACTCGCAACGTAGGCGAGAGTTCCGTTTAGGAGGGAAGTCGATGACAGCCCAGGCAGCAGTCATTACCCCCCAGGAAGACCCCTGGCAGATGGCGTTGCGGCAGTTCAACATTGCGGCCGACCAGCTGCCGCTGAAGCGGGGCATCCGCGAGCTTCTCGCGTACCCGAAGCGCGAACTCACCGTGAACTTCCCGGTCAAAATGGACGATGGCTCCGTGCGAATCTTCACGGGGTACCGGGTTCACCACAGCACCGTCCTGGGGCCGACCAAGGGTGGGATCCGCTACCATCCCGACGTCACGCTGAATGAAGTGCGGGCGCTGGCGATGTGGATGACCTGGAAGTGCGCCACCGTCGGTCTCCCGTACGGGGGCGCCAAAGGCGGCGTGATTGTGAATCCTAAGGAACTGTCCCGCGAAGAACTGGAGCACCTCACCCGCCGCTACGCGACGGAGATTGGCATTCTGATGAGTCCCGAAGGGGACATCCCCGCGCCGGATGTGGGCACGAGCCCGCAAATCATGGCGTGGATCATGGATACCTACAGCATGCACCGGGGATACTCGACCCCGTCGGTTGTGACCGGGAAGCCGCTGGCGATCGGTGGATCCTTTGGCCGCGTGGAAGCGACCGGTCGAGGCGTGACCTTCGTGACACGGGAAGCTACGCGGCACCTGGGCATGCCGCTCGCTGGGGCCAAGGTCGCCGTCCAGGGATTTGGGAACGTGGGCGCGGTCGCAGCGTACCTGCTGCAGGACCAGGGGTGCTCGATCGTCGCCGCCAGCGACTCCTCGGGAGGGGTGTACAATCCAAAGGGTCTGGACCCTCGGGCGTTAGTGAAATTCAAGGAAGACCACGGCTCGGTCACCGGTTTCCCCGGCGCCAATCGCGTCACCAACGAGGAACTGCTGGAGGTTTCCTGCGACATCCTGGTGCCAAGCGCATTGGAAGCCCAGATTACGGGAAGCAACGCCGGCAAAGTCAAGGCCCGGCTTGTCGTCGAAGGGGCCAACGGCCCGATAACGCCTGATGGCGACGAAGCGCTCGAGGCGCGCAACGTCCTGGTCGTCCCCGACATCCTGGCCAATGCCGGCGGGGTCATCGTCTCCTATTTCGAATGGGTGCAGGGACTGCAGCAGTTCTTCTGGACAGAGGAAGAGGTGAACCAGAACCTCGAGCGGATCATGGTCCGTAGTTTTGGGCAAGTGCTGCGCGCATCGCTGGACCGCAAGCTGTCCATGCGTACTGCCGCCCTCATCCGCGCCATCGAACGAGTGGCCGACGCTCTGATGACCCGAGGAATCTACCCATAGACCGAGGTCTTCCCAGTCTCCCCGGTCCTCCCAGTCTTCCCGGTCCTAAAGCACCCGTGGTGCGCGGGAACCAACCTCAAGCTCTCAGACGTTTATGCATTAGACTGGGTAGACTGGGTAGACTGGGAAGACCGGGTAGACCGGGGAGACTGTTAGCGTGGAGGAGTAGGTAGGGGTGCGGCGAACCTCTTATCCCGCCCTGGAAGGTCAGAGTGTCTATGCGTGTGCGGGTCTGCCGGTGTGGCACCGTGGATGAGGGAGAAGGGGGTGAGCGCCAGCACGGCGGTCTCGCAGTTCTGAAGTTGCTCACCGTGGGCGTTCAGCCCGAACTGATACGCTAAAGGGGGAAGAGATGCGAATGAAGCGCTTGCAGATTCTGATGACATTGACGGTCGCGCTACTGCTGGCAGTCGGTGCCTATTTCGTCCCTGCGGCTCCCGCGGCGACGATGGGACCGGTGACCGACTCAGTCGGTGTGGTGAAAGTGAACAAAGGGCAACCGGTCACCATCGCCTACTGGTTGGTGGTGGCTGGGCCGGACGCATCCCTGGGCGTCGACAGCCGGCGTGGTATTGAAATCGCCGTCGACGACAAAAAGACCGTCTTGGGTTTCCCGATCAAGTTGATCGGCGAGGACTCAGGCTGCAACGCGGAAGGCGGGGTCACCGCGGCGACGAAGCTCGCCTCCAATCAGGATATCGTCGCGGCGATCGGCAGTAGTTGTAGCAGCGAGGCGGTGCCCGGCGCGCCGATCTTGTGGAAGGCCGGCATCGTCACGGTCTCGCCATCCAACACCGCTCCCAAGCTGACCGCAGCGGATCGCGGTGCTGATTTTGACGGCTACCTGCGCACGGCCCACAACGACCTGGTGCAGGGCAGAGTCGCGGCGGAGTTTGCGCGGAAGTCGCTCAAGGTCGGCAAGGCGGCCACCATTCACGACGGCAGCCCATACGCAGAGGGACTTGCCAATGCCTTTGCCGATAACTTCAAGAAGCTCGGCGGGACGATCACCTCCCAAGAAGCCATCGCCCCGACTGACACCGACATGCGTCCGGTGCTGACCAAGATCGCCGCGGGCAAGCCGGACCTGGTCTATTACCCGATCTTCATTGCCGCGGGTGGCTTCGTGACCCGTCAGGCGAAGGAAGTGGCCGGGTTGCAGAACGTGAAGCTGATGTCGGCAGACGGGACTTTCTCGCCGGACTTTTACAAGGCGGGGGGCGATGCCGTCGTCGGCATGTACCACACCAGCCCCGACCTGACGGAAGCGGCGCTGGGCACGCGGTATACGGCGTTTCTGGCGAAACACAAGAAGAAGTATGGAGAGAACGTGCTGTCGGCCTTCCACGCCCACGCCTATGATGCGGCCATGATAATCTTCTCGGCCATCGAGAAGGTGGGCAAGAAGGATGGCGCCGGCAACCTCTACATCGGCCGCAAGGCATTGCGAGATGCGTTGTTTGCGACGAAGGGATTCAGGGGCGTCACCGGCACGATCACGTGCAACAAGTCTGGCGACTGCGCAGACCCGAAGATCGCGGTCTATATCAGCAACTCCTCGGATCCGGCGAAGTGGAATCCGGGGGAGGAGCCCAAGAAGATTTACCCGTAGGGCAAGGACCCTCGGACGACGTCTGGGGGGGATGAGCTGGGGCGTAGCCTCTGGCTCATCCCCCTGTTCGTGGTGTCGCGAGTTGCAGCCCCGCCCCCCTCGGGCGGGGTGTGTCGTACTGCAGACGAGGAGGTCCAATGGCGGCGACGCTTGTGGCCGCACGCATCCAGCGGAACTGGCTCCAACGGCTGTCCGTCATCGACATTTTCCTGTGGGCCTTCCGCCTGGCCGTCCTCGCTGCCGTGGTCGTCGGGACGTTCCGCACACTTTACTCGGGTCGATATGCGGGGGAAGTCTGGCTCGACTTCGTGGTCTTCGGTGTTTCCCAGGGTAGTGTCTATGCGTTGATCGCGCTAGGGTACACCATGGTGTACGGCATCCTGCGCATGATCAACTTTGCCCATGGCGACATCTTCATGTGCGGGGCCTACACCGCCTATTATGCCGCGGGTGCCCTCTATCGCGCCGGCGTCTTCAATCGCCAGCCGCTGTTGAGTCTGGCGATTATTCTGGCGGTGGCCGTGACCGCATCCACGTCCGTGGCCCTGCTTGTCGAGCGGGTCGCCTACCGTCCGTTGCGACGAGCGCCCCGCCTCGTGCCGCTGATCTCAGCGATCGGAGCCTCGTTTTTCATCGAGTACGCCGTGCGGGGGCTGTATGGCTCGGGTTTCCAGGCCTATCCGGAGTTCGAGGTTTTCAAGGGGAAGTGGAATGTCTTCGGGATTGGCATTCTGCGGACGCAGGCCGTGGTCATTGTGGCCACCCTGATCTTGATGGGGTTGTTGTACCTGTTTGTGATGCGCACCAAGACCGGCACGGCGATGCGGGCCGTCTCCGAAGACATGGAAGTGGCGGCGTTGATGGGGATCAACGTCGACCGGATCATCGTGATCACGTTCGCCGTGGGCGCCGCCGCGGCTGGCGCCGCCGGTGTCCTGTATGCACTCGTGTTCAAGCAGGTGCACTTCTTTATGGGATTCTATCCGGGCATCAAAGCGTTCACGGCGGCGGTGCTGGGCGGCATCGGGAACATTCCGGGCGCGATGCTGGGAGGGCTGTTCCTGGGCCTCTTCGAGTCCGTGGGTCCGATCCTCGTGCTCGACGGGCTCGGGATCGTGGCTCCGTACCAATTGAAAGACGTCATCGCCTTCACCATGTTGGTCATGGTGCTGATCTTCCGCCCTTCAGGAATCCTGGGGGAGCGGCTGGCAGGAAAGAAAGCGTAGGGCGTTGATGGAGCCTGCGGCGAAGACGGCGCGAGGCGTGTGGCGGTCGGTCGTGCAGACTGGGGCGCTGTGGGGCGCCGGGGCAATCTTCCTGGCTCTGGTGGGTCTGGTCGAGGCCGTGTCCCACCGCCAGATTGTCGCCGGCGTGCTCTCGCTGGCGTATGCGCTGCTCCTCCTTGCGGGGCTGGGCGCGGGGACACAGGTCTCCCGCCGCTGGGCGGGCAGGGCGGCGTGGCAGCGGATTGTGGGGGGCGCGTTGGCCGGCGCTCTCGTGGGCGTGGCGGTGGAATTGCTTGTTGTCATCGGGCGGTCGGTCAATCTCCGCATCATGTTGATCAATGCCTCACCCCCGTTGTATGAGATCCTCTCGTTTGGCCGGGGCCTGGGCGGCGTCCCTCTCATGATGCTTGCTCAGACAGGCGCAGGCGCCATCGGGGCCGCGGCGCCGCTGCTCCCTCCCTGGTTCCGCCGGCCGGTCATCGCCGGGCTGAGCATGGCTTTTGTGATCGGTTTGTTCCAGGACCTGGTGCAACTGATGTTGCAGAGCGGCGTTCGGGCCGGCCTGCGCAGTCTGCTGTTTACCGGCGACGGGTTGGCACTGCACGGCGCAGTGTTGTTGTTCGTGTTCGCAGCGGGACTGAGTGTGCTCCGGGCCCGCTACCGCGCACCGGCCGGTCGATGGGCCGTCGGGCTGCCGCCCCAGCGGCGGCGGGTGCTGCGGTGGATCACCATGGGCGCCGTCGTCGCCGCGATCCTGATCTTGCCCTGGGTGGCCGGTCTCTTCATCTCGCAGGTGCTGGTCCTGGTCGGTCTGTACACACTGATGGGGCTGGGTCTCAACCTGGAGGTGGGTTTCGCCGGGCTGCTCGATCTTGGGTTTGTGGCGTTCTTTGCCATCGGCGCCTACACCGTGGGCCTGCTGACCACCACCGGCCCGCTCGCAGTGGCCCACCTGGCGTGGTGGACGGTGGTCCCCATTGCCACGGTGGTGTCCTTGATTGCAGGCGTGTTTTTCGGGCTGCCGATTCTGCGCATCCGCGGCGATTATCTGGCCATCGCCACATTGGGATTTGGCGAAATCATTCGCCTGTTGGTGCTGTCCGACTTCCTGCGGCCGTGGCTCGGGGGCTCGCAGGGCGTGCTGGGGATTCCCAGACCGGTGCTGGTCGGCCTCGAGTTTCGAGGGCCGCAGCAGCTGATCTATCTGACGGTGGTGGCCAGCGCCCTGGTGGCCTTCGTCGCCGCCCGCCTCCGCGATTCCCGGCTGGGCCGTGCCTGGATGGCCGTCCGCGAGGACGAGGACGTGGCCGAGGCGCTGGGGATCAACACGGTCAACGTGAAATTGCTGGCCTACGGCATCGGCGGAGCCTTTGCCGGCGTCAGCGGCGCCATCTTTGCAGTCATGCTGGGATCGGTGTTTCCACACAGTTTCAACGTCTTGATCTCCATCAATGTGCTGGCCTTGATTATCGTAGGGGGGATGGGGAGCCTGCCCGGTGTCATGGTGGGGTCGCTGGCGCTGGTTGGGCTGCCGGAACTGCTTCGGGAATTTTCTGACTTCCGGTTTCTGGTGTATGGCGCCGTGCTCATCGTTATGATGCAGTTGCGCCCCGAGGGCCTCTGGCCAACCGCCGTGGCGCGGCGCGAACTCCACGATGGAGCGCAGGCGCCAGCCGTTCCAGGGCACGCCGTGGAACTCGCAGGCGCGAAGGAAGGAGACGGGTAGATCCACGATGGCGGTGCTCACGTCGCGTCAGTTGACCAAGCGTTTCGGCGGTCTGGTCGCCATCAACCAGCTGGATCTGGATGTCGAAGACCGATCCATCCACAGCGTCATCGGGCCCAACGGCGCCGGCAAGACGACGTTTTTCAACTGTGTGACCGGGTTTTACCGGGCTGAAGAGGGATCGATCGTGTTCAGCGGCATCATGCTGGATGAGATGACGCCGGATCGTATTGCGCAGCTGGGGATTGCGCGCACCTACCAGAACATCCGGCTGTTCACGAACATGACGGCGCTGGAAAATATCCTCGTCGGCATGCATACCCGCCTGCACGCATCCTGGCTGAGCGCGATTGGGCGCACGCCGGACATGGTCCGGGAGGAGCAGCGGGCGACCGGCGAGGCCGTGGATTTGCTCCAGTTCGTCGGCCTGCGGGGCAAGGGAGATTTCCTGGCCAAGAACCTGCCCTATGGCGATCAGCGCCGCCTGGAGATTGCGCGGGCGCTGGCGACCAAGCCAAAACTCCTGCTGCTGGACGAGCCCACGGCGGGGATGAACCCACGCGAAACGATGGAGATGATGGCGTTCATTCAACGGCTACGCAATGAGCGGGGGATCACGATCGTCCTGATCGAACATCAGATGCGGGTGGTGATGGGCATCTCCGATCTCGTCACCGTTTTGGACTACGGCACGAAGATCTCCGAGGGCACGCCGAAAGACGTGCAGAATGATCCGCGCGTGATCGAGGCGTACCTCGGGACGCGCCGCATCGGCAGCGAAGCGGCGGGGTAGGGCGATGACGCTCCTGGACGTCGAAAATCTCCACGTCTACTATGGTCAGATCCATGCGTTGAAAGGCATCACCCTGCACGTGGACCCGGGCGAGATCGTCACCCTGATTGGGGCCAACGGGGCCGGGAAGAGCACGACGCTGAAAACCATCAGTGGGCTGCTCCGGCCTCGAGAGGGCCGCATCACGCTCTCCGGCCAGGATTTGGCCGCGCTGCCGGCGCACGAGGTCGTCGCCAAAGGCGTGGTGCAGGTACCGGAGGGCAGGCGTATCTTTGGCCAGCTCACAGTTCACGAGAACCTCTCCATGGGCGCCTACACCCGCACCGAACGCGACGGCATCGACGGAGACCTGGAGCGTATCTTCACCCTGTTCCCGCGGCTGAAGGAACGGCGCGCCCAGGTCGCGGGGACACTATCGGGCGGCGAGCAGCAGATGCTGGCCATCGGCCGGGCGCTGATGTCTCAGCCCAAAGTGCTGCTGCTGGATGAACCCTCTATGGGGCTGGCGCCCGTGCTGGTCGAGCAGATTTTTGAGACGATCACCGGTATTAATCAGTTGGGGACTACGGTCCTGCTGGTGGAGCAAAACGCGTACATGGCCCTCCAAATTGCCCAGCGCGGCTACGTCCTGCAGACAGGCGAGATCGCGCTCTCGGGCTCGGCCAAGGATCTCCAAGCAAACGTGGAAGTCCGCAAGGCCTACCTCGGTGGGTAGCCCGCGTCTGATCACCTGTGAGGAATCCAGGAAATGACAGGGAGCACGCTGAGGTTCCCAGCCGCGGGCGCCAGGCGTCGTTGCCCGCTCCCATCGGCACGCATGACCCACAGCGCGAGATCTGTCCCGCGAACAGACAGGAAGGCTATCCATTCACCATCGGGCGACCACACGGGCCGCAGGCTGATGCGTTGCGCATCGGTGAGCGGGACGGACCGACCGACGGTCATATCCTGCACGTAGATTTGCCCTCCTCCCACGTGCGCCACGACGAAGGCGACGCGTCTCCCGTCGGGAGACCAGCTCGGGGCATATCCGAACGCGAGCCACCGGGGAGGAGCGCCATCGAGTCCGACCAGGGAGATGTCTGACTGCGCAGGGCCTGCTCTCGTGGTATAGGCAATGTGTTGCCCATCTCGCAGCCACGCGAATTCGGACACGCCGGGAACCACGCCCGTGGCCGGTGTCGGAATCCTCCTGATGCCCCCCGCGTCACTGCGCGTCACATACAGCTCTGCACCTGAGCCTTTTGACCGTGCCAGGAACGCGATCAGGCGGCCGTCCGGCGACCATGCGGGCGCAGATGCGGAGGCAGGCGGACCGCTGAGGATCCGTTGGTCGCGGCCGTCGGCGTTCATGAGAGAGATGTGTCCAACCCCTGCCACACGCGTGATGTATGCGATGCGATGGCCATCCGGCGACCACGCCGCCTCAGCATGCGTCCCAGGCGGGGCTGTCAGCCGCTGCAATCCCATTCCACCGGCGCTGGCGGTGTAGATCTGGACATTATCACCATCGCTGCGCACAAAGAGCAGGCGCTGCCCCTCCCCAGACCAGGCGGGTCCCTCGCTGTCGCCGGGTGGGCTGGTGAGTCGCTGCAGGCCGTCGCCGTCGGCGTTCACCAGAAAGATCTGCCGCGTCCCACGATACGGAGAGACAAACACAATCTGCGGTACTGGGGTGCCGGCCTGGGCGTTCAGCTCAGTCACACCCCCACAGAGCGCCCCCACGACGAGCGGGACGAGCACCAGTCCTGCGTGCCAGGCGGGCCTACCCATTCTGGGGGAGGGTAAAGAGGAACGTTGTGCCTTCATCTAAGAGGCTACGGACGCGGATGTGGCCGCCGTGCGCTTCCACGATATGCCTGGCAATGGCCAACCCCAATCCCGTGCCTCCGGAGCCGCGGGTGCGCGAGCGGTCCGCGCGGTAGAAACGCTCGAAGACGTGCGGCAGATCATCCGGCCCGATCCCCTTCCCCGTATCGGAGACCGAGATCT
>VBAL01000191.1:0-497 GCA_005888595.1 Candidatus Segetimicrobium genomatis
GCCGCGTCCCACCTCCGGCATTGATGGAGTTTGAGAGAAGCGAGCATGATGGAGGACTGGAGTCGCTACCTCTTCCTGGCGGGAGCGCTGCCGTTCGTCGTTGTTAGCCCTCACGTAGTCCTGGGATCCCCCGTCCGTTTCCTCTCGCTGTGCACCCGCGCGGGAGTGCGTGAGAAGGTCAGCGAATGTGAGACGGGGAGCTGAGGGTGGTTTCCGAGAGCGACCAATCATCGTCCGCGCCGCAGGCGCGCCCGCCGTTTGACGTCCGCCCGAATTCGTAGAGACTCACCGGCAATCCAAGGAGTAGAGACGGGGCCCGCCACGTTGTGCAGACGTGCGGGCCCGTGGCCGGTGTGTGCAGCTACGTCATACAACGAAGCTCACCAGCGAGGAGTACGTTACCCAGAAAGCCTGGCGCCAGGCAAGCCTTGATTTCTGCCCGTGTCATCCCAGTGGTGGCTGTGACTTCAAGCGGCACGGCACGTATGCGCGGATGG
>VBAL01000191.1:592-3764 GCA_005888595.1 Candidatus Segetimicrobium genomatis
AGGTAGCTCTTTTGGCGGAGTCGAAGGGTGTCGAAGCCGCTGCCCAGGATCTGCGGACGGAGATCGATCTGCCCGGCGCGATGCGGTGGATACGGCGACGGCGTGATGCGGTCCGGGTCGGCTTGCTCGCGCTGATCACGGCGCTGCCCGGCCGGCTGGGAACGATCTCGCGAATACAGGCGGTGCGGACCGTGCTCGAGAGCGAGCGTGCGCTCGTGGCCTTGCGTGAGATCGGAGCCGATCACCTGCAGGCGCTCAGCTACCCTCTCGGATTCCGCCGCCCTCGACACCTGCGGGCGCGGCGCGATCTCGTGACCCAACACGAAACGGGGCCTGACCCGCCGGGCGCCTGACGGCGAGACTCCTCCCGCCGGCGGTTTGTCCGGCGAAAGGAGTCGAAAGTGACGCTTGACGACAAGACACGAGAGCGGATCGCGCTGTTCCGGTACGGTCTGATCGCCGATCTGGCGCATCGACAGGAGGGCGAGCGGGGCCTCTACGCCTTGCTCCGCGAGAAGGCGGAGAAGGTGTACGAGATCCCGGGGTCGCGGAGAAGCCGCGTGGCCGCGGAGACGCTGCGTGAATGGCTGGCCCTGTATCGCCGCGGCGGCTTCGAGGCGCTGCATCCCAAGCCCCGGTGCGACCAGGGCCGTGCGCGGGCGATCCCGCAGGAGATGGCGGACCTTTTGTGCGCGCTCAAGGAGGAGACACCCGCGCTCTCGGTGAATCTGCTGATCGACAGGGCGAGGGCCCAGGCGGGCATCGGCGACGAAGTGCACCTCGCTCCGGCGACGGTGCATCGGCTGCTTTCGCGCCACGGGCTGATGGACAAGAAGCTTGGCCTTCCGACCAGCAAGGACCGGCGGCGTTTCGCTTTCGACAAGGCGGGCGAGCTGTGGATGAGTGACGTGATGCACGGTCCCGCGGTCATGGCGGACGGGCGCAAGCGCAAGAGCTACCTCCTGGCGCTGCTCGACGACGCGACGCGGATCGTGCCCTACGCGGCCTTCGCGCTCTCCGAGAACGCCGCGGCTTTCCTGCCGGTGCTGCGTCAGGCGGTCCTGCGACGCGGAGTGCCCACGCGGCTCTACGTGGACAACGGCTCCGCCTATCGCTCGCACCACCTCTCGCTCGTCTGCGCGAAGCTCGGCATCGCGCTCATCCACGCCAGGCCGTACCAGCCCCAAGGCAAGGGAAAACAGGAGCGCTGGTTTCGAACAGTGCGCATGCAGCTCCTGCCGACGCTCGCCCCTTCCGACACGGCGTCCCTCGCGGCGCTCAATCGGCGGCTGTGGGCCTGGGTCGAAGGCGAATACCACCACAGCCCGCACAAGGGACTCGACGGCGTGACCCCGCTCGACCGCTGGACGATGTCGGCCCAAGACGTCCGCCTCGTGGGCCCGGGAGTGGATCTCGACGAGCTGTTTCTCTTCGAGCAAAAGCGCAAGGTCCAGCGCGATCGCACGGTCAGCCTGAACGGGATCGTCTACGAGGTCGACGCCTCGCTGGTCGGCGAGACGGTCACGCTGCGCTTCGATCCCCAGCGCCCTGGCCGTCCCGTGGACGTCCACTTCAAGGGGCGCAAGGTCGAGCAGGCCAAGCGCGTCGATCTCTACGCGAACTGCTTCGTCAAGCGCGATCACACCACCAAGGCGCTCCAGCCTGACCGCAGGCTCGACGACCCGCCCGCCGGTTTGGCGCTGCGAGACCTCACATCCCGAGAGGAGGACTGACGTGTACCGCCAGCACTTCGGACTGACCAAGCACCCTTTCACCAGCGAGATCGAGCCCGAGGATCTCTTCCCGGCCGCCGCCGCCAAGGAGCTCGAGGTCCGGCTCGCTCACCTGCTCGAGATGCGTGGCATCGGACTCGTCACCGGCGACGCCGGCAGCGGCAAGACCTGCGGCGCCCGCAAGGTCCTCGCCGCGCTCCACGCCTCGCTCCACCGCGTCGTCTACGTCTGTCTCTCCACCGGAAACGTCATGGACCTCTACAAGACCATCTCGTGGGAGATGGGCCTGAGCGTCGAGAGATCCCGCGCCGCGCTCTTCCGGCAGATCCGCAGCGAAGTCACCCGCCTGGTCTCCGAGGCCAGGTGTCGGCCCGTCCTGGTGATCGACGAGGCGCATCACCTGCGCCCCGACGTCCTCGAAGACCTGCGCCTGCTGACCAACTACAAGATGGACGCCGAGAACCGGCTCTGCCTATTGCTACTCGGACAGACCGAGCTGCGACGCCGGCTCGCCATGGCCGTGCACGAGGCGCTGTCGCAGCGGATCGTCGTCCGCTACCACCTGCCGGCCCTCTCCCGCGACGAGGTCCCGGCCTACCTCAGCCATCGCATGCTCCGCGCCGGCACCGAGCTTCCACTCTTCGAGCCCGCAGCCCACGAGGCGCTGTTTCAGGCCACCGGCGGCCTGCCGCGCAAGATCAATCTCCTCGCCCATCACGCGTTGCTCGCAGCCGCTCTCGCGCGCGCCAAGACCGTCTCCGCCGAGCACGTCCAGGCGGCGCTGCCCGAGGTCGCGTGAGGACCGCACAGTCGCGCTACGTCGCCCACGTGCTCGACCGGTACGTCACGCTGCCGGGAACCCTGCGCCGCGTCCTCCGCCAAGACCGCCGCACCGCACTCGCGCTCTATCGCCGCGGCGTCCGCCTCGACGTCGTCCACAACGCCTTCGTCCTCGCCGTCGCGCGTCGAACGTTTCGCTCCGACGCCGGCCGCCTGGAGCCGATCCGATGCCTCCAGTACTTCGTCCCCGTCGTGGACGAGCTGATCGAGGAGCCGCCGCTGCCCGAGTATCTGGACTACCTGAAAAGCCGGCTCATCAACGCCGGAGTCCTGCCGCCCGCCTGACCCACAGGGAGCGGGGAACTCCTCCGCTCCCTCCCACTCTCTTCCCTCGCCGCCACAACCAAACTCGATGCCCGAATGCGAGATCCACACCCGCGCACGTCCCGAAGAACCGTGAGAATCACGTCAGGAAACTACGTGAGAGACAACACGCACAAGAGCCTGCGCTGGGCTCACGCCGTCTTTGTGCCGGCCACCATCCGGGCAGTTCGCAGGCCGCCCCCCGGACTTGTCCCAAGCCAACAACTGGAGCCTGGTTTCGATGGCATCCCTACGCTTTCGACACGATCTCGACGGTTCACTCACGTTCGTCTTCC
>VBAL01000180.1 GCA_005888595.1 Candidatus Segetimicrobium genomatis
GTTCTCGGCGAGGAGCCGCTGGAACGCGTCCGCCACGAGGTCTTCGCCGTGCCGCAGGTAGTCGAAGATCTCGCTCTTGAAAATGAGATACCCACCGTTGATGCGCAGACCGGTCTGCGCGGTCTCCCGAATGCTCGTTACCTCGCCGCCGGGTCGCGATACCACGAAGTGATAGCTCAGATGCGGCTTCACGCAGAGAAAGCTCGCGATCCGGCCGTGCCGCCGGAAATGCTCGAGTTCTGCTGGCAGCGGTAAGTCGGTGAGCCCGTCGGTGTAGTTCGCGAAGAACTCACTCTCGCCGGCGAGGTGTGACTCGACGGCGCTGAGGCGCTGCCCAATGCTCGAGTTGATCCCCGTATCGACGAACGTGATACGCCAATCGCCGACGTCGCTCTGCAGGAGCTCGAGCCGCCGACCGCCCTCGCTCAATACGAAGTCGTTCGAGACGCACTCGTCGTAATTGCGGAAGTAGTTCTTGATGGCGTCGGCGCGGTAGCCGAGGCAGAGGACGAAGTCCTTGTGCCCAAAGTGGGCGTAGTACTTCATCACGTGCCAGAGGATCGGGCGATAGCCGATCGGCACCATCGGCTTCGGAATGTTCTGGTCGTAGTCCCGAAGCCGCATGCCCAGACCACCGCAGAACAGGACCACCTTCATTGGCGCCTCTCCCTCTTGCGGGACCCGAACCAGTCGCAGCGAGGTGGTGCAAGCCGTGTGCGCACGGCACCGTTCTGAAAACGCATTGATTCACAAGGCGTTTCCTATGCTGGTGGGGCGTTGCAAGGGGCGCGCGAGCAGCTACACTGCTGCACAGGTACCATACACTCGGGGTGTGGCGCCCCCGCACCAGGCCTCCTTGCACTGTGGCCTGAGCCGGCCTTCCGAGGGCAGCCCGGCAGCATTTGCCGTGGCTGCTCGGGCTCGGGCCCCCTGGTCCCCGTCTTGCGCAGGACGACAGCGACATGGAAAGCCAAGCCGTTCCTGCTTTGACCGCGCCGGAATCAGTCGCAGACACCCGGACGCTCGACCGGTCGCTGGTACAGGGCATTGCTTGGACCGGCGGTGCCAAGTGGGCCGGCCAACTGGTGGCCTGGGCCTCGACGCTGATCGTGGCGCGACTGCTCACTCCCGAGGACTACGGTCTGGTGGGGATGGCGTCCATTTTCTTGGGGCTGGTTACACTCGTCAGCGAGTTCGGTCTCGGGACCACGGTGATCACCCTCCGCGACCTGCGCGAGGACCAGGTGGCACAGCTTAACAGCATCTCGCTGCTGGTCGGGGTGGGCAGCTTCGCCCTATGCGGCGCCGCCGCGATCCCGATTGGTCGCCTGTTCCACGCGCCTGAGCTGCCGGCCGTCGTAGTGGCCATGAGCGCTGCCTTTGTGATCACCGCCTTCAAGACGGTTCCCTTCTATGCGGTTCAGGGCGCTGGCGCTCGTTGAAACGGGGCGCGCTGTACTGCTGGCTGGCAGCATGATTGCCTTCGCCCTGCTCGGCCTACGGTACTGGACGCTCGTCATCGGTGGCTTGCTCAGCTCCGCGCTTTCGACAGCCGCGACGCTGGCCCTGCGGCGGCACCGGTTCGCGTGGCCGCGCCGGCGATCCCTCACCCATGCCATGACCTTCACCGGGCACATTCTCGTCGCCCGGCTCTCTTGGTACACGTATTCGAACGCCGACTTTCTCGTCGCCGGCCGAATCCTCGGTAGAGCAGCGCTGGGCCTCTACGAGTTGGGCTGGAATCTGGCCAACATTCCCATCGACAGGATCACGAGCCTCGTGATCCAGGTCACGCCCGCGGTGTTTTCCGCGGTGCAGAACGACGCGGCGGCCCTGCGACGATATCTCCTCAGAATCACCGAGGGCCTCGCTTTGATTACCTTCCCCGCGAGTCTCGCGATGGCGCTGCTCGCGCCCGATTTCGTCCTGCTCGCGCTGGGCCAGAAGTGGCAGGGCGCCATCGTTCCGTTGCAGCTGCTCGCCGTGAGCACCGGGTTCCGTGCCGTGACTCCTCTCTTGTCTCAAGTGCTGAACGCCGTCGGACAATCCCGTCTCGCGATGCGCTACGGTGTGCTGTGGGCCCTCGTGCTCCCTGCGGGGTTCTACGTTCTGGGCAGGCAGTGGGGTACGGTGGGACTGGCTCTCGTCTGGGTGTGTGTGTTCCCGCTGTTGGCAGTCCCCGCATATCGGCGTGTCTTGCAGGCGATCGACCTTCCCGCGCGAGCATATCTGCTGGCTCTATGGCCAGCCACCAGCGCGTCTTTCCTGATGGGGGCCAGCGTGCTGGCGATCCGACTGGCGGTTGGCGAGCACGGCGCACTTGGGCTGCGCCTCGGCGCTCAAGTGGTCGCTGGAGCCGGCGTCTACGCCCTCACGTGCATGGTGCTGCACCGCGAGCGTATGGCTTCGTTTTCCCGAATGCTCCGAACCCTGCGTGCGGCGCCCCGGCCTGCGAGCGAGGTGCCGGTCTGTCCCTGACAAGCCGGCGGCAGCGGGGCGGCTGGTGAGATAGGCTCAGCGGCCGGCGCGTCGGTTCCCTCGAAGACCTCAAGATCATGCTCCGCACCGTGCCCGTCGTCGTGTTGCGACGCGGGGCGTGGTAGCGGCCCGAACCGTCCTTCCGTCCTGCCGTCGCTTCTCGGCCTCAGGACGTGGCACGGCTGCCCCGGGCTCGTGATGAAAATCCACCCGCTCTGGGAACGCCCGGGACTTGAGTTTGGAGATTCTCAGCGCGCGCCGCGTGGATCGTGGTCTCCGCCGCCCCACCGCTTCCCGGAAGCCGCACCCGGGGCCGCCCGTAGTCCCCGTTCACCGTCGTATTGATGTTGTCGTAGCGGTCCACGTGGAGCGCATCAAGAGAAGGCCCGGGGGTGCCCTGCTGCCCACTCTCGCTCGTCGAAGCTCCAGCTTCGCCTCGGTGCTGCGATGCCGCCGCCATCAGGAGCCCACGGAGCTCGTCGCCGACCCGACGACGATCTCGCCGGTCGTCGTCAGGGTACCGCCCAACACCTGGCCGGTGAGCGGATCCACTATGCCGCCGGTCAGGCTCTGCAGGTACACGTGGATCATGTTCACCGTCAGGCCCGCGGACGTGACTCCGTCGCCAGTTGGTGCCTGCTCGTTCAGGATCGCGTAGCCCACGCCGGGTAGATCAACCCGGGTGTTGGGGGTCACGTCGGTCGTTATCGCAACGCCCCCGACCACGAGGTTTACGAAGCCCGAACCGTCGGAACCGCCCGCAACCCCGGTCGCGTTCCGATAGCTGCTCGCGATCGCGGTGACGATGTCCGCTGTGATGAGCCCGTTCAGGATGCCTACATTCTCGAGCTCCGAGGTGCTCTGCGAAGTCGATACAGCCGCATCCACGGCGCCGGTCGTCACGGCTTCGAGCCATTGCGCGTTCAGCGCGCTCGGCACTCCAAAAGTTTCGGTCGCTCCCACCGCCATCCCACCGGTGTCAGGCAGCGTCGCGACCGGGGACTGCGCCGTGACGCCGAGGGCGTTCACATAGCTGCCGAACGCGGCGCCGCCGACAGTCTGCCCGGCGGCCCCGCCGGCGAGCAGCGCCAGGCCTCCCAGCGCGACGAGCGCGGCATGCACGAGCGGCTGCGGCGCCCGAAAGTTCATCGCCGCCATGGCCATGTCTCCTCCCGTTTCCAGCTCTCTCATCAGAAGCTCGACTTCACGATGTCGCCACTCGTCAGAAAACCGCTACGCGTCAAACCAGTCTCCTGAACTCTCAAGCCGAAGAAGTCCAGGCCGCTCCCCGCGGGCCCGTTGTCGCACGCGACCACGTGAATATGGATCAAGCTGCCGGGGCTGCCGTTGTTGCGCCGCGCGATCACGTCGAACTCCGCGCCCCGGCTCGGGTCGGTAGTGCAGTTGCTGAAGGCCGGATCGCTGGTGCTGGTGAAGGTCGCGCTGAACGCGGTGATCCCCGTTTCGGGGTCCGTCGTTGGGTTCACGGTCGCGGTCTCGGGGCCCATGTCGGGCGCAGCCGAGCCATAGTGCTTGATGACGAGCGTGCCCGTCAGATCAGAGCGCACGTCGAAAGTGAACGTCTGGACATCGTTCCCCACCGTCGGCGAACCCGTGCCGATCTGCCCCGTCCCTGAAATTTCCGTGCCGGTCGGGGGCGTGGGGCAGTTCACGGTGAAGCTGGCGCTCGCCGTGCTCCCCGCCGTCACGGTGACAGTCTGCGGGTTCGTGCTGGTCACCGTGCAGTTCGACGCCACGGTGAGCATCACGCTGTGACTGCCGGCCGGGAGATCGGTAAACGTCACGCTGCCGCCCGGCGCCATCGTCCCGGTCCTGGCGCTCGCCGTCCCGGCGTCCACCGTGACCGTGTAGCTGGCCGGAGCGCTCGAGCCCGTCGTGGTGTTCGACACCATAAGGTCGCCGGTGGTCGGGGGCGTGGGGCAGTTCACGGTGAAGCTGGCGCTCGCCGTGCTCCCCGCCGTCACGGTGACAGTCTGCGGGTTCGTGCTGGTCACCGTGCAGTTCGACGCCACGGTGAGCATCACGCTGTGACTGCCGGCCGG
>VBAL01000181.1 GCA_005888595.1 Candidatus Segetimicrobium genomatis
CGCGGTCGAGCGGCTGCACGAAGATCTTGCCGTCGCCGACCTCGCCCGTGCGTGCCGCGGAGAGGATCGCCTGGATGGTCGGTTCGACGAACGGCTCGGAGCAGGCCATCTCGATCCGCACTTTCTCGTGGAATTCCATGAGGACCGTGGTGCCGCGATACTGCTCGACGATCTCCTGCTCGCCCCCGTGACCGCTGACGCGGCTCAGCGAAATCCCGGTGACGCCGGCCCGAAACAGCGCCGCCTTGACCTCCGGCAGGCGCTCGGGCCGGACGATGGTAGTGATGAGTTTCATGGTTGAATCCTAGCCGCTGGGAGTGGAGGCGGCCATCGAGTGCGACGGCCACAACAGAGTCCCCCCCCCCGACGTCAGCGGCGACGCCGCTCGGGCGGACCGCCCGGCGGCTGCGCCGGAGTCCCGGGCCGCAGCCAGCCGAACCCCTCGATGGCCGCGATGAGCGCGGCGCCGGCGATGGCGGTCGCGAGGACGCCGGTCCGGACGCCATTGATCCGTCTCACCTCCACGCGCAGCACGTCCTGCGGGCTGACCGCGATCCGCTGATACAGCGGCTGGCTGCCGAACGCCGGCGATCCCGACGCCGTCCGGACCTGGAACAGCAGGCGGGTGTCCTGGCGCTCCACGAGCGTGCCGCTCAGCGCCCGCAGGTCCAGGCCGAGGCTGTCGTGCAGGGCCACCTCGGCCTCACTCGAGAGCAGTGCCCGAACGCGCGCCCCCACCGGCACCACGTCCATGGTCGCGGGCACGTAGGTGTAACAGCCGAGCGAGAGCGCGGCGGCAGTGACGCAGACCCCCGTCCGCTTCACGGCACGTTCGGGTTTGTCTCGCGTTCGTTCTTCCCGACCGCGAAGCACAGCGAACGGGCGACCGGCGTGGTCATCGTTTCGACGGGCGTCGTGTGCAGCACGTCGGTTGTATTCGCGCGGTAGAGTCCGTCGGGCGGGTTGCCGGGGACGCCGTTCACGATCCAGCGGCGCAGGTCGCCCAGCCGGCGCGCCTCCAGCCAGAGCTCGATCCCCCGCTCGGTCTCGAGGGCGGTCCAGGCCTCGGTCGGGTTCGTAAACGTGACCCCCGGGAGGGCCAGGGCCGTGCGGCGCAGGTTCATCTTGGCGCGGGCGGTGGCCGTGTCCCCCGCCACCAGCGCCGCCTCGGCCTCGATCAGGCGCATCTCATAGCCGCTCGACATCCGGACCGGAGCGGTGGTCGCCGCGTATTTTGCCTCCGGCCAGAACGGCACCAGCCCGCCGAAGCGCGCGACGGCTGCATCCCCCTTCAGGCCCGTCGAGTCCCACTTCACCCGCGGGTCCTTTGTGGTCCGGTAGTATCCTTCATAGAACGTCCCCCACTCCGTGTGGGCCCGGTAGGGCGTGGCCGCCCGGGCCCAGTACAGGTAGTTGTACTGGTCCGTGTTCTGCGACGAGTAGGGAACCAGGAACTTGACGGTGTCGGGCACCAGCCCCGCGTCCGTCGTTGCGGAGGCCCAAGTCGCCTGGCCGTAGGTAGCGAGGTCGGCACGCACCGAAGCTCGTCCCGCCAGGGCCGCGCGGATGAGGTTGGTCGTTGCTGTATCAGTTTTCCCGGACGCCGTGGCGACCGCTAGGGCATTGGTGAACGCCGTGTCCGCGCGCAGGAAATAAAGGGTGTGCGAGCCCAGGTAGCCGGGCGTGAGCGTGTCGCCGCTCTCCACCGGGATCACCGACTGGCAGAAGTTCTCCCCGAGCAGGCGGTTGGCATAGCCGGCGTACAGGTACGCCTGGGCGACGAGCAGGGATTTTGGGAACAGCGTGTCGGGCATGACGCGCTTGAAGCGCCGCACAGCCGCCTCCGCGACATACCGCGCCTGATTCGAGGACGCCCAGTCGGCGCTCGTGGTCTGGTCGCCGAGCGACCCGCCTTGCACGTCGGGTGGAATGCCGAAGCTGCCGGTGGAGCCGGCGGGATTGATCTCGAAGCTGACCGCGGCACCCCAGTACAGCGCCTGGCCCCCGGTGCCGGAGGCGCTCCCGAGCGCGTCCGCCAGTGCCCGGCGCGCGCCGATGACGACGGCGGGCCATGCCTCGGGCTTATTGAGTGCGTCGTCGGGCACGAGTCCCGGGTTGGTGACATTGGTGTCGCACGCCGCCGCCAGCGCCAGCGCTCCCACGGCGAGGAGGGAGCCGCCACAGCGCGCGATCCTGTGGAGGATCGCCGAATCGTGATGAATACGCATGGCTCGTTCCTCCTCAGAACGTCGCGCGCAGCGCGACGGTGATGACCGCGGGCGGCGGGACGTGCTCGGAGATGTCCCGGTTTTGCGAATCCAAGGCGTCGCGGCCCACCATCTCCGGATCGAACATCCGCAGCTGACTGTTGATCCAGCGGAAGTAGTTCTGCGCAGTGATGATGAGCGTCGCCGAGTTGGCCCGGCGGATGGCCCAGCCCATGGGCACCGTGAGCGTCAGGTCGCGCAGCTTCCAGAAGTCCTGCGGGAACCAGAAGGTGTCCGAGTTGGCGTTCCCGGGGATGCACTCCTTGCGCTCCCGGGCGGTGAGCTGGCTGATGTTCGTCGTGTCGAGGGTGGTGCCACCGCCAGGATAGATGATGGGGTACGCCCGACCGCACGTCGGCCAGCGCACCGAGCGGGTCAGCGCGTTGAACGAAGCGCCGTCCTGGATCCACGCCCCGGCCTGATACTCCCCCCGCGCCGACAGGGTGAGCCCTCTGGGGAGGTGGAGGGTCAGCTGCTGCCCCAGAATGAGCGTTGGTTGCTGGGGCCCGAAGATGTGGAAGCCGTCCGACGTGCAGTCCGTCCGGCACACCGTATCCGGGGGCGCGAACGCGTCCGGATTGTTGATGATGATGCCCCGCGCCGCCATGGGCGCGAACCCCGGCTGCACCCAGCCGCCTCCGGCGGCGAAGGGCACCGCCCCGCCGAGGTCGCGCACCAGGCCGTGGTTCGTATACACGCTCCCGCCGAGGTCGAGCCCCCACTCCGGTTTGGCGAACACGGTGCCGTTCACGGCGAGCTCGATCCCCGTGTTCGAGAGACTACCGACGTTCTTCGGCTGGCTGGCGATGAAGCCGTCGGACGGCACCTGCCGGACCGGGAACAAGGCATGGGTCGTCAAGCGGTGATACCAGGTGACCTCGAGGGTCATGCGGTTGTGGAGCAGGGCGGCATCGAAGCCCAGCTCGGCCTCGCGGGTGCGCTCCGGGCCGATGTCCGCGTTGCCGACCTGCCCCGGCAGGAAGCCGGACTGGTTGTTCGACGAGATCGCCGTCCAGCTGCGCACCGCGTCGAACGCCCCGGGCGCCCGCCCCGACCAGCCGAGGGACCCGCGGAGCTTCACCTCGCCGAGGGTCTGGGGCCAGAAGGGTTCTTCGGAGATCACGTACGACCCGCTCACCTTGGGGTACGCCTGGAGGCCGAGCGACTTCCCGAAGGCACTGTTGCCGTCGAGGCGCACGCCGCCGGT
>VBAL01000176.1:0-522 GCA_005888595.1 Candidatus Segetimicrobium genomatis
CGGAGGAATGTGAAGCCGGTGTCGAACACGAAGGGCCACACGACGAGCGCGGCCGTCACCGCGGACCAGGTCGGTATCGGCGTAATGAACAGGGGTAGGACGGACAGGCTGTACCCCAGGAAGGCGCTGCCCACGTCACCCATGAACACCCGGCCGGGGGGCCAATTGTGCACGAGAAATCCGAGGCTGCTCGAAGCCAGGAGGATGCTCAGGGTCGAGACGGTCGGCTCGCGCATGAGCCACCCAACAACGGTCCATGCCGATGTCGCGACAACCGCCTGCCCTCCAGTGATTCCGTCGATGCCATCCATGAAATTTATCGCGTTGATCAAGCCCACGATCCAGAAGAAGGTCAGAGGAACACCGATCCACCCGAGACTCAGCTCACCGAAGACGGGCAGCGCCACTATTCGCCAGTAGCCGAGACCCCAGAGTGTGATCGCCGCGGCGATTCCGTGGACGGTGAGGCGCAAGCCGACCGGCACGCCCGAGATGTCGTCACGCCAGCTCACGCCTGCGATC
>VBAL01000176.1:604-4251 GCA_005888595.1 Candidatus Segetimicrobium genomatis
GTCCCGCCCCACGCGGCATGGGCCGACGATGCAGGCTCCGAGCGTTGGGAATGTCGAGAACTCGCGCTCGCTCGGCCCACACGGTGAAAAGGGCGACGCCTATGTATGAGAGGAGCAAAGTCGCTCCGCCAAATGTGATTGCCTGGAGCGTGTTCAACACCCACCAGCCGTCCCTACCGGCGGGCGGCGCAGTGTCGTCATCGGGCCAGTGCCTCCCGCCAGCCGGCCGTCAGATCGAACACTGGCTGAAAACCGAGATCCGTCTGCAGGTTGCGACCACTCACCGCGACATCCTCGACAAGCTTGTCAAGGGTATCGCGGCCGATCGGCGACGATCGCCCCGTCAGGCGAAGGGCATCTTCTATCATCCCGACAATGAAGCGTGTCGGCGCCACTGGCAGATGCCCTGGAAGGAGCCGTCGCCCAAGGGCCGCAGAGATCGCATCCACGATCTCGCGAACTTTGTGCACGTCGCCGTCTGTTACGTTATAGATACGTCCGGATGCAGCATTCTCGCCCGCGAGGATCGCCGCTCGTGTGACGTCGTGCTCGTGCACTAACGTGCGACGATTAATTCCGAGCCCGACGCGAACGAAAATGCCGCGCTGAATGCCTCGGACAAGCTGATGGTAGTTGCCCTTTACTCTCCGGCCATACACGGCGGCAAGCCGTAAGATGACCACGCTGGGACCATGCATCGCTGCCCTCTCTCCACGCATCTTTGTCTCCGCGTATACCGACTGCGGCCGAAGTGGGGATGCCTCATCGAGGATCTCATCGGGTCTACTCGGTCCATAGACCGCGATGGTGCTGAAGTATACGAATCGACGGACGCCGGCGCGCGCTGAAGCCTCGGCGAGATCTCTGGTCGCATCAACGTTCACCCGCTCGTAGTCTTCGCGCACAGATGCATCTGTGCCGCGAGCCTGGAGATGGAGTTTGGCGGCCAAGTGGAACACGATGTCCATCTTATCTACGGCTTGGATGAGGGCCTGGCGGTCGCCGATGTCGCCAACCACGGTATCCACGCCGTCGGGTAGCGTGTGAGGAGCCGGGCGGCGCCTGACAAGTACGCGCACAGAGTAGCCCACGCTCACAAGGGCCTCGACGAGCTTGAGCCCGATAGCGCCTGTCGCGCCGGTGACGAGGGCCGCCCCGCGGACTCTAGTGCCCACGCACGTTGTGCCAGGCTACCGCGGTGAGGTCGTGGCCGTCGCCCAGCAACTCTCGGTACACCGCGAGCGTCGCTTCAATCGTTTGGTCCTCAGAAAATCCTGAGACCGCGATCGCGCGGCTTCGCTCGCCCATGCGAGCTCGCAGTTCGCCATGACGGAGCAGTCGATCAATCGCGGCAGCGAGGGCCACCGGATCACGGGGAGGCACGAGGAGCCCGTTGTCTCCGTCCGAGACAACCTCGCGGCAGCCCGGAACATCGGTAGCGATGAGCGCGCGCCCACAGGCAGCCGCTTCGAGCAAAACCTTGGGAAGCCCCTCACGGTAACTCGGTAGCGCGACAACACTCGCCGACTGCAACACGCTCTCCATGTCGTCCCGTAACCCCCACCATTCGACAATGCTCTCCGCTTGCCAGCCGCGGATCACTTCGAGAGGAATCGAATTCGGATTCTCGTCATCCGGGACGCCCACGAGCACGAACCGGCAGGCAAGCCCGCTTTCCTTGAGCCGGCGTGACGCCTCTACGAATTCGCCGACTCCCTTGTCCCACAAGAGGCGGGAGGCAAGCATGACGATCGGCGCGCCAGCGGGCCCGGGCGCCGGTCGAAAGCGATTGACATCGACGCCCGCTCCGCGGATCAGCAGTGCCCGCTCGCTGGCGACCACGCCCCTGCGCACGAACCAGGTCAGGTCGTCGGGATTTTGGAAGATGACGCGCGTGCGACGGCCGGCGAAGGCCGCGCGACAGACCACCGTCAGCCCCCATCGCAATGCGCTCCCACGCAATCCGGGACGCCCGAACGCGGTACCCAGGCCAGTGATTGCGTTGATCACTGCTGGCACGCCTACAGCCTTCGCAGCTAGCGAACCGTAGACTACAGGCTTGATGCTCACATGGTGGACGAGATCCGGGCGCTCGTGCCGATACAGGCGATAGAACTCCGCTAGTGTCCGCAGCTCCTGACGAGGACCCGTGGACCGTCGGCGCAGGTTGAGGGCAACGAATCTAAATCCCTCGCCTTCGATCACGTCCTGGGCCTCGCGCTCGACGCTAGCCGCAACTACGACCTCGTAGCCCTGTGCCTTCAGCGCACGCGCCAGCCCTAGTCGGTGCGAGACAAAGTACCACTCGGCGTTGACGACTAACAGGACACGCCGTCTCACGGTTGCGACAGCCATCGTTGCTTCCACGCCTGAAACATCAGGATGGGCCAGAGCTGGTGGTGGAGATTGTAGTGGCCACTCAAATGCCGTCGCCACGCCTCGCGGATGGGCTCGGGTCGGAAAAATCCGTCCTGTTCCAGCCGCCGTTCGTCGAGGAGCCCTTCGGCCCATTCACGGAGCGGACCCCGTAGCCAAACATCAATCGGGACACCGAAGCCGCTCTTGGGTCGTTCCACCAGCTCCGGAGGCACGTAGCGGTACAGAACCTGTCGTAGGACCCATTTGCTGTGCCCAGCTCTCCGCTTGAGAGTCAGCGGCAAGCGCCAAGCCCACTCCACGACTCGATGGTCGAGCAGTGGCCCACGCACCTCGAGGCCGACCGCCATGCTCGCCCGGTCAACTTTCACCATGATATCGTTGGCCAGGTAGGTGACGAGATCTGTGAACATCATCCGCTCTGTAGAATTGGGGATGTTCTGGCCGAGGGCTGGATCGAGGAGAAGCGCTTGCCGCTCGCGTGCGCCAAGGACGGCGTCGAAAGGATGGTGCCACGACGAGACTAGGCGCTGATAGATGGCGTCGGGACCGTCCAAGACCAAGAGCGCCGCGAGCTTGTGCAGTTTGTCGCCAGGGAGCATCTGCCGCCACCTCGACGGCAACGTGGGTTCTACTGCTCGGTACAGCGCGTCCCAGCGCCCTGGGGATACGCGCTCGATGGAGCCGGCGGCGAGGCGACGGACGGCCGCTGGGAGGAACTGCGTCTTCCGCCAAATTTTCGTCGCCACCGTCGCCGGACAATGCGACCGTGACTTTACGGCGAGCGAGTTGCGAGACGAGCAGCGTTGGAATCTGTGACGAGTCCGCGAACGGCTCGTCATAGACGTCGGGCAAGCATGGAATGACGGCGAGCGCCTCGCCTGGTGTCACGTAGAGCTCTGTGTGTTCTGTGCCCAAGTGCTTTGCGACCGCCTTCGCCGCCTCGGCTTCGTTGTACCTCTCGATGTGAAAGCCGATGCTGAATGTCTTCACTGGACGAGAGCTCTGGGCCTGCATCAGCGCCACGACGGTTGAGGAGTCCACACCACCAGACAGGAAAGCGCCGAGGGGAACATCGGCGATCATCCGACACGCCGTTGCAGTCCGCAGTAACCCATCGAGCCCCTCTACCGCCTCGGCATCGGAGATCGCTGGGCGATTCTCCAGGGCCCTCTGAACGATCAGGCCGGCGTCCCAGTAGCACCGGATCTCCGGCTCGCGGCCTGGTCGGATCACAGCAAGGTGCCCTGGCGGCAGCTTGCGCACTCCGG
>VBAL01000176.1:4380-4866 GCA_005888595.1 Candidatus Segetimicrobium genomatis
AGTGTAATAAAGCGGTTTCTTACCTAGCCGGTCCCGGCACAAGGTGAGCTCGCGCTCCACACGATCCCAGACCGCGAACGCGAACATGCCGACGAACCTGTCGAGGGCGGCTTCGATGCCCCATTCGGCACAGGCCTCGAGAATCACCTCGGTATCCGAGTGGCCGCGGAACCTCCGACCCCGGCAGCCAAGCTCCTCCCGGAGCTCGCGATAGTTGTAGATCTCACCATTGCACACGATGACGAAGCGACCATCCATGGAGACCATGGGCTGACGCCCGGTCGGCGAGAGATCGATGATGGCGAGCCGTTTGAACCCGAGGGCGATCCCCGCCGTGGCGTCCACCCAGGTGCCCGAGTCGTCGGGACCCCGGTGGGTTAGGGTGGCCGCCATTCGCTCGACCCGCGCCGTGAGAATTGGCTCAGACGCTGTCGAGGCCTGCCAAAATCCCGTCAGGCCACACACAAACGTGCCCCGGCCAGAGAG
>VBAL01000177.1 GCA_005888595.1 Candidatus Segetimicrobium genomatis
CAGGAGAATGAAGGGCTTCTGGCTGCTGGTGCACGTGATCGGGTTCACGCTGTGGCTGGGCAGCGGCATCGCCACGATGGTGGCCGGTGTCACGGCCAAGTCGTTCGCGCCGGCCGAGCGACTCGCCGCCTATCGGCTGATCGGCGCGATCCAGCGGCTGCTCGTCGGACCGGGCGCGGTGGCGGTGGTCCTGTCCGGCGTGATCATGAGCATGGAGTACATGCGCTCCGGCACGATGCCGGGCTGGCTCACCGTGATGATGGGAGCGGGACTGCTCGGCGCACTGCTCGCGATCGGAGTTGTGGTCCCGACGGCCGCACGATTGGGGAGGATGCAGCTGGATGCGAGGGGGGAGCTGCCCGAGACGTTCTCCGCACTACGGAAGCGTCAGATAATCACGGCGTCGGTTGCAGGGGGACTGGCCTTGATAGCAATGGGAGCCGCGACGGTGGGAAGACTCTAGGAGGCTAAGCGGCTAGGCGGCTATAGCCCCTTAGCCCCTTAGCCTCTTAGCCCCATAGCCGCACTCTTTTCTCACAGGGCACTCAGGGCACTTCGGCCTCCTCGCCACACAGATCAGCGCTCCTAGTTCCATCACCGCCTGATTGTACTTCCACGCCCTCTTGCCATCCTTCCCACGCTCGTTTGCCCTCCTTTGGCACCAGTCGCCCCGCGAGCCGCCAGATGTCCCTTTCCCCATTCCCCTTTCCCCTTTCCCCGAAGAAGAACCTCCGAATCACCCTCGCCACATTCGTATCCACGGCCGGGACGGGCTTCTCGTAGGCGAACGTCGCCACCGCGCCTGCCGTGTATGGTCCCACCCCTGGCAGCTTGAGAAGTGCTTCCGGGTCTGACGGCAACCTGTCATCGAAATCTCGACTGACCACGCGCGCAAGCGCGTGGAGATTCGCAGCTCGAGCGTAGTACCCGAGCCCCTCCCATGCCTCGCGCACCGCTTTGGGCCGGGCGCGCGCCAGGTGGTCGACGGTGGGAAAGCGCGCCAGAAAGCGCGGGTAATACTCCAGCACCCGGCTCACCTGCGTCTGTTGCAGCATGAATTCGCTCACGACGATGCGGTAGGGATCGCGCGTGCGGCGCCACGGCAGGTCACGCCCCGCGCGGGCGTACCACGCGAGGAGCTTTCTGGTAAACCGTTGCGCGATTTGTACTTTAGACGCTCGGGGGGTAGACTTGGCGCCCATGGAGACACAAGATACACCGATGAACGGTGTCCCCGTCGCCCTCGATCTGCGTCGCGACGTCGGGCGGTGGAGCCTCCGCACCGCGGGCCACGCCGGCCGTTTCACCTTCCTGCTGTTCGACATGGTGCGCGGCCTCACCGAGTGGCGCATCTGGCTGCCCCGCATGGTCGAGCAGGCCGTCAACACCGGCTACGGCAGCCTGTTCATCGTCCTCCTCGTCTCGGGCTTCGCCGGCGCCGTGACCAGCCTGCAGACCGGCTATCAGTTCACCGGCCAGCTGCCGCTGTACGTCGCGGGCGGGGTCATCGTCGAGTCGATGATCCTGGAGCTTGGCCCCGTGCTCTCCGGGCTGATCCTGGCCGGCCGCATCGGCGCGCGCTACGCCGCCGAGCTCGGCACCATGCGGGTCACCGAGCAGATCGACGCGCTGGAGAGCCTGGGCCGCTCGCCCATCAGCCATCTGCTGCTGCCGCGCGTGATCGCGGGACTGTTCGTGATCCCCCCCCTCATCATGTTCGCCGACACCTTCGGGGTCCTGGTCGGCTGGGTCACCGCGAAATCCACGCTCGGCATCACCGATGCGGACTTCGTGTACGGGGCGCGCTACTTCTTCCGGCCGCTCGATCTGTGGTACTCCCTCATCAAGTCCTATTTCTTCGCGGCGACCGTGACGATCATCCCCTGCTACATCGGCTACAACACGCAGCAGGGCGCCGAGGGCGTGGGACGCTCGACCACCGCGGCGGTCGTCGCCTCGTGCGTCACCATCCTGCTGCTCGATACCGTGATTACCAAGCTGTTGCTGGGATGATCGAGCTCCAGCACCTCTCCAAGCGGTTCCTGGACAACGTGGTGCTGGACGGGGTCGACTTAAGGGTCGACGACGGCCAGACGGTCGCCCTGCTCGGCCCCTCCGGCGTGGGCAAGAGCGTGCTGCTGAAGCACATCATCGGCCTCATCAAGCCCGACTCGGGCGACGTGATCGTGGACGGGCTGCACGTGCCGCTGCTCCGGCGCAAGGAGCTGGCGGAGCTGCGTTCCCACATCGGGTACGTGTTCCAGGCCGGCGCGCTGTTCGACTCCATGAGCGTATACGAGAACATCCGCCTCGGCATCACCGACGAGACCTGTTACAGGGACGACGGCTACTGCACGGACCGGGTGCGGGAGTGCCTGCGCCTCGTCAACCTGGCGCCGGAGGTGGCGCAGAAGTTCCCGGCCGAGCTGTCGGGGGGGATGCGCAAGCGGGTCAGCATCTCCCGGGCGATCGCGGGCAAGCCCAAGTACCTGCTGTACGACGAGCCGACGTCCGGGCTCGACCCGGTGAACGCCGACGTGATCGACGGGCTGATCGAGCGGCTGCAGCAGGAGATCGGCGTCACCAGCGTGGTGGTGACGCACGACGTGCGCGGGGCGTTCCGCGTGGCCGACCGCATCGCCCTGCTGTGGCAGGCGAAGATCCGCGCCGTGGGCACGAGCGAAGAGATCCTGCAGTCCAAGGACCCGGCGGTGCACCAGTTCCTCGAGCGCGACCTCGAGATGGCCGTCATCCAGAGCGAGAGCGACGATGGATCTCACGTATAAGCAGGAGGTCGGCGTCGGCGCGATGGTGCTGCTGGGCCTCGTGGTCTTCGTGGCCGGCATGTTCTGGCTCACGGGACGCTCGCTGCGCACCAACCGCGTCACCGCGCGGGCCGTGTTCGCCAACGTGAGCGGCCTGAAAGAGGGCGATCCCGTCCTGGTCTCGGGGGTGAACAAGGGCCGCGTCGGGAAGGTGATCCTCGAGCGCGTGGGGCGGGTGACCGTCACCCTCGACCTGAACGACCCCGCGGTGCGACCCCACGTGGATGCGAGCGCCGTCGTCACGTCGAAGGACTTCTTCGGCGCCATGTACATCGCCTACAGTCCCGGCTCGGACGACAAGGACCCGCTCCCCTCCGACCGCTTCATCGTGGGCAGCAACCCGCCCGGGCTCACCGATATCGCGAGCGGGGTGGCGACGCGCGCGAACGAGCTGATCGGCAACGCCACCGGGCTCGTCAGCGACCAGCTCGCCGTGGACATTCACAACACGCTGGTCGCGACGCAGCGGGGGATGAACGTTCTCACCGAGATGGGCAGCGGGCCGCTGATCAAGCAGACGACGACGACGCTCGCCGCGGCCGAGCGCGTGATGAGCCACATGGACACGCTGCTCGCCTCGGGGGCGGGGAAGCGGCTCGACACCCTCTCCACCAACCTGACCCGCCTCACCAATCACCTCGGCCAGGCGACGCAATCGCTCAACCTGCTGCTCGCGAAGGCGGACAGTGGACAGGGGACGCTCGGGAAGCTCGCGTCCGATACGACGTTGTACCATGATCTGCATACGACACTCCATGCGCT